>NZ_JBSFDP010000026.1:0-99464 GCF_053593975.1 Streptomyces sp. NPDC002004
CCTCGGTGAACTGGGCCGCACTCCACGAACACCGCACACCACGCCGCGTACCCCTGCCCACGTACGCCTTCGACACCAAGCGTTACTGGATCGAGGCGCCCGGACGTCCCACCGCCGGTCCGTCCCCGACGCCGACCGAGACGGCGGCGGTGGCGGCCCCGGTGTCGATGGGCTACGCCCGCCCGGTCCTGAGCAGCACGTACGTTCCACCGCGGTCGAAGACCGAGGAGCTGGTCGTGGCCGAGCTCGAAGAGACCCTGGGTGTCCACCCGATCGGTGTCCACGACAACTTCTTCGAACTCGGAGGGAACTCCCTGCTCGCGATGCGGATCGTGGCGCGGTCCGAGGCCCGCCTGGGGGTCCGGCTGTCCAGCCACGCCGTGCTCGACGCCTCGACGGCGGCGCAGCTCGCCCTCCTCGTGGACGTGGAGCGGACGCCGGCGACCGATGCGGGGGAGTCCGCAGTCGTGCTGCTCAAGCGGGGAGTCGGGGACGGCGTGCCGCTGTTCCTCGTGCACCCCGTCGGGGGAAGCGTCTTCTTCTACCGCGAACTGGCACGCCTGCTCCCTGCCGAGCAGGCGGTGTACGGCTTCCAGGCACGGGGTCTCGACGGTACGGCGGTACCCCTGCGGAGCATCGAGGCGATGGCCTCGCACTATCTCGATGGACTTCGTACACAGCAGCCCACCGGTCCCTACGCGCTGGGCGGAGCGTCCTTCGGAGGCCTCGTCGCCCTGGAAATGGCGCAACGGCTGCGAGCCGCTGGTGAGACCGTGCACCTGCTGGCCGTCTTCGACTCTCCCGGACCCGGCCAGATGCCACCGGACCGCGAGGAAGTGGACATGGCCGCGTTCGGCTCCGGAGATCCGGACGCCTCCTTTGCCCGACGAGTCATCGACGTCTATCAGGCCAACATGGAGGCGCTCCGGGCCTACCGACCCCGCCCCTACGAAGGCTCGATCCTGTACTTCCTCGCCGAAGAGCGCCGTGCGGGCATCGACCCCCCGCGCCCGGACACTGCGTGGGAGCCGCTCGCCCTCGGCGGACTCGCCACGCATCGCGTGCCCGGTAACCACGTGACGATGCTGGCACCGGAGAACGTGGAGGCGATTTCCCGGGTCGTATCCGGTCGCCTTCCGTCGGTCGACGCGGAGAGTTGACGGAGGCGTTGCTGTGAATGAATTTCGGTTTGGATCGGGAGGTTTGCCATGGAATTGACCAAAGAAGTGCAAGAGGGACAGCAGGCGTATACGCGCTGGGGGCTCAACTACTACAGATTCTTTGTTCTCGGCTTCAGTAACCGGCTCGGCTGGCGATGCTCGACTCCTCGCCTGCTCCGGATGTACGACGAGCATGTCTCCGGAAACCACCTCGATGTCGGCGTGGGTACTGGGTACTATGTCGCGAACTGCCGGTACCCCACCGCAAACCCCCGGCTCGGCCTCATGGACGTCAATGAGAACAGCCTGGACTACGCGGCCGGTGCTGCCAGGAGACACGCGCCGGAAATCCATCGCTACAACGTGCTGGAGCCGATACCAGATGGTCTGGCGAAATTTGATTCCATTGGCATGAACTATCTTCTCCACTGCCTCCCGGGGTCCATCGCCGAGAAGAGCGTCGTATTCGATCACCTCGCGCCGCTCATGAACCAGGACGGTGTGCTCTTCGGTGCAACGGTCGTGCACGACGGCCGGCACAACGCGATCGCCAGGTGGCTGCTCAAGGCCTACAACGAACGCGGGCACTTCCATAATTCTTCGGATACGACGCACGGCCTGGAGCGGGCTCTGCGGGACCGGTTCGAGGAAGTAGAAGTTCAGCGCGTGGGATCAGTGGCACTTTTCAGCGCGCGTAAGCCGAGAAGGGCGCCGCGCTCGATGGACGGAGAGTAAGAGATGAATCGCGATGCAGATCTGTCGTGTGACGTTCTGATCATCGGTGCCGGGTTGGCCGGGGGTACGCTGGCCCGACAGCTGCGTTTGGAGCAGCCTGATTTGGACATCGTGGTGGTCGAGAAGGAGAGGGAGTTCCCGCCAGGCCTCGATGAATCGTCTGGTGAGGAGTTCACCAACTATGCCAATCGCATTCTCCGAATAGGTCCTTACCTGCGCAAGAACCACTATGTCAGTTCGGGTATGCGCTTCTTCTTCGATTCGCCCGAGAAGGACCTGTCGATCGAGCGCATGTCCGAGATCGGTGGCAGGCGGCCCCATCCGATCCCCACCTATCTGATCGACCGGCCCGCGGTGGAGCGCGACCTCTGTGAGCTGAACCGTGAAAGCGGTGTCAGGGTTCTGCTCGGGACCGCCGTGCTGAACTGCGGTCCTGGTGAGTCACCGGCCGAGGCGATCACGCTCGACCGTGAGAACGGGCACCTCGTGCGCACCACTGCAGGCGTCATCCGCTGCAAGTGGCTCGTGGACGCGGCAGGCGAGGCCTCCCCTCTCGCCCGCATGCTCGACCTGGTACCCGAGGAGGACCGCAATCCGATCGCGGCTTCGTGGGCCCGCTTCGACGGATGCCTGTCCCTCGACGAACTCGGTGACAGCGACTGGCGCCATCGCGTTCCGCACTGGGGCCGGGCGTCGTCGATGACGTACTTCATGTACCGCGGCTACTGGATCTGGCTGCTGCCGCTCTCCGAGTCGCAGTACAGCATCGGTGTCGTCTTCGACAGGCGTCACACGGAGCCCGCTGTCGGGTCGGGCGACGAACTGCTGGCATTCCTTCGCGAGCACCGTGCCCTGCGTGACGTCCTCGGGCCGGACCCGATGCTTCGCAGTTTCGGCACGCGCGAGAGGCTCGCACGCCTCGCCAAGCAGCAGTTCTCGGAGGACCGGTGGTTCCTGACAGGCAATGCGGCGACGGTCCTCGATCCCATGTTCGCCACTTCCTCATGGCTTTTCACCGAGAACAACAAGCTCATCGGTGAGTTCATCACGTCCGACCGGGAAGGAAGGACGGCTGAGCTGCTGGCCTTCGTGCACCACTTCGACATCCGGGTCCGTAGCCGTTACGAGAAGCTCCTCAACACGTTCGGCCACTACATCTCTCGCGGCTCTTTCGACGCCTGGGCAGCCTGGCTGGCCCTTCGCACCCGGGTCTACTACAACCGCATTGTCCCGGACGCGCTCGAAGACCACCGGATCCTGCTCAAGTTCTCCCGGACCCACGGCACCGACTGCCCCTGCGACGCAACGGTGATGGGCGGAAAGCTGGCCCGGCTGCTGAGCTCGGCGGACCGCCTCACCGAAGAGTTCGTCGAGCTGATCGATCGCGACGAGAAGTACTACACGAACAACGAGGGCGTGTTCCTCGACTCGGCCGAGTTCGACCAGGACGAGACCTTGATGCCGAAGGTGTACGAGCCGAGGGACTGGACGCTGGAGGGCCCGGCGGACGAGCGGAGCTATGAAATCTTCTGCCGCACCCTCGTGCAACGGCTCATCGAGGTTTCAGGCGGGTCCTGGAGCGAGGAGAGGTTCAAGGCGGTATTCAACCCTGACTGGGACGGTCACCAGCCGCTGGAGGAGATGTACAAGGGCGTCGCCGGGTGAGTTCACCCCACAGCCGAATGACGCGAGTACGTGAATGGGGCGCCGAAGGCGCTCTGCTCGATCCAGCTGTCTGACGAACCGAACCGTGGAGCTTTGCCCATGACCCTTCCCGTCCACGACGAACCTGTGGCCTACCCGTTCGAAGGCGACGACGGCCTGGCCCTGAGCGAGGCGTATGCGGCCGCGCGAGAGGCGGATGGCCTGATTCCCGTCCAGCTGCCGTACGGCGAGCCGACCTGGCTGGTGACGCGGTACGCCGACGCCCGGTTCGTGATGGGAGACGCGCGTTTCAGCCGGGCGATGGCCGCGGTGAAGGACGCGCCACGGCTGACACCGGACAACAACCTCGTCGGCATCCTGAGCATGGACCCACCGGAGCACACCTATCTGCGCGCCCTGGTCGCCAAGGCACTCACCCCGCGCAGGGCCCAGGAGCTGCGGCCGCGGGTGCGGGAGATTGCGGAGCGACTGATCGACGACATGGTCGCCGACGGGCAACCGGCGGATCTGGTCGAGGGCTTCTCCATGCCGTTGCCCTTCACCGTGATGTGCGAGCTGCTCGGTGTGCCGGAAGCCGACCGCCCCATGGTCCGGTCCTGGAGCGATGCATGGCTGTCGACGAGCCCGCTGACCGTCGAGGAGTTCGGCGGCGTCCGCATGCGGATGCGGGAGTACATGCGGGGGCTTATCGAGGAGCATCGCAAGACGTCCACCGACAACATGGCGTCTCGTTTGATCGAGATCAGCAACGCGACCGCCCAGCTGTCGGACCTCGAACTGGCCGAGGTGTCGACCGGGATCCTCACTTCCGGACACGAGAACGCCGCGAGTCAGATCTCCAACTTCGTCCATGTGCTCCTGGAGCGCCCGGAGAACTGTGAGCAGCTGCGGAAGGATCCCGAGCTGATACCCGACGCCGTGGAGGAGCTGAACCGGTTCGTTCCGCTCCTCGCCGCGGGGGGAAGTTTTCCCCGTTACGCCAAGGAGGACGTCGAGGTCGGCGGAGTCCTGGTGCGTGCCGGTGAGCCCGTGCTCGTCTCGGTCAGCGCCGCCAACCGTGACGTGCTCCAGTTCGACGCCCCGGAGGCGCTCGTGTTCGACCGGGAGAACCGGCAGCACGTCGGCTTCGGTCACGGTGTGCACCACTGCCCCGGCGCCGGGCTCAGCCGGCTTGAACTGCAGGAGGCGCTGCGCGCCCTGCTCGCCAAGCTGCCCGGCCTGACGATGGCAGGTGAGGTCGTCTGGAAGACCCCGACGGTCGTTCGTGCACCCCGGATCATGCCCGTTGGCTGGTGACCCGTGACGTGGAACGTCGAGGTGGACCCGGACGTCTGTATCGGCTCGGGTGTGTGCGTGGCCCTCGCCTCGGACCGATTCACGCTGGACGGAGCACACGCCCGGCCCGTGACCGGCGGCGTAGAGCCGGACGAGGCCCTGCTCGACGCCGCGGACACCTGCCCGGCGATGGCGATCAGCGTCAGCGAGCGTGGGGCGGTCATCGGTCCGCGCCCCTGGTCATGAGCGGGTCACCCATCCCGATGAAGAATCCTGGGCTTGGCCGCCCCCGCCACCATCACGCGGCCGGCCTTCAGCATGCCCACCTACACGCGATCAGGAGTACCCCGTTGACCGAACACCGCTCGATCCCGGGCGTAGTGGTACGAGCACTGGAGTCCGCGGACGTCGATGACGCCGTGGAGCTGCTCACAACCTCCAGCGCCTACGACAACCGCATCCAGCTGCGCAAGCTGCTGACCGCCGAGGGACCCGATCACGTCAACCACGCGCTGGTGGCGGACCGGGGCGGCGCCGTCATCGGTGCGGCAGCGCTCACCGTGGTGCCCAGTCTCCCCGGCACCGCGTCGGTCCGGGTGGTGGTCACGGAGGCCGAGCGCGGACAGGGCATCGGGACCGTACTCGCCGGCGAGATCGCCGCGGCGCTCGGTGACGGCTCCGGCTTCAGGGCGATTACGTGCGCACTGCGCGACGATCTCCCGCGCGGGCGGCGGTTCGCCGAGCGGTACGGCCTCGCGGTGACGAACCACAGCGTCGGCTGGAAGATCGACGTCCCCGAGCGGGAGGAGGAACTCCGGAGCCGGCTCGCGAACGTGGCCGACGGGCCCGTGGTGCGCATGCGCCGGGTCGACGTGGAGACGGAGACGGAGCTGCTGACCGCAGTCGCGAGCCGGTGCCTCATCGGCTTTCCCGTCCCGTTCGGCACAGGGGCGAGCGTCGACATGGGCTCTGTCCTGCAGGCCATTCCGCGCGGAGCGATGATCTTCCTGGCCGAGCTGGCCGAGCTGGCCGATGGCGAGGAGAGGATCCCCTGCGGACTGTCGGTGCTGGCTCCGGAGGCCGGTGGGTCGGTCTGGCACACGATCTTCACGGGTGTGGACCCCGACCACCGCAAACGCGGGGTCGGGAAAGCGGTGAAGGCCGCCCAGCTGGCCGAGGCCCGACGCGCCGGTGCTCAGGTTGTCACGGCACTCAGTGACGAAACCAACGAGCCCGTCATGCGCCTGAACCGCGCCATGGGAATGGTGCGGACCATCGGTTACTGGAGCATGGCCCGCAGCATGTCGGACGACGCCGGCACCACCGTCTGACGCCACGGAGGCGTCGGGGTTCCGTCGGACCATCTGCTCCTGGCCAGGCCCGGCCCGCGCAGCCGGCTGGGCCTGGCGCGGGCCTCGCCGTCGGTCAGGCCTCGCGTCGTGGGGCGCCACAGCGCCTGAGATCGTCCTCAATGGCGCGCAGGACGTCCGAACGGCCGCCCTTGAGATAGAAGTGGTCGCCGTCGAAGGCCCGCAAGGTGAACGGACCCGCGGTGGTCTCGTGCCAGTGGGCCAGCTCGGCCCTGTTCACCTTGGGATCGTCAGCACCCACGTAGGCGGTGACCGGGCAGGACAGCACAGGGCCGGGCAACGGCCGGTAGAGCTCGTTGAGCTCGAAGTCCGCTCGCAGAGCGGGAAGGAACAGCTCCAGCAACTCCGGCTCGTCGAAGATCTCGGTGGGTGTGCCGTTGAGGTCGCGCAGCGCGTCGACGAACTCCGGGTCCGACAGGGCCGAGAATTGCGGGCGTGTGGATTGCAGGTGAGGGGCGCAACGGCCCGACACCATGAGGCACAGGGGATCCCCGAACGGCCCGCCGCTGAACCGGCGGGCCATTTCGTAGGCGACGATCGCGCCCATGCTGTGCCCGAAGAACGCGTAGGGCCGATCGAGGTACCCGCTGATGGCATCGTAGAGAGGTTCGATGAGCTGCTCGATGCGGTGGACCGGCGGCTCGTGAAGGCGGGACTCGCGCCCCGGCAGGAGAACTGGGTGGACATCGATTCCGGGGCCGAGCGCTCGCCAGGGGCGGAACAGGGATGTGCCGCCGCCCGCGTGGGCCAAACAGAACAACCGGATGCCCGCGTCAGTTGCGGTACCGGTCACGCCGGTGGTTATCCACTGGTCGGCGGTGGCGGTCACAGCTGTGCGGGGTCGGGCCTGCCCGGCCGCCGGCCCGAGTGCTCCAGCCAAGGTCTCTCCTTCATCGTCATGTCAGGGCGGAAGCCGCCGTCGTGGCCGTTCGAAGATCGAGGCCGCGTCGAGTCCGTTGCGCGGCTAGGGACTTGTGCCCGGGGCCCTACACTAAGCACGGGGTCGAGTAGCGACTCATTGATATCGCTGAGGATCCGTGCCGAAGTCGCCGCCGGCGGGGTTCGCCGTCCGGCCGGTCTCAAGGTGCGGGAATGACTGGGAAGGGTGTGTCGGCGTGACGCGCTATGGGTCTCCGCTTCCGGAGAAGCCCTCGCTCGACGAGCTGGAATCGAAGTGGTCGCAGTTCTGGAGCGACGCCGACGTATACCGCTTCGGTCGGCCGGGCAGTCGTGACGCCGTATTCTCGATTGACACTCCGCCGCCCACGGTCAGCGGCTCCCTCCACGTGGGGCATGTCTTCAGCTACACCCACACCGATATCGTCGCCCGTTTTCAGCGGATGCGCGGCAAGCATGTCTTCTACCCCATGGGCTGGGACGACAACGGTCTGCCGACCGAGCGCCGGGTGCAGAACTACTACGGGGTGCGCTGCGACCCGTCGCTGCCGTACGACCCGGACTTCACGGCGCCGACGCCCGTCGCCGAGCGGACGGGCAAGGACAAGAAGGCCCCCGCGATCAGCATCTCGCGGCAGAACTTCGTCGAGCTGTGCGAGAAGCTCACCACCGAGGACGAGCTTGTCTTCGAGGAGCTCTGGCGCAAGCTGGGGCTCTCGGTCGACTGGTCGATGACGTATACGACCATCGGCAAGGAGGCCCAGCGGGTCTCGCAGGCGGCGTTCCTGAACCTGCTCCAGCGCGGTGACGCGTACCAGTCCGAGGCGCCCACGATGTGGGACGTGTCGTTCCAGACGGCGGTCGCCAACGCCGAGGTGATCGAGAAGGATGCCTCGGGGGCGTACCACCGGGTGACGTTCAAGCACGGATCCGAGGACGTCTTCATCGAGACGACCCGGCCCGAGCTGCTTCCGGCCTGCGTGGCGCTGGTCGCGCATCCCGACGACGAGCGGTACCAGCCGCTCTTCGGCAAGGAGGTCGTCTCGCCGCTGTTCGGTGTCCGGGTTCCGGTGGTCGCCCACCGGGCCGCCGACCCCGAGAAGGGCAGCGGCATCGCGATGATCTGCACCTTCGGCGACATGACCGACGTGATGTGGTGGCGCGAGTTCCAGCTTCCGACCCGTACGGTCATCGGCCGCAACGGCAGGCTGCTCGCGCTGGACTTCGAGACCCTGCCGAGCGAGGACGCCGAGCGGGCGCAGGCGATCTACGACAAGATCGTGGGCAAGACGGTGCACACCGCCCGGGAGATCCTCGTTGAGGAGCTGCGGGCCGACGGCAGTCTGATCGACGACCCCCGTCCGACGACGCGTGCGGTCAAGTTCTTCGAGAAGGGCGACAAGCCCCTGGAGATCGTCAGCAGTCGGCAGTGGTTCATCAGGACCGTCGAGCACCGCGACGCCCTCCTCGCCCGTGGCGATGAGATCCAGTGGCACCCGTCGCATATGCAGTCCCGTTACAACGACTGGGTCCAGGGTCTCAACATCGACTGGCTGATCAGCCGTCAGCGCTTCTTCGGGGTGCCGTTCCCGCTCTGGTACGCACTGGACGAGGAGGGCCAGCCGGACTACCGCGAGCCGATCGTCCCCGACGAGTCGATGCTTCCGGTCGACCCGTCCAGCGACTGTCCGCCCGGCTTCACGGAGGACCAGCGGGGCAAGCCCAACGGCTTCATGGGCGAACCGGATGTCATGGACACCTGGGCGACCTCCTCGCTGAGCCCCCAGCTGGCCTGCGGCTGGCTCTCCGACCAGGAGCTGTTCGCGCAGGTCTTCCCGATGGATCTGCGCCCCCAGGCGCACGACATCATCCGCACGTGGCTGTTCACGACCGTGGTCCGGTCCCACCTGGAAGCCGGCACCACCCCGTGGAAGCACGCCGCGCTCTCCGGCTGGATCCTCGACCCGGACCGCAAGAAGATGTCCAAGTCTCAGGGGAACGTGGTCACACCCGGGCATCTGCTGGACGAGTACGGCGCGGACGCGGTCCGCTACTGGGCGGCGAGCGGCCGTCCGGGGACCGACACCGCCTTCGACCCGCAGCAGATGAAGATCGGCCGGCGGCTCGCGGTGAAGCTGCTCAACGCTAGCAAGTTCGTGCTCTCGCTGCCTGCCCCAGATGCCGGAGCGGAGACCACAGATCCGCTGGACAAGGCGTTGCTGGCGAAGCTGGCCGGGACCGTGAGCGAGGCGACGGCCGCGCTCGAGGGGTTCGACTACACCTCGGCGCTGGACGGCATCGAGCGTTTCTTCTGGTTCTTCTGCGACAACTACGTCGAGCTGGTCAAGGAGCGCGCCTACGGCAAGGGCAGCGAGGAGGGCGCAGAGTCGGCCCGGGCCACGCTGCGCACCGCACTCGACATCGTGACCCGGATGTTTGCGCCCGTGCTCCCCTACACCACGGAGGAGACCTGGTCGTGGACCCATGACTCCACGGTGCACCTGGCCGCGTGGCCGTCGCTCGAGGAGCTTTCGGCGGGTGCCGCCGACGGGCGGCCGGAGCTGGCCGACGTCGCCGCTTCGGCGATCGCCGTCGTCCGCAAGGCCAAGTCCACCGCGAAGCTGTCGATGCGCGCGGAAGTCGCCCGGGTCGTGGTCCAGGCGCCCGCCGAGGTGCTGGAGAGCATCGCGCTGTTGAGCTCGGACATCAAGGCGGCCGGCAATGTGTCCGAGCTTGAACTCCGGGCCGACGACGACGCCGCCGAGCTGACGGTCGAGGTGGAGCTGCCGTAAGAAGCCGTATATGCGGCACGGGACGGCACCACGCGTCACGATCACTGGTGATCTCGTAATGCGTCGCTCTCGGGTTCGAATCCCGAAGGCGGCCCTGTAGAAGCCTCAGGACTCACTCGCCGTGACCTGAGGCTTTTGCTTACCGGATGCAATGCCGCCAGCGAGCGCGAGCTTCCTTGAAGTTGTACACCGCGAAGTCCGTCACGGGGCGGGTACCCGATCCGCTGCTACAGGCCGTTGCTGGTGGAGTTGGCCAGGTCCGCGAACAGCAGCACCTCCGCCGCACCCGCAGCCAGTGCCGCCCGGCTGACCTCGACCGTCGCGGCGCCCGCGTAGCCGCGGCCGCGCAGGAGGGCCGGGGTGTAGACGGGGGCCACTCTGATCTGGCCGGCGGCCATCGGGGTCGTGCCCGCCATGGAGACGGGGGCGCCGTCCGGGGTCTCCCCGAACGTGACTCGTCCGTGGGTGATGCGCGTGTCGGCCCAGGAGCTGGCCTCCGCGGAGGCAGTTCCTCCGATGTCCGCGACGAACTCTCCGTAATGGCAAATGAGTTGATCGCGGTCCTGTTCGCCAGCGATTCGGCCCCGGATACGGCTCTGGCGGGGTCAGCGTGCCGAGGCGGTACAGGCGCTGCTGCTCGCGGAGCGTCGGCGTCGCGCCGGTGTGCCGCTGCCAAGCCTCGGCGAAGGCGGTGGCGGTTTCGTGGTCTGCACTGACGCCAGGGAGGGCGTGGCCAAGGCTGGCCAGATGGGCGGCGAGGGTGTCGGTCTCCTCTGGAGTGAGAGGGTGAGATTCAGGCGGCGGGGCGGGGTTCGGAAGTAGGTTGCGCGGATCTCACCCGCTCTCTCCAGCATGCCGAAGGCGGGGCTTCGGCGCCGTATGCGTGCGGTCCGCGCGTGCGCAGCGCCTCGGTCACTGTCAGGGGGATGGTGTGCAGGGCTGGGCGCGAGTGCAGGAAGTCTCATGCGCGGGCTATGAAGCTGTCGACGTCATCGGTGAGGTGCCAGTCGTCCGGGCGCATGCCTCACGTTCCCGCGTGTTCACGGACTGCGCCCGTGGTTTTCCGACGGGGCGAGGCGACGGGGGCGGTCAGGACACCGCCTCCCCAATGACTCCACCAACTACTCGGGCTTCAGGTCCGTCGCCTGGCTGTCGTGCAGGTACCTGTCCGCGGACGTGCAACGGTCTGGCTCCTCGTGGACTCGTTGGTGTAGCCGGACAGAGTGTCCGGCCCGTTCTAGGCCCGATAGCGGATGTTGAGCACGGCACGGCAGCCCGAATCGCTCCCTGATCTCGAGGGCCTGATCGGCCGCTAACGTGGATGACGGACCAACCGTCGGGGAGGCAGCGCGCATGCGTGGTCTTGGGGATCAGCTCAGCGTCGGAGAGCGGATCGCGTTCTACCGTGAGCGCCGGGGCTATACGCAGCCTGTGCTCGCCGGGCTCGTGGGGCACAGCACCGACTGGCTGTCGAAGATCGAGCGAGGTGTGCGCAAGCCGCCGAGGATCGACAAGCTCGCCGAGCTCGCTCGTGTACTGCGGGTCCCGCTGGGCGACTTGATGGGTCAGCCCGTCCTGATGGAGGACGGGGAGAAGCACATGGACGACGTGCCGGCCGTCCGCGATGCGCTGATGAGCCCTCGGCGTCTGTCCAAGCTGCTGTTCGGTCGTACGGCGGAGCGGCAGTTGCCTCAGCCGGACCTCGTGCGGGTCTTCGTCGAACGCAGCTGGGGCGACTACCAGGCCGGCGTTCTTGGGGATGTCATCGCCGCCCTGCCCGGTCTGCTCAGGACCGCCCAGGAGCTGGAAGACCTTCCGCCTGGTGATCAGCGGAGACGCGGTCTCGCCGTCTCGGCTCGTACACATCACCTGGCGGCAACCACACTCGCCAAGGTCGGCGAGTCCGACCTGTCCTGGCTCGCGGCCGAGCGCGCCATGCGTGCCGCCGACGAATCCGAGGACCCGCTGTCACTCGTCTCGGCCGCCCGATCCGGTACGCACGCGCTGCTGGCCAACGGGCGCTACGAGGACGCCCTCGAACTCGGCAATACCGCCGCTGCCTGGCTCGCCAGGCAGGTGCGTGACGACGATCCGGCAGCTTTGAGCCTTCTGGGCATGATTCATCTGCGAGCCGCTGTGGCCGCCGCCCGTCACCAGGATCGCCCCACCGCCCACTCCCTGCTGGATAAAGCAAATCGGCTTGCCGATCAGCTCGGCTCCGATGAGAACCACTGGCAGACCTGCTTCGGTCCGACCAACGTCGAGCTGCACCGCCTGTCGATCGAGCTGGACCTGGAGAACATCCCGTACGTCGTCGAGCACGGCGGCATCGACGTCTCCCACATGCCGGCGGAACGCGCCGTCTCCCATCGCATCGACTACGCCCGCGCCCTGTCCCTCAGAGGACGCGTCGACGACTCCTTCGGCGAACTGCGGGAGGCCGAACGCACTTCGCCGCAGCTCGTGCGGAACAATCCACGTGTACGCGAGACCCTTCGCGATTTGAGGAAACAGTCCCCGGTCACGGGCGGCAGCCACTCGTCCGAGCTGCTGGCCATGGCCCAGCGATGCAGGGCGGTGCAGTGAATTCGATGCAAGGCAAGGTGCTGGGCGTCGTCGGATCGAGCGCCGGCGGGATCGAGGAACTGCGTACAGGGCTCGTGGTCCCCGCGCTCGAACAGGGCTGGACGGTCGCGGTCACGCTCACGCCAACCGCAGGTCAGTGGCTCCGCGCGAGCGGGGAGACCGCAGAGCTCGAAGGGCTGACCGGCCTCCCTGTCCGGTCTGAACCACGCCTGCCGGGCGACTCCCGGCCCCATCCGCCAGTGGACTGCTTCGTCGTCGCCCCGGCGAGCGCCAACACCGTCGCCAAGCTCGCCCTGGGGATCTCAGACAGCCAGGCATTGACACAGGTCAACGAAGCCATCGGGACACTGAACCTGCCGGTAGTCGTCTGGCCCCGGGTGAATGCCGCCCACGCCCGGCACCCCGCGTGGGAGAGACATATCAAAGCCCTTCACGACTCAGGGGTGAGGTTGATCTACGGAGACGAAGTATGGCCACTCGCTGAGCCGAGGGCTGGAATGCCAGGTCGCCGATACCCCTGGGAAGCCGTACTGGACCAGGCCAGAAGGGCCGTCTCGTGATATTCCCCTCAAAATGACTGCAAGCGTGAGGAACTGGACCCGGACAGTCTGTCCGGGCCCTTTGCCTTGACTGGCACCAGTCTGAGGGCATGACCGACCACCGGAGGGAACGGATGCCCGATCAGGCATTAAGCGCGACGCTCCCCGGCACGAGGCCCCGAGGCTACAGGCCGAACGGCTGCCCGAACTCGCGCGCGGAAGGGGTAGGCGGCAGCAGCGACCACTCGTCTCGATGCTCGCCAGGAGTAGCCCTCACGCCGTTGGGCACGGAGCACATCGTCACGAGCGCCGCGAGTAGCACTCCTGCGCTGACCAGTGGTACCCGGCTCTGCAGCCTCTGCCAATGCCGTCTGAGCCGATACAACAAGGACGAGGTGTGCTCCAGTTGCAGCCGCGACAACCGGCCGCCCGAGCGCAGCATTCCCATGGACATCTGGCAGTTACCTGATGTCCGGGAAGCCTTGATTAACCGCGAATTCGGGCGCATGTGCCAGTTGATCAGACAGTACGGCGAAGTCCGACAAGAAGACGTAGCCGCACTCACCGACCTGAGCCAGTCCTTCCTATCGATGCTCGAGTCCGGAGCCCGCAAGCTGACCAACATCGATAAGATCATCCAACTGCTGGATGGCCTGCAAGCTCCACCTGAGCTCACGGGACCAATGCTGCGGCCCAGCATGTACCATCCGCCCACGGGCTCCGCTCCGACAGCTATCTCACGATCCTGACCTCGCCGTGTTCCTCGCCGAGCCGGGGCAGGGACGGCGTCACGAAACCTGTCGCGTACAGGCGAGCGTTCCCTCACCCTGGCTGCATGCCGAAGATCCTCACTCCCCGACTTCAGTACAGTTCCACGGCCGCACGCCCTCGCTGGTCCCAGCTTCCTCGACCCGTCCGCGACCTCATTGAACGCCACCTCGGTGGTGCCGCACACGCCGAGGAGAGCGCCGGAGGCGGCTTCACCAGCGGGTACGCAGCCGTGGTCCGAAGCGCCCACCGCTCCCAGTTCGTCAAAGCCGTCGACGTCCGGAACAATACCGTGGTGGCCGACTGCTACCAACGAGAGGCCGTGATCAACAAGGCGCTACCGCCAACCGTGCCAGCACCCCGCATCCAGTGGATGGACGAGTGCGAGGGGTGGCTCGTGCTCGCCTTCGACGCGGTCGAAGGCGGCCACATGCCCGCCGCCCCCTGGAAGGCCAACGACCTCAACGCCACCCTTGCTGCGTACGCGGTCACCGCCGAGGCACTCGCAACGCCGTCCGGGGAGCTTGAGCAGGTTGGACTGAAGCCGGTCGGCGACGGTGGCGACTTCGACGACTGGCGCACCCTGGCCTCCGGGGCCCCCGGCCCGACACTTTCCCTCTCCGGTTGGGTGCCCTTCGACATGCTGGATCCGCTAGCCGAGCTGGAATCGGCATGGCGGTCGGCGGTGGCCGGGACCGCCGTCCTGCACCACGACCTGCGCCAGGACAACGTCCTCCTCGACGCGCACGGCAGCGCGTGGATCTGTGACTGGAACTGGCCCTGTCTGGGGGCCAGCTGGTTCGACCTGGTGCTCCTGTTGGCTTCCGCGTACGCCGACGGCCACGATGCGACCGCGATCTTCCAGGCTCACCCCACAGCCCGCGAAGTGGATGACGACCAGCTCGATGCTGCGCTCGCCGCTCTGTCCGGCTTCTTTCTAGTCTCGGGGGCGCACCCGCCGGCGGACTGGTCTCCACACATTCGCCAGCACCAGACCTGGTGTGGCGAGGTCACGCTGCGGTGGCTGGCCGAAAGGCGTGGGTGGCATCTATGACGGGGATCTGGAGAGCTGAGCGCGGATGGGGTTCGTCGCGGAGACTCGCACGCCATGCGCTCGCACGGCCGCGGCAATCCGGTGTGCAAGTGGCGGTGGATACGGGATAGGTCCGGTGGGGTCCAGGAGAGGGTGAGAAAATCACATCTGGCAAGTTCGGTGAACGGCAGGGGTGGGGCAAGGGCATGGCAAAGAGGTCCGCGTTGCGGGGGTACTTGCTCGAGGAGGCCCTGGCCTGGTTGCTCCGGCACAGCGGCTACCGTCTGCTCGTCGACTATCGACAGGACGATGCCGAACTCATTGGATCGGGTGGCGCTCTGCGTGTCCGTGGCCGTGGCGCGGTCCATCAGGTGGACGTGCTTGGTGAGTTCGCTTTCACCCCCGCATTCTCCCTCCCCGTGCGGTTGTTCCTGGAAGCCAAGCACTACTCGACCCCGTGCGAACTGGAGGTCGTGCGCAATGCGCACGGCGTCCTGCACGACGTCAACGAAAACTTCATGAGTCATGCTGGTACCCGGCCCCGGCGGCGCTACCAGTACACCTACGCGCTCTTTTCCGCCAACGGGTTCACTCAGAGCGCCCAGCAGTATGCCCTCGCCCACCAGATCTCGTTGGTGGACTTGTCCGGGGAGTCCTTCACATGGCTGCGCAAGGCGATCCGGATCGCTGCGGCCAGCCTTTATTCGGCGCAGAACGCCCATGCCGTCGCCAGCTTCCCTGTGGCGTGGATGCGCAAGGTGCTCCGCGAGGCTCTCGATACATGGCCGACCGGGGTGCCGCCGCTGCCGGTCGATACCAACGCCGAGCAGTTCAAGGCTGCTGCCTCTGTGATCCTTGCCCAGTTTGTCGACACCCTGGAACAGCACGCTGCGGCTGAGCTGTTGCTGGGCTTCCCTGCGGCCCCGTTCGTCCTGCCGTTGGTCGCCGAGGATCAGGAGCAGTTCCTCTCCTACGCTGAACAGTGCCCCGACCACGCTGTGCGGCTGCGTCGGTCGGGGCAAGGCGCAACTGCTGAGTGGACGCTTTCCCCGCGAGAAGACGAGGGCGCTTATCGTCTGGCCTTCAAGCTGCCGGAACACATTGAGGTGTGGATCAGCGGGATTGAAGAGAAGGAGCGGCAACGCATCCTGGACATCAAGCAGCAGTTCCTGTCGAGCATCACGATCTACCGTATGAACGGCAGCAGTGCCCGCGCCATCAACTCAGCTATGAGCCGAGCGAGTTGCGACCGTCTCCTGACGGAGACCAGTAGCAGATCGGCTAGGGGGAAGAACTGCAACGGCAGTAGATCGCCCATGTGCCGGGTTATTCAGTTGCCCCACTCCATCCGTACGGGCTCGCGGGCCGCGGCGAGGGCGCCGTCGAAGTCAGCGAGGCGTTCGGCGAGGGTGGTGGTGGCGATGCGGGGCGGAAGGGCCGCCGAGAACTTCAGGCCGCGGACGGCCCGCGGGTCGACGGTGGGCAGGGTGAGGGAGTCGGGGAGTTCGGTGCGGGCGGTTTTCCAGTCGGTGGGGGAGAGGTCCTGGCGGAGCCGGACATGGGTGTCGGTGGGGCGCTGGACGGGGTCGGCGAGGTTGCCGAGGGAGGCGGCGAGGGTGGCGTTGGCGCGGTAGCCGGCCCACGTCCACCAGCGGGTGGCGTCCGCGTCGTGGACCAGCAGGGTGCCCGCCGGGTGTACTTCGTGGGGTGCGCGGTCCATGCGGAGTTCGGCGAGGGCCGCGACGGCGCGGCGGGTGAGGCGGACGTCGGGGTCGGTGCCGAGCAGGACGTCGCGCATGGCGCGGGTGAGGACGTAGGACAGGCCGCGGGCTTCGCTGCCCTGCCATTTGGCGATGCCGCCGTCCTCGACGGGTTCCACGAAGGCACGGCGTCGGGCCCAGTCGATGAACGTGACCTGCCAGCTGCGGCCGGCCAGCAGCAGGCGGCGCGGGCCCGGTCGTTCTTCGGTGAGGACGGTGGGGTCGGTGGTGCCGATCTCGCTGCGTCCAGCGAGCACCGTGAACTCGGGGGGTGCGGTGAAGGAGGCGGTCAGCTCCATGAAGTGCCGGCGGCCGAAGAGCTTCTCGGCTTCGGAGCCGATGAACAGCATGCCGCCGTCGCTGTCGAGGAAGCCTTCCGCGACCAGGTGCGACAGGAGGGGCGCGGCAGACTGGTCGAAGGGAGCCAGGCCGTTCCACTGCTCGGGCCACAACCGGTCGCCGACGCGGTGTTCCTGCAGGGTGACGGCGAGGAGCTGCTGAGCGACGAGATGGCGGGGTGAGGGGGGCGGGGTGACGGGTTCCACCCAGCCACGGGCCCACAGAGTGAGCAGGCCGGCGGCTTGGAGCAGGTTGTCGGGTCGGGTGGCGAGGAACAGGCAGTTGCGGGATGTGCCGGCGCGACGCCCGGTGCGGCCGATGCGCTGCAGGAACGAGGCCACTGTGCTGGGTGAGTCGATCTGGATGACACGGTCGAGGTCGCCGACGTCGATGCCGAGTTCCAGGGTGGAGGTGGACACGATGACGCAGTCGCGGGCTTCGGCGAATGCCTGCTCAGAGCGTGCGCGTTCGTCGGTGGACAGTGAGGCGTGTGAGAGGAACACGGTGACGTCGCGGGCGCGCAGTGCCGCACCGAGTTCTTCCACCTGCTTGCGAGAGTCGCAGAAGACGAGCCGTTTCTCGCCTCGGTGCAGGGCGGAGATCACCTTGGCGGCGTTGGCGAGCGATCCGACGTAGTCGAGCTCCACCTCCCCTGCGGGGCGCGGGTGTTCGCTGGTGCCAGTTGTGGCGGGCAGAGTGACGCCGGGGGCGACGACCCGGCCAGGGCGGTCGGCGGGGCGTGCGCCCTGGAGCCAGGTGAGCAGGGTGTCGGGGTTGCCGACTGTGGCGGACAGCCCGATGCGCTGGATGCGGTGGCCGGCGAGCCGTTCCAGGCGTTCGAGCACGGCAAGCAGGTGCCAGCCGCGGTCGTCCCCAGCGAAGGCGTGCACCTCATCGACGACGACGGCACGCACCCGGCCCAGCATGTGTGCGTGGTCGGTCTTGACGCTGATGAGCATCGCTTCGAGCGACTCGGGTGTGGTGAGCAGGAAGTCGGGGGATTCGGTGCGGATGCGACGGCGTACGGACTCGGGGGTGTCGCCGTGCCAGAGGGCGGCTCGGCGCCCCAGCCACTGGGCGTAGCTGTCGACCCGGTGCACCAGGTTGTTCAGGAGCGCCTTGAGCGGGGCCAGGTAGAGGACGGAGGTGCCGGTCCAGCGCTGCTCTCGCATGGCGGACAGCAGGGGGAAGGTGGCGGCCTCCGTCTTCCCGCCCGCCGTCGGCGCGAGCAGGACCGCGTCCTCACCGTTCATCAGCGGGTGCACGGACGCCTTCTGCAGCGGGCGCAGATCGGGCCACCCGAGCGTGTTGACGATGTGGTGCAGGACTACCGGGTCAAGGCGCTCCAGCGGGTCAGTGCCGCGCGGCTGCTCCTGCACGTCTGCAACTCCAGGGCTGTTCGTCAGAGTTCGGGACTTCGGGAACTGGGGCGTCAGAGGTCGATGTCGAGGTCGTCAGCCGAGGCGGCCGGTGCGGGCGCGGCGAAGTTCCGTTCGGTGGCGGTGAGCTCACTGCTGCCCACGGTCAGCTTGTAGTGCCTGCGCGGGTCGAAGTCGGGGAACTGGTCGATCCGGTCGAGTACGTCGCCAACCAGCTTCTTCAGATACAGCCGTGGTGCGACTCCGACCTTCCCGCCCAGTGCCCCGCCCACAGCCCGGGCCAGGTCGGTGAGGTAGGCGTCGTCGGCAAGCTGCTTGATCCTGTCGGGGGACTGGGAGCCTTCGGTATACAGGTCGCGGATGGTGGCGCCCAGGCCGGTCAGTGATGCCTCGGTGAATCCGGGCAGCCGGATCTGGACGGCCCGCGGGTTGTCGAAGCGGGGGTCGGTGGTGAAGTCGGTGGCGAGGCGCTGGGCGAGCGGTGCGAGTCGCTGTACGCCCTGTTGCCCATCGTAGAAGGCGGGCGTGCCGGTGATGATGAGATACAGGCCGGGGAAGCGGCCGGAGTGGACCTCGTCGATGAGCTGCCGCAGCGCGTTGAGTGCTTTGTCGCGGGCGTCGGAGCGGACCCGTTGCAGGGTTTCTACTTCGTCCAGGACGAGGACGAGGCCGGCGTGCCCGGCGTCTCTCAGCACGGTGAGCAGGCCCTGAAGGAAGCCGAAGGCACCGAAGTGGTCGAGGTCACCGCGGACGCCTGCACTGCGCCGGGCGGCTGCGGCGACGTGCGGCTGGCCGCCGAGCCAGGCCATCACCGCAGCGGCGGTGGCCTCGTCGCCGGCATCCAGGGACTGCTTGTATCCGCGCAGGGCGGTGGCGAACGCGGGGGCGTGTCGGGACACCTCGGCCAGACGGGCAGTGAGCAGCCGGTCCACGGCCTGTGGCAGCTCGCTCTCGCTCGCGCCGTCGGCGAGTGCATCCTCCTCGAGTGCGTAGAACCAGGCGTCTACGACCGGCCGCAGGGCGCTGGGCGGGAAGCTGGCGGTGGCCAGGCGCTCAGTGAGTCGCCGGTAGACCGTCTCCAGCTTGTGTAGTGGGGTCTCGGTCTCTGACACCTGCACCTCGGCCACGGCAAAGGTGCGCCGTTTGGCGCGCTCGCTGAGCCAGCGAGTGAAGAAGGTCTTGCCGGATCCGTACTCGCCGCGCACGGCCTTGAACACCGAACCGCCTGCGGCGGCAGTGTCCAGTTCCTCATCGACGGCCCGCTCGAAGCGGTCTAGTCCGGTGGCGAGCAGGTCGAGGCCGCTCTCGGGGACGGCGCCGCGCCGCAGCGCGTCCACGACAGCACGCCGCCGCACCGCGCTGACCGGGGTGGTAGCCCCGGATGCTGAAGATCCAAACGCGTTCACCCGAATAGTCTCCCATCCGGCTGGCCACCTGGCCGGACACCCGGCCGTGCACCGCGGCGCCGGTGCTCGGAGCGGCCGGGCGGGCCGACTGCACCGCCCGGCATGGCCGCAGACCCCCGGTTCACAGTCCGAACTGCTCGATCATCTGGCCCCGGTGCAGGCGCAGGGTGCGGTTGTCGGGGAGAATTTCCAGGATCTGGGCGCCGTCATAGTTGAGGAGCTGGGCCAGGGTCGCGGCGAGGCCAGGGGCTCGGGTGGCGGGCTGGCTGGCGCGTTCGGCCAGGGCGGTCATGGGCAGGGTGCCCGCTTCGACCAGCGCGGCCAGAGCCTTCGGCAGGACCGCCTTGTCGCGTGGCACACGGGCGAGCAGTGCCAGCTGTTCCTGGTACAGCTCGGTGGCCATGAGGCGATTCACCAGTGCGGTGGCAGGGTCCTCTGTTTGATCGGAGACGGGTACAGCCGCGGGCTTCACTACAGGGGCGACAGGTTCCTGTGGTGCGGAGGGTGCGACCTCGTCCTCGCCGAAGAGACTGATAGCGCCCTCTGTCACGGGCGGGGGTGACTTCTTGGCCTGCTTGCGGCTTGGACGTGCAGCGGTGGCCTCGGGTGCTGCGATGGCATCGGCTCCGGCCCTCGTCTCGGCCTCGAGTCCGGTGGTGGCGTCGTTGTCCTGCTCCCACCATGCGGGCGTAAGGTCGCCCAGCTCCCGCCACCCCGTAGGTGGCTCCGCGCCGAACGGCAGTAGGGCGAGGAGGGGGATGGTGAACTCGGCGAGGGTTGCCCCGCCGTGGTAGCCCGCCTTCAGCGCGGTGTACCGCGCGTCGTGGTCCCGCAGCGCGACGATCCGCGATCCGGGCTCCGGCCAGACTACCCGCGGTCCGGACAGCTCAATTTCGGCCGGTGCGACGGGTCCGCCGGGGGCGCGGTGACGGGCCGACCCTATGGCGCCGGTGGCCGTGTCGATCTTGCTGCCGCGTCGCTCGACCACATGGCCGTGGTCGGAGGTGAGGAGCACGATCATGTCGTTGGCGCGGGCGGCCCGCAGCAGCGGTTCCAGGCCGCCGATCTCCTTGATCTCCCAAGCGCCGTCGCCGAGCTTCTGCTCCTTGGCGAGCCGGTCGTCGACGGTGTTGAGGACGACCGCGACATGGGTGCGCTCGTCGGCGAGCGCTTCAGTCAGGGCGGTGGAGAAGGGCGAGCCGGTGTCGGGGCTGCGCAGATCGTCCTTGTGGAAGACAGCCGCAGGGGCCCCCTTCCAGCACGGGTGCTGGGGGAAGAGCCGCTTCTCGTCGTTCTGGTCGCCCTTCATCAGGGTGCCGGCGAACAGCGAGGTGCGGGAAACGGTGGTGAGGGTGGGCAGCGCAGCGGCCACGGCACGCCTCACCGGTGCTCCGGTCGCGCCCTGCAGCGGGTCGAACTCGGACCAGTGTGCGTGCAGTTCCTCACCCAGTTCGGCTGCGATCGCCGCACTCATTCCGTCGATGAGGAGGAGCAGGACCCGTCGGCCGGGACAGTCCACGACGGGCGCGACGACCCGGTCCAGGAAGCTTTCGACGGTGAGCATGGCGCCGGGGGCGGTGCCATCTGCGGTCCACACCGCGAGCCGTTCGGAGAACGCGCGGTCCAGCTCACGACGTTTGCTGCGCACCTGCTCGCCGATCCGGCTGTAGGCGTTGGCGAGTACGTCATCTGCGTCGCCGCCCGCGTCCAGGTGTTCCAAGGCTCGGTCTACCCAGCCGAGTTCGCGGATCTGGCGGTCGGCGCCGTCTGCCACCGAGGCGATGTCGACTTCAGGCTGTGACGCCAGCCACCGCCGCAGCCGCGCTGCCATCCGTACCCGTTCGATACGGGCCTGGGTGGCGCCGTCGACGGCCAGGGCGTGTTCGGCCAGCGCGGTGATGGCAGCCGTGACCGTCTCGGGACCGCCGTCGGCGAGGGCGCGGCCCGCGGCGGTGAAGCGGGCATCGAGTCCGGCGGCGAGCAGCGGACTGGCAGCGGCGGCGGTCTGCGCCCCGAACTGTGTGACGAGCTGTGCGGCCCTGCTCAGGACCGGGTCGGCGAGCCGGTGTTCGCCCCGGTCGACGAGGCCGCGGACGTACGCCTCACCGCTTTGCCCGAAAGAGGTAAGGAGTCGGTCGAGGTCGTCGCCCTGGGCGGGGGGCTGGTCGCCGAGCCATCGCTCGGCGCGCCCGCGCGCCCGGTACAGGTCGTGGTCGGCCTCCGCGTGGCCCCACAGGGCCGCGCAGACGACCGCGTAGGCGGCTGCGTCCGCCCCGTGGTCGGCGTCTACCAGGGCGGTAATGATCTTTCCGGTGGAGCCGGCCTGTTCGGGTTCGGCGAGGAAGCGGGCCAGGCCGGCCCGTTCCGGTCCGCGCAGGTCGCGCAGGAGGTTGGGGCCGCCTGGGATGTGGGTCCACCGGAACAGGGTGATGGGGTCGATGCGGTCCCCGTCGTCGTGTGCGGCCGGCCCGCCCAGCGCGTCCGTGTCACGGCGGCCGAGTCGGAGCCGACGCCGGGCCAGCCGGGTGAGGGCTTCGTCTCGGGACAGCAGTCCTTTACCGAGCGAGGGCCAACCGCGGCTGGCCGCCGCGTCAAGGAGCGCTTCCGCCGCCCAGGTCTCCCTCCGCAGCCGCCCGTCGAGACCGCGCGCGTCGAACGCCTCCTGCACGACCTCCCAATTGTCGACGGACCGGATCCTTCCGCCGTAGACGCGGGCGAGCAGCCCGGGGTCGAGGTCGGTGTCCTCGCGGTCGGTGAGGACGACCAGGACTTTGGGGTCAGGAGGAGTCGGCGCGTCGAGGTGGCCCAGGATCTGCTCGTGCACGGCCAGCACCGAGGGCGCGACGACCACCCGCGCCTGCAGCCCGCTCGCCGTACGCTGCACGGCGGGCCCGTCCCAGACGGGAGCGGCCCGCAGCAGCAGTACGCGGACCGTGCCGTCACCGAGCCGACTGCGGGCGGCGAGGTACTGACGGACGGTTCCTGCCGACAGCCGGGCGGGGCCGGCCGTCGCGGGGGCTGTGGTGACCGTGTCGGACATCAGTCGACGACCTTCCAGGTGACCTCGACGGTGGCGTTCGGGTGCTCGGCCGCGAGCGCCGCGATCTCCGCCTGCAGTTCGGCGGCGGCCCGGGCGGCGGTAGTCCGCCCGCCGCCGGAGCGGGCCACGGACCGGGACGGTGTGCGCGGCCCCGGCTGCTGCGGCGGCTCCGGCAGCACCTGCGGGTGGGCGGAGCCGCCGTTCAGGTCCACGCTGTCGGAGCTCGGCGGCGGAGTGGGCGACGGCTGGGGGCGCTCGGTCGTGCTCTGGCGAGACCTCAGCAGGGACAGCACTTCCCGGCTGCTGGCGTGCAGCACGCCCGGCAGGTCGGGGTAATCACCCGGGTCGCCAGCAGCAGCATCCCGCACCCGCTCCAGGACGGCCGCGCCGTCCACGCCGAGGGTGTCAGCCAGGCTCAGCTGGTCCCAACTGGTGTTCTGCAGCGCGCTGGCGACCTTCCCGGCGCTCTTCAACGACATGCCGTACCGGTGTGCGGAAAAGTCGCCGAGAGGGAAGCGGGCGAGCCGGTCCACGACGGTCTTCGCCTCGATGCCCGCTTCCGTTACCTCCTTGACCAGTTCCTGCGCCCGCCGGGCAAGGACGAGGCGGGGGGAGTCGTCGTTCAGATGGAGGAAGTCGCGGTGCTTCTCCAGTTCCCCGACGAGCCGTCCGGCGTCCTGGCCGAGTGAGGCGGCGGCCTGCTTGATCTGTGCGGCGAACTGGTTGACGATCCGGCCGCGCCGCAGTTGCGGCGCCTGGTCGCCGAGCATGGTCTCGAACCGCTTGCGCGCCTCTGTCCAGTCGCTCTCCGTGGGCAGTTGCTGCTCGCGCAGGGCGTAGTCCGGCTTCAGCTCGTGCGGTGCGGGCGCGGGTTCGATGGGGACGCCGCCGCGCACCCATACCCGGTCGGTCATCTCCGCGTACGCGGCGGCGAGCAGCCGGCGCAGCGGCTCGGGCAGACCGCGCGGCTCGGGAAGGTCGCTCCAGTCGGAGAGCTTGACCAGGGTCGGCTCGGCGGTGCCGTTCCGGCGGGCTCGGTCGTTGAAGTGGTCGGACCAAGCGGTGGACTGCCGGTAGTACGCCTCCCGCATCGCGCCGAGCCCGAGGCCGCCCGCGATCCGCGCCATGGTCTTGCGGTCCTTGGAGTCGACCTCGGTCTGGCCGTCACGGTTCTCGGCGGCCTTGCGGACATACTCGAAGACGGTCTTGATCTCGGCAGGCTTCACGGGCCTGCCAGTGCCGTCCGGGTCCAGGTCGGGATGGGCGGGGTACTGGTGGGCGAGCAGCTTTCCGGCCAGGTCGCGGGCGGCGGTATCCAACGTCGCGCCAAGCGGAAGCCGCAACTCGGGCACGTCCTGCTGGGCGACCAGGTGGGTGTCGAAGCTGAGGTCGACGACCCCTTCCTGCTTCTGCGTGAGCCCGTACGCCTGCCGCAGCGCCTGGCTGACGCGCTCGGTGAGGACGAGGAGCTGCGACTGGAGCATGCCCTTGGCGCGCTCTTTGTCGTCGGCGTTGAGGCTGCGCGCGAAGTCGGAGTCGAAGCGGGTCTCGTCAGCGAGGGCCTTGTCGATGACGACGAGGCGCTCGAAGTCGCCGCGGGAAGCATCGGTCAGATGAGTGGGCAGCCAGGCCAGGGTGCGTGAGTCACCGCCCGGCTTCTCCCGCAGAGCGCGCAGCCGCTGCAGGTCGTCCATCGGCCCGAACTCGCCCTCGTCATAGGGGAAGTCGACGATAAGCCGCCAGGCGTCCTCCTGGCTGGGCCGCAGGGTCGCCTCGGGCAGCGAGTCGACATCGGCGACGTTACCGAAGACCACCTCGACCTGCCGTTCGGTGCCCTTCCACACCAGGTTGAGCACGTCGTAAGCGTCGAAGCCACCAGGCCCGTCGCTGACGCCGAGCGCCTCCTTGAGCAGGCCGCGCATCTTGGCACGTCGGTTGTTCTGGTTGTTGTGGACCTGGGCGTTGGCGAGGACGGCGTCCAGGTCGACACCGGTGAGCTCCAGACGCACCACCGCACCCGGCCCGGTACCGGTCACCTTTATCTCGGGGAAGGTCGCCGCCCACTCCTTCGCCTTCTGCTCGAGCCGGCCGACCTCGGTCCCCGCGATGCGGGTAGTGATGGAGCCGTGGTTGAGGGCATGCAGCCGTGCCAGGGTGAGGTCGGCCAGCGCGGGCACACTGGGCGCGAGCGCAGACAGCAGCAGGGTCTGCAGCAGTCGGCTGTCACCGGTGAAATCGCGGCAGCGGGCCGCAAGTTGCGCGTCGCCGAGGGTCTCGGGGCGGCGCCGGTACGCCTCGACCTGGTCCTCCGTGACCTGGTTGGTCTTCAGCAGGTACGGGCGCAGCTTGTCCCGGTACAGCTTGTCGGCGGCCTCGAAATGAACACTGGTCTCCCCGCTGAACGCCTTGTCGCCGCCGCCCGCGATCGCCGGGTACAGATCACCCAACGGCACAAGCTGCCCGAGCCGCCAGTCGTTGCGGTGATCGACGAGCAGCTGACTCATCAGCTTCAGACCAGTGCGGGAGCGCTGCAGGGCCGCGGAGATGTGTACCAGGGTGTCCATGAACGCCGGCGGGAACGGGTACGTCCGCCTGAACGCGCCCTCGTCCGCGCCGGTGGTGGACTTGTCGTGGCCGAGCAGGGTGTCCCAGACATCCGGGCCGAGCCTCTTGGCCTCGGCGAACGCCGCCTCCACCTTCGCCTCGGCCTCCGGGCTGGTGGGCCTGAGTAGGCGGGCCTGCGCGATCTGTGGGAGGTTGCGGTCCTCCAGGACGATCTTGTCGAACCGCCCACCGCTGAGCTTCAGACTGTCCTGGACGGCGGCCTCGGCGGCCCCCGACATCTCTTCGCCGACCAGCTCACGCAGGTCGCGCTGGCGGGCGATGAATGACACCACCGGGATGGCGCGCCGTTCGTCGCCGCCCTCCACAAAGTTCGTGATCTTGTCGGCTTCGCGGGAGACGAACTTCTGGTCGTGGATGCGGGAGGCCAGCCACAGGATCAGCTCGTCCATGAAGAGGACGAGACCGTCGTAGCCGAGGGACTTGGCGTGCGCGGCGATGATGCCGAGCCCCTTGTCCAGCGAGACGAACCCGTCGGCATCTTCGGAGGCGTTGCGTGAGAACGATGGGAACAG
This sequence comes from Streptomyces sp. NPDC002004, assembly GCF_053593975.1. Lineage (NCBI taxonomy): Bacteria > Bacillati > Actinomycetota > Actinomycetes > Kitasatosporales > Streptomycetaceae > Streptomyces > Streptomyces sp. NPDC002004. Next base: position 25,882 of record NZ_JBSFDP010000026.1, read on the forward strand.
GGTCTGGGTGAGGTCCTGCACGAGACGGGCCCGCAGTTCCCGTGGCGTGGAGGGGTTCTCCAGGTCGAGGTCCTTGGTGTTCTCATGCTCCTCCGGCGCGTTCACCGCCTGGTCCAGCAGCTCAGTGGTCCAGGCGAAGGAGTCACCCCACTCGTCCTCCTGGCCGTCGCCAGCATCGGCGAGCTGCTCGATCACCCGCTCGTCGCCGTTGCGGCGACGCTGCTCGGCGAAGTCCTCGAAGAGCCCGTCGGTCCGGTAGACCTGCGGCAGCGGGCAGTCGGGGTGGAGTTTCCGTACGTGCTCCACGTACTTGCCGAGTACACGCTGCTCCAGCGACTTGGAGCCCAGCATGTGGTACGGCACCAGCAGGAACTTGCGGTCGTCCGCATCCAGCCAGGCGTGCCGGGCCCGCACCGGGTCGAGGTCGCGGCGCGCCCGGGCGGCCTGGTTACGTGACAGCAGCGCGTAGAGCACCGCCATGAAGTGCGACTTACCGGAGCCGAACGAGCCGTGTAGATAGGCAGCCTTCGAGGAGCGGCTGTCCAGCGCCGACTTGATCAGGTCGAGGGCCTCGTCGAAGTTGCCGAGCAGCCGGTCGGTGACGACGTAGTCCTTCAGCGCAGCCTCGGCCCCCTCGGGCGTGACCGCTTCGTTCAGCTTCAACACGAAGTCGGAGGTGGACACCGACTCCGGGATGTCGATCAACTCCCGAAGCAGCGGCCGGTCCTCGGGACGAGGATTGTTCCTGTTCATGAACGCCATGGTGTGTCTGCTCCTCGCCCTACTCAGGCGGACTCTGCGCCGCTTACGGCCTCGGTGACGGTGTCGTTGTCGGCGTCGATGGTGGACGTCTGGACGGCGGCCTTCGTGCCCGTGCGCGTCCTCGATGTGGCGGCCTTCGACGCGCCGCGTCCACGGCTGGCGGCCGACGGACGCCAGGCCCGCAGTGCATCGTCGGTCAACCCGAGCTCGCCCTGCTTCTGCTGCCTGAACGCCAGGATCTCGGCGGCCGGCGACGCCCCGAACTCCGGGTCGTACTCGCCATACCACTGGTCCAGCCACGGCTGCAGCTCAAGCAGCCCGGCCAGGTAAGGCACGAGGTCGTCGTCGCTGAGCCCAGCCTGCTGGATGTACGAGGCGAGCGCGAGGGCCTGCTCCAGGTGATCCCAGCCGGCCCACCCGTACAGCTCCGGCGACTGCGCGTTGACCGTGCCGTAGGACACGAACCGCTCCTTCGGCACATCCAGCTTGCCGCGCGCACGCCAGTAGCTCGGCTTCAGGAAGTCCGCCGAGGTGTACTTCGGCGGCACGGGCGTCCGCTCACGGACCTTCCGCTTGGCGGGCTCGTCCGGCGCCGCGTCCTCCTCCCGCTGCAACTCCCAGACCTGCTCCCAGTCAGCACGCTTCTTCAGCCCGGTCGGCTTGTACCGCAGCGCAGACACGAACGGCACGTGTTCCTCGGACAGCAGCTCCCGCACGATTTTCACGAGGTCCTGCCGGGGTGCGTACAGCTCGGCAACGGACGTGAAGTCCTCATCGGTGAACAGGCTCTCGGCGAGGCGGGCGAGGGTGGTGACGGTGGGATTGCCGCTGGCGTCGAACCAGTACGCGCGGTCCTCAACTCGGTCGAGCAGCCAGGACTTCAGCGCCTTCTGCTGCATCGCGTCCCAGCCTTCGGACTTCCATCGACGCTTGTATTCTGGGCGCTCCACCATCCCGATTGCACGGTTCGACTCAATCACCTCGATGCGCTTTTGGACGAGCGCGCGGTAGTCGTTGGACCAATGCGCAGGAATCTCCGTGATTGGCGTCGAGCCATGCCGCGTGAACCACTCGCTACTGGCCTCACCGGCTGCAACCCGACGCGCGAGCACGATCTCAAACGCACGTTCACCGAGGGCGAGTTCGGGCACATCGGAGGCATCGGGCAGGCGCAAGTCCTCAGAGTGCAGGTGGTACAGGGAGTAGACCTGCCAGTCCAGCTCCTCCTGGAGGGCGATCATGCGGCCCCGGGTGGTGTCGTAGCGGTCGCGGGCTTTGCGCAGGGCAGCGGCGGCGGGGACGGCCTCAGCGGCGAGGGCGAAGGGGGTTGTCGCGGAGAGCTGCTGGGCGAGGGCGTCGAGTTCAGTGGCGAGAGCGATGGGGTACTCGGCGGGGAGAGGGAACTCCTGGAGTTTCGTTCCGGTGAACTCATAGTTGTTTTTCCATGCTTCGCTACCCATTGCCGCATAGCCAGCGTCAACGCGTGCGCCGCCCCCTTCACCTTTATTGTGTGATACCTGCATCAACCAGAAACCAGCCGTGGAACTATTGAGTAGGCCCAGCAATTGCAGATGCTCCTCCTCCGTCGCCCCTTCCTGCAGCTTAATTACGGGTGCATGGCGGTTGAAGACACTCCCGCCACGGTTCAGAACAAGGTGATTATGGGTGGAGACGAATGCGAACATGATCGATAGGGGCGTGGCATATGCTGACGCCGTATACTGCATATACTCCCACCAATTAAGGCCAGCGTCGGCCATGTCCCCCTGGAAGGTGCGTCGCTCCCTGAGGATTGCCCGATAAGGCCAGAGTTCCTCTTGAAGGCGCCCTACCTCAATTCCCTTGGCGTACGGAAACCAGATGGATTCCTCAGCTGTAGCCCGCCAATCCCTGACGACATCACCGGTCAGGAAGGGGAGGAGTGCCGACTTGTTGGCTTTGGTTTGGTACGTGCTGCGATTCGGCCTGACGAACGCGCTATCGGCGCCGACGCGAACGGCGCGACCAATGCCCGGATCAATGGCATTTACCAATGTCTTGCCGGTTGTCGCCGACAGAACTTCAACGAGCTCCAGTCCGCCATCGGCCAGAATCCACGGCTGCTTCCCGAAGTATCTCCGCCGCTCCAAGTCGTCCACTGAGATCCACTGGCTTACGCTCCCCGGCCGGTCGATCTGTTCCACAATTGCCCGCCAGACCAGCCCTTTTGCCGCATCCTTCGGTGCCGAAGGTTCCCCCTGCACGCTTCGCGCTGTCCGGACCGATACCTGGCGACCTGAGCCCTCTCTCGGCCTGCCCACGAGGATGACTGTCGGTGTCCCGTGTCCCGGGATGTACGCCCCTGACGTGTCGATGACCTCGGTGAGTTCGACCTTGTGAGCGAAGTACTCCTCGATGAGCTTCGTGCCGAACTCGCGCTTCATGAAGGAGTTCGATGTGATCTGGCCGACCATGCCGTAGCCGTTCCCGTCAGCTCCGCCTCGCTTGGCCAGTTCAAAGAACCGCTGGGCGAAGGGGACGGACAGCGCGTACGTACCCGCGCACGCGTCGTACAGCTGCCGGTACAGCTGGTTGAGCTGCTTGTCCTTGACCGTGATGTAAGGCGGGTTGCCCACGACCACGTGGTAGCGCCCTTGCTCCAGAATCCCGGCATGCTCGTACACGTCCTCCGTCGCGTACGAAAAGTCGGCCAGCGGGTCACCTGCTGCGCTGCCGCCGTCTTCCTCAAGGGCGAGCCCCAACTGCAGCTCCAGCTGCCGGTCCTTGATGAGCGAGTCTCCGACCGCGAGCTGGACGGGCCACTCGTAGCGCCGCGCCTCCTCGAACGTCCGCATGCCGCTCGCGGCCATCGCCGCGACCAGGAGCCGGAAACGGGCCACTGCGACCGCGAACGGGTTGAGGTCCACCCCGTGCACCGAGTTCAGGGCCGCTCGCACCCGCTCGTAAGCGCCAACCTCGGGCCGCTGCTCAGCCCACATCCGCACAAGCCGCCGGAATGCGCCGAGCACGAAGTGGCCGGATCCGCAGGTCGGGTCAATCATCTTAAGCTCTTCGAAGCCGAACTCCCGCACTGCCGGGGTCATCGTCCGGTCGAGGATGAACTCCTCCACGAACTCCGGCGTCTGCAGCAGCGCGTACGTCTTGCGGGCCGCCTCGCTCAGGTCTTGGTACAGGTCGCCCAGGAACCGGGTGTCCCAGCCCTCGGTGCCGTCCTCGCTCAGCGGGTCACTGAAGTCGTGCACGAGGACCGGACCGCCCGCCCCTTCGTCCCCGCTGACCTCACCGGCGCGCTGCTCCCGCCAGAATGCGAGCAGCGCGCCGGCGCCGTCGTGCGACAGCGGGATCTGGTAGAGCGGGTTGTGGTCACGATCGAAGAGCAGCCGCCCGGCCTGCCCGGCGCCCAGCTCAGCGAACGCCGTCTCCAGCCATCCTCGGTACGTCGGGTCGGCGTCCTTCTCCAGGTATTCCTCGAACCGCGCCTGGGCGGTCTCCCGCCCCGCCACGTCGGGGGCGGTGATGTACGGCTCGGCGATCAGCCGGTTGTCCTCGCTGAACCGCACGAAGACCGTGCCGAGCACCCAGGCCACCGCGACCTGGGTGATCCGCTCGCCAAGCCAGGCGTTCCACGTCGCCGCCGTGCGGCCCAGCTTCCGGGCCTGCTCATACTCACCGCGCAGCCGCGTCCCGACCTCAGGGACGGCTTTGACCTGCTGCTCAAGGTCGGTCTCTGCCGCCTTGACCTGCTTCTGCAGGTCGGCGAGGAGGCTCTGACGGTCGATCACGAACGGCTCCAGTCGGGAATGGAAGAGGACGGAGAAGATCAGGTTAGAAGGGGGAGACGGGTCAGGCGTTCGGCTCGAGGTGTTTGCGCGCGACCCAGGCGTCAGGCACAACGATCCACTCGTCGAACCCCGCCTGGTACGGAACACTCTGCCCTGCCAGCCGCGGCGCTCGTGCCGGGTCGGACTGGGCGACAAGCAGCCACAGCGGGTTACCGCCCTGCCGCGCTTCCTCCGCGAGCCGCCCGAGCAAGTCCAGCGCGTCGTAGCGCGCGAGCACCGCTGTGTCGGTGAGGAGCAGCGGCCCCAATCCTTGCGCAAGGTGCTCCCGCAGCTGCGGCTCGATCCGCCCCCACGCCTTGTCGGTGCGTATGCGCAGCTGTTGGTGAGCCCGACTACCCGGCTCGGCGGCGTCCGCCTTGAGGACGGTCTCCCAGGTCGGCCGGGCAGCCTCGCCGACCACGCCGCGCAGTTCGGCCACGAACAGTGCGGTCACCGACACCGGCCGAGCCCTGTATGGTTCGCCGGCCAGCCGCCGCACCGCGTCCTCGGCCCGCCGCTGGGGCACGGTCAGGACGCGGAAGCCGTCCTGCCGCGCCGAGTGCATAAGTCGCTGCTCAGCCTTGACGGCAGCGGCGACGGCAGCGTCCGCGTCGTACTGGGTGGGGGCCGAGCGGCGCGCAGCCGAGGCACCCCAGCTCGCCGAGGTCAGCCCGGCAGTGGCGTCCCCGGAGGGGCGGTCCGGGATGAGCCGGAGCACCTTGTCGTAGCGGGTGGCTAGTTTCAGCTCGAAGCCGGCCTGCTTCAGGGCGCGGACCAGGGCGCTGCCCGTGGGCAGCTCGCGCGGCGCCAGCGGATCGGTGCCCAGGTCGGGGAAGCGGGTGGCGACCCGCTTGTGCAGCGCGTCCACCGTCAGGCCCGGCTGCCGCTCCTCCTCGACGCCCGGCTGCACGGCGACCACGCCGGCCTGAGTGATCCGCAGCGCACGCACTAGGTCCAGGTCGCGCGGGTAGATCTCCAACCGCGGGGTGAGCGCGGCCCGGGTGGAGGCGGCGACCGCGATCTCGGCCGTCCGCCGCTCGTCCCAGCCCAGGCTGCCCGGTGGCCGTCGCACCGCGTCCAGCTCGGTGAGGACCGTGCTCGCCGTCGGCAGGGACTCAAGCGCCGCGAGCCGGTCGGCCCGCACGCCCAGGTTCAGCGCGTACTCCTGCAGGGCGGGCAGCGCCGGGGTGTCCGGACCGTCCACGTCCTCCCGGACATCCAGGGCGAGCAGGCCGAGTACCGGATCGGCGCCCTTGGGCATGCGGGCGTGGAAGTAGCGGAAGAGCGGCGGGGACTCGTTGTCGTAACTCTCTCGTTCGACCACCGCACGCAGCAGCGACAGGGCGAGTGCACGCCGGTCGCGCCGCTCCACGTGCTGGGTGCCGCGCCGGGCGATGAGGGCGTCGGCGAGCTCGATCACCGGGGCCACCCGGCCGCGCTCAGCCAGAAGCTCCACCACCTGCTCACGGAGCAGCCCCAGGGCCGCGTCCTTGTACCAGCGCTCGCGCGCCTTCTTCACGATCTGCGGGATCCGGCCCGCGGTCAGGCCCACCGCATCGGCGACGTCCCGTTGCCGGACCCAGGCCAGGCCCCCGGGCAGCGTGCCTGTCTCATCGGGCAGCCGCAGCAGCAGCCGGATTGCTTCGCGCTCCTTGGCGTTAGAGCGGGCACTACCGCTGGACGGCTTCGGCACCAGGCGGGCGGCGAGCGCGTCCAGGCTCAGGCCGCCCAGCACCTGCGGGTCGGTGACGTCCCCGGCGACCGACTCCGCGACCGCCCGCTCCAGGTCGGAGAGCTCCTGGCCCGCCGCCTTGCGGGCCTCCGCGCTGAGCGGCGTGGGAGCCGCCTTGCCCAGGCGCGCGTTCCATTCTTTCTGCCGGCGCTGGATCTCCTCCCGGGTGCGCGAGCCCATGCCCGGCGCGGTGAGGAACTTCTTCGCCGAGTATTCCAAGACGTCACCGACGGTGTTCAGCCCCATCGCGAACAGCTGCGACTGCGCTGCGACCGTCAGACCCGCCACCGACAGCGGCGTGTTCCGGTCGGCGCGCTCGGCCTGCTGGTCGCGGACCTGCTCGGCAGAGACGTCGTCGTCCTCCCGCCCGATCCGCGGCTGCGCAGCCGACTCGGCAACCGCGTCGGTGCCGCCCTTCGCTCCGCGCCCCGACTTCTCACCGTGACCAGTGCTCGGCGCCGTCGTCTGCTGTGCGTCTAGGAAGATCCGCTGCCAAGCACGCTCCATCGGCTTGAGATCCGGAAAGCGGTCCTTCACATCCCGGGCCAGCGCCTTACGGAAGAACGCCAGCAGGCCGTCCCGGACGGCCGGCTCAAAGGCGTCTGCCGCCAGCTGCGGGTACGGCCATTCCTTCGCATCCGTCTGCCGGGCCGTGACCGAGCCGTCACCCCAGCGGGGCAGCTCGTTCGACGCCATCTCATGCAGCGTCACGGCCAGCGCATACCGTTCGGCGTGCCCGTCGTACGAGCCGCGCGTGATGACGCCCACGAACGGGTCGAGATAGCCCTCGGTGCCCGCCTCGATTTCCTTTGCCGGGTACCCGGCGAGCGAGAAGTCGATCAGTACCAGCTGCCGGGTGCCGTTGGGGCGGACCCGGATCGCGATGTTGTCCGGCTTCAGATCCCGGTGCCAGATCCCCTCCGCCTCCAGGTGCTCCACCGCGCCGAAGAGGTATTTGCCGTACGCCTCCAGCTGGTCCATGCCCAAGCGGCCGTTGTCCCGCAGCTGGCGGGCAACGGTGTCCTCCCGGCGGCGCGGCCCCTTACTCGCACTGCCGTCCTGGTCCTTCAGCTCCCGGCTGTCGCCCACGTACTCCAGGACTAGGACCCGGCGCCCGGCCAGTGTCAGCGGTTGAGGCTCGTACAGCGAGATGATGCTGGAGTCCCGGTGGATCCGGCCCAGGACCTCCGCCTCACGATCCAGGACAGCATGCTTGGCCTCGCTTAGCGCGACCTTCAGCACTGCCACCGGCAGGGCGCCGCTACGCCGAGGCTCGCCCTCCAGGTCCCGCACCAGGAATGCCCGCGAGGTCGAGCCTGTACCGAGTCGGCGCACGACCTCCCAGCGTCCGGCCAGTACGTCCCCGGCCACGGCCTCCAGCGGGTCCTTCTCCGGTTCAGACCGTTCCTCGCCCGCTCCTGTGGCTGAACCGCCGTCCCCGCCCGCGCCTGCAGCCGCATCCCCGCCGCCCGGGACGTCCTCGACGAATGCCTGCTCGACGTACTCCAGCATTTCCAGGAAGTCGTCGACCGTGGACAGACGCCGACCCGGTTCGTACGCGGTGGAAGCCTCCACCAGATCGTCGATGTCCGGATTGAGACCGTCGACGAGCGCGCTTGGACGCAGACTCTCACCGGCCTCCAGACGTGCCATCACCTCGCTCTGGCTGGCGCCAGGCGCTTGTCCGGTCACCAGCAGATACGTGAGCACGCCGAGCCCGTACACATCGAGGCGCACTGGATCGGCCTTCGGAATCCTCAGTTCCGGAGCCAGATACGGATCGGCCTGCTCCGCGACATGGAACCCCGACACGTTGGTCGGAGCCAGGGTCAGCGGCCGGCCGCGGCTGGACCTTTGCCCAGTGGCGATCTGCCAGTCCGCGATCTGCGTCCACGGACGCAGCCAGCGCTGTTCTTCGCCGAGCTCCCTCCCGCGCGGGCCGCGGTCGCGCGGAATCACATGCACCGCATGCGCCGACAGCGTGCGGTGGTGGACCCGCCGGGAGTGCGCGGAGCGCACCGTCTCGGCAAGCTGCCGCACCAGCGCGAGGCGCCCCTGCAGGTCGAGACCCTCACCGTGCTGGACCAGGTAATCGTCCAGGCGCAGCGTCTCCGGGTGGTAGTCGAAGAGGATCGCGGGCCCGGCGGGATGCCCCGACGGCAGATAATTCTTCAGCTGTACCGCACCGGGATGACGAAAACGGCTGAGTACCGATGCCTCGCGGGCGGCGGCACGCTCCACCGAGCGCCGCTCGTCGTCGGAGGCACCACGTTCACTGAGGAAGACCCGTACCCGTGCCAGATCGTGCAGCTGGGAATGGCGTCCCAGATAGTCGGCCCAGGACGGCCCGGAGTCGAACGCCTTCGCCTCCAGGAGGTAGGAGCCCACCTCGTGCTGGCGGCGGATCGGTGCGATACGGAGCTTTTTCAGGGCTGCATCGACAAAGCGGGATGCCTCGGCTGTGATCTGGTAGCGGGCGTCTCCCGGCGGCACGGCCAGCATGTCCACCAGCTGCTTGACCGTGAACACGCCGTTCATGTCGGCAGCCGGAAGGTTCACCTGAAGCTTGTCGTCCGTGAAGCAGACAGCCTCACCCACCCAGATCTTCGTTCGGTGCGCGGGCCGACCGGAGACGCCGTTAATCAGGCCCGACAGCTCCTTGGCCTTCCGGTTCGCCAGGTGCAGCGGATTACCGTGTCGACGGCTGGTCCCGCTGGGCGTGGTCTGCACCCAGTCGTTGCCGCCGCCGTGGACCGAGCCGTGCCAGTCCTTCAACTCGACCAGGAAGACCCCGGCCGGCGCTACCACCAGAAGATCGACCTCACGGACGTGCCCGCTGTTCGCGGTGAACATGAAGTTCGTCCAGGCACGCCACGGCTCCTCATCTGGCAGACGCCGGCGGATCGCCTCAAGACCACGGCGCTCGTGCTCATACTCGGACTCGGTGACCGTCGTCCACCGGTCTTCCAGCATGCGGCTCCCCGTCCGTGTCTGTATGCCTGCCGTGGTTCCTGTCGGCGCGTTCAGGAAGCACAGCTCAACCTCGGACCGAATCCTAAAGGGTGACACTGACACCAAGAGCGGCCTGAGCGTGCTGCGACAGAGGTCCTGCAGCCCAGACCTGGCGGCGATGGAACGGGGCAGAGTGCACCATGAACAGATTCGGCCAGGCGGACCATAGCGATTCAAGCCGTCGCAGCGCCGAGTCCACGCGGGTACGGATGAAGCGGTGGGTGTCAGGTAGGCGATCACATCGCCGTGCTCGGTGGCGGGTACACCTTCGCGTCGCGGTATTGCTGACGCGGTCATGCCCGCCGACTCCTGCTGGGTGAGCGGCAATGGCTGATTGGCAGTAGCGGGCCGTCACGGTGATGCCCTCTGCGTAAGATCCAATGACTGTGTGAAGATCGGCCTTGAGCGCAGGAGGGGCCGGGTGGCCGGAGGGGAATGCCATGAGCGATTCAGGGACGCAGCTTTCCAGGCATATCTGGTCGCTCACGGATCTTCTTCGCGGGGACTTCAAGACATCTGAGTATGGCAGCGTCGTATTGCCGTTCACCGTGCTGCGGCGCTTGGATTGCCTGCTCGACCCCAGGCGCCAGGAGGTACTGGACACCTCGGCCAAATTGGCGGATAAGGGTGCATATTCGGACTCATTGCGGGACCTTGCGCTCCGCCGCGCCTCCGGCCATCCCTTCTTCAACACCAGTCGCTACGCCTTGGACGCTGTCGTCGCCGACCCGAGCAACTTGGAGGCGATGCTGCGTGGATACGTGCGCGAGTACTCCGAGAACGTCAGAGACGTATTCCAGCGCTTCGAGTTCGACCGCACCATCGAACGGCTCCACCACACTGGGCTGCTGTACGAAGTCGTCGGCCGGTTTCTATCTCTGGACCTCGGGACCTCGCTGTCTGCCGACGACATGGGGTTCGTGTTCGAGGACCTTGTACGGCGCTCGACCGAACAGGCAGGAGGGACCGGCGCAGACGAACACGTCACCCCGCGTGACGTCAGCCGACTGATGTCCGCACTTCTGGTGCTGCCCGATCAGCATGAGCTCGCGCTGCCCGGCGTGCTCCGCACGGTCCACGACCCTGCCTGCGGAACCGGCGGATTGCTCGATGAGGTGGCCGAGCGCATCGAGGCCACCAATGCCGAGGCGCACGTGTCTCTGCACGGCCAGGAGATCAACGCCGAGACCTGGGCCGTTGCTGGCTCCAACATGCTGATGAGCGGACGCGACCCGGCGCAGATCCGGTTCGGGAACGTCCTGCGGGACGACGTCTTCGTCAATCAGCACTTCGACTACCTGTTGGCGCACCCCCCGTTCGGCCTGAGCTGGAAGAACGCCAAGGAACAGGTCCGCGCCGAGCATGTCGAGCGGGGGTATGACGGACGATTCGGCGCGGGGCTGCCGAGTGTCAGCGACGGATCGCTGCTCTTCCTCCAGCACATGCTGGCGAAGATGAAACCGGCGGACGCCTCCGGTGACGGTGGAAGCCGCGTCGTCGTCCTCTTCAGCGGCGCTCCCATGCAGGGCGGAGCCTCAGGTTCGGGTGAGTCCGACATCCGGCGATGGATCATTGAGAATGACTGGCTCGAGGGCATCGTCGCTCTGCCTGACCAACTCTTCTACAACACTGGCATCAGCACGTACCTCTGGGTCCTGAGCAATCGCAAGAAGCCGGCGCACCAGGGCAGGGTGGCCCTGGTCAAAGCACAGGACCACTGGCAGAAGACGCGGCAGTCATCGGGCAGCAAGCGGAAGTACCTCGGCCCCGATCAACTCAACAAGATCGTCCGGCTCTACGAAGAGGCACTGTCGGCTCCGGTCAGCGGATCCCCCCGCGACCAGGTGAGTGTCGTGCGGAACGAGGACCTGCTGTACCGACAGCTTGTCATCGAACGCCCGCTGCGCCTGCGCTTCGAACTCACCACCGACGCCTTGCACCAGCTTTCCTCCCTGAGACCGATCCAACGAGGGGATGACCCCGAGAGGTTGATCGGCGCCTTGCGTGGGCTGGTCGGAACATCTTGGGCCACCAGCTCCGACGCTTTCTCGGCACTGCGGCGCGCGGCCGCGGCCGTCGGCCAGACCTGGCCGCGAGGTGCCGCCTTCGAAAGGAGCGTCCGAAACGCGATCGGGGTCCGCGACGACCAAGGAGAAGTGCAGCAGCGCCAAGGCGTGACGGAACCCGATCCGGAGCTGCGTGACCTGGTCGTCGTGCCGTTGCGGGACGACCCTGATGAGTACTTCCGCGCAGAGGTGCTGCCCCACGCCCCGGACGCTTGGCTCGACCATGAGAAGACCAGGGTCGGCTGCGCCATCCGGCCCTCACTTTTCTACGTCGCGGAACTCGACGGGGCGTTCAGGCCGTTGCGGGCCTTCGCACAGATGGAGACGGAGCGTGTCAAGCTGCGCCCTCCGCGGCGCGGCGAGGCGGAGCCCATCCCGCCCAAACACCTCACGGCGTCCTATCTGCACAGTGTCGACTCGGCCTTGGAACTGCCGGATGCGGAATTGGATGACTCCGAACTGACACCATGCACGGGCGGTGACTTGGTCGGGCGCTCCGGTAACTGGCGCCTTCTGCCTACAGGGTTCGGTGACGCAGTCACTCGGCTGTTCGTGCTGCACCCCACCCAGGGAAGCGGCCATGGGCTATGCGAATGGCTCAACTCCCGCAAGGGAAATGCGGCTTACCCGCAAGCCCGAGAGCTGCTCGACACGCCCGTACCGGTGGAGCTGGTCACCGCCCCGGAGGTCGAGGATCTACTGGCAGAGGTACAGGAGGGCCGTCATGCGCTACGCATGGCGACGGAAGGCATCTTGCCGAACGTCTTCGCCAGCCCCGAGACACGCGTTGCGGAGATCCGTCAGTCCATCCGCTTCGTCGCCCGCGAGGCGCGCCTCGCGGGACAATTGGTGCGTCCTTTCGACGACCCTGTGTGGCGTGCGGAGGCGAGCTATCCATTTCACATAGCCGCTCTCGCGCGGCGTTACCGCGTGAGCACTCACCCGGCCGAGAGGAAGGACGGACTGCTCAAGCTTGGTGAAGGAACGGCACGCACCCTGGGCGTCCTTGCCTTGCGTGAACTCATTGCGCACCACGGGAGCTTCACCAGCTCTCTGCGCAACACTTTCGGTCAAGGGGCGACCTTTGGTACTTGGACCACCCTCATTAAGAGATTCATGGTCGAGGTCCCAACCCCTCATCTGCCGGAACTCGTCGCGCTCCGTGAACACGACGTAACGCTATCGCTTCTGAAGGAAATCAAGGATCTCCGTAACACTTCCCACCACGCTCACGGGGTACGCAGGAGTCACGAACTCGACGAGGACGTCGAAAAGCTCGAGCCGTATGTGGTCTCGGCGCTCAACTCAGTCAACTGGCTGTCGAGCACTGACTGGTTTTGGGTGGAGCGCTGTGAATACCTCGATGATTCCTCCTTCCAGGCTGTGGGCCTGAGGCTACGAGGGAGCCACCCGAGCTGGGAGCCGTTTAGCCGGCCGATCAACCACCCCCTGCGCCCGGACAGGATATATGTCGACGGCACCCCGCCAGGCGTACCGATCGACCTATTGCCATTGGCGATGGTCAGCCTGTGCCCGGACTGCCGCACGCGGGAACTGTTCCTGCTCAATAAGGTTTCAAATGGCACGGCAGTTCTGCGCAGCCTGGAGGAGCACGAGTTGACAATCCCGTACCCCACTCAGGCTCTCTGAGCTGATGAATGCGCCTAGTTCGGGGCGTGTTCACCGAGCTAGAGCGCGCTGATTGTGTGCTTGCTTCTGGGAGGGGAATTTCGGCCGGGTAAGTGACACTTGCTGTTCACAAGCAGTCGCCGCACTCGTTGCTTTCTGGGGTCTGTGGCTCTGTCTCGTCGCAGCTGCGCCTCCAGTAGGGATGGTCTTTGTCGATCTGTCTTGCAAGGCGAAGAGGTGCGGGCTCGGTTTGTCGGCCATCCCAGCTGACGCCCTGGTTGGTGAGTACGATGCCGATCTTTCCGATGAGGTCTGCATCCGCTGTCTCCGCCATGGGGATCACGGTGAGGCGTACTGCGGTGTGGGCGTATCCGTTCTTTCCTTGCCGTGCTGTCGCCTGCGGGTCGAGCCGGGTGTATTCACCTCCGAAGCGGCCACCGGGCCCAGCGGCATATGTGCGCGGGACGTTGATGAGGAGGAAGTCGGGCAGGTATCCGGAGCCGTCATCCGAGGCGAGCTGGAAGGGTCTGTTGGTGGTGCTGGTGCGGCGCCATTGACCGTCTTTGCCGTAGACGTAGGCACCGGTGGGGCGGCCGATGCGTTCCAGGTCGGTGATCGTGCGCACCACTGCTAGGGGGCGCTGTGCCCGTGGAAGGCCGTGTCCGGGCAGCCACGAGGCTGGTCGTGGGAGGTCGCTCGTCGGCTGCTGGCCGATGTTCTCGTCTCGAAGGCCGGCCCAGATGTACTCGGTGGTGTCGCCGTTGACGTAGATGAGCATGGGGCCTGTCAGGGGCAGTTGGGTTCGGGCTGCCAGCAGAGCGGCCTCGGTGATCTGTGCCGCGGCGGATGCTTGGTGGCTCTCGTCGCCGACGGTTTCGAAGTCGGCGACGTCGAGTCCGAGTTCAGTGGCGTGCACGGCGAGGCGGGTGTGGAGGTAGGGGGCCCATTGGGAGGTGACGGGTGAGTAGGCCCACATGGTCCATGGTTCGCTGGTGCCGCCGGTGGGGCGGATGGCGGTGAGCGTGATGGTGATGGGGGCGGGCTTGGTGTTGCGCTGGCCGTACTGGCGTGGCTGGTGGTGGCGTCGCACGTGGATGCCGATGTGCCACCAAGGGTGCAGCGGCAGCGGGCCGAACGCGGCGCCGAGGCGGTGGTCGGCGAGGCCGAGGCCGCGGAGCATGTCACGCAGCGAGTTCTCGGTTGAGTTGGCGAGGCCCGACTCCCGTGCTGCGGTTGCCTTCTCGATGTACTTGGGGGAGCAGGGCTCGCCGTTCTTCTTGTGTGTGGGGACAGGGGCAGGGGCCTGCTTGATGTACTGCGATGTGATGCCCATGCGGGCCAGCGCGGCTTTTGAAGGCCACTTGCCGTCTTCGGCCTCAGCCTGTTCCTTCTCCTCCGGAGTGGCGAACTTGCGGTCGGGGTCCCACTGGGTCTCGCACAGGGCGGCGATCGTCAGTCCTGGCGTGCGATGCGGGGCCAGGAGGGCCTCGAGCTGCTGCTGGCGGTGTGCTGAGGATGCGGGGCCGTGCGTGAGCGCGCCGGCCTTGTCCTCCAGAAACAGCAGGTGTACCCGGCCCGGGATCACATCGGTCACGACGGTGTTGTCCGGCGCGACGAAGTCAACCCCGAGGTTCCACTGCCGGGCGATCTCGCGCTGGAGGCGGGCACGAACCTCATCCGTGTGCCACAGCACCACGACCATGACCGTGTCAAGCTGGGCAGCGTCCATGGCGGCGGGCAGGTCTTGGGGAAGGATCGGGCCGCTGATACGGATGCCGGTCTTGCCCGGGGGAACGGAGAGGTCCGGCACCTCGACGTACAGCGGGCTGCGGGATCGGTAGCGCTCGCAGTGTTCGTCAATGTGCTCCTCGATCCGGCGGAACATTTCCATCCCGTGGCCGCGGCCGAGGCCGGGCGTGATGACGCTCTTGGGGGCGACGGCCCGTACCGCGCCCAGTTCGGCATCGGGCGCGACGGCCTGTTCGTCCAGCGTCTCGGGGAAGGGCGGGACGCGTCGGTTCAGCCGGGATAGGCCGGCGAGCCGTCGGCTGGCGGCGACGGCGGGCACGTTCAAGCGGCGCTGCCATGCAGGTCCGTCGGTGTGAGCGGCGACCGCGAGCGGCTGCTCGGGGTTGGAGAGCAGGACGGTGGCGACGCCGTACCACCGGTTGGCCAACAGTGTGGTGACGGCGTTGATGGTGACTGCGTGGCGTGAGGAGTGTCCTGTGGCTGCCGTGCCGATCTTGATGCGGGGCAGGAGGCGGCGGATTCTTCCCTGGGCATCGGGGGCGCTGGGCAGCTCGTGGCCGATGGCAGCGAGCGTGCCGTCCGTGCACAGCGTGAAGCGGACCGGATCGTTGGAACCGAGCTTCCAGTCGATGCGGGCCAGGTCCTGGGCCAGGCGCCAGCGGGCGAGTTCGCCGGGCCACCAGCTCAGGGTGCGTCGTCCGGCCACCGGGCGGGGGAGGTCGGGGTAGGGCAGGAGCGGGGCCCGGGCGACCAGCTCGGCCAACTGCTGGGCGAGCTGCCTGCCGTGCCCGTCGGGGAAGATTGCTTCGCCCCAGTACAGGAAGACGTCATAGCGGTCCTCGGCTGTCATCTCTGCGCCGGTGATCAGCTGCGCCTGCCCGTCGTTTACGTCCCAGCGTGCCCAGTCACCGAGAACGGCCCGCAGGATGGCCTCCAGGGAGCGGTACGGGGGCTGCACGTCCTTCTTCTTGTCGCCGAAGCGCTCCTTGTAGGCGCTGCACAGGTCGCACCAGAGACCAAAGGCCGTCGGGCCGGGGCGGTAGGCATAGACGGTACCCAGGACGTTGGCGTCGGTGCGGTATTGCAGGAGGCCGGCGCGCTTGCGGGTCTCGTCGCCGAGCGGACACGGGTTCATGCGGCAACTCCGAAGTGGTCGGGGTATCCGTTCCGCAGGCCGGCGCGCAGCTGGGGGGCCTGGGCGTAGTCGAGGAACTCTTCGGCGGTGTACCCGTAGGTGCGGCCGGTGCCGGCCAGTTCCTCGGGGGTGTAGCTGGTGTACAGGTCGCGCACCAGAGTGGGCAGGTCGCTGCCCCAGGTGGTGTCGTGGAAGGCGCCGTCGATGAAGTGCAGTTCGACGTGGGTCTGGCCCCGCCTGCCGCGGCCGGCCAATTGGATGCACTGCCCGAGCAGGGTGGCGATCAGCTCACTGCGGAGATCGTCGGGGAGGGCGGTGAACCGCTTGGGGGCCGCGAGGATAGCCCACAAACGCTGCCGCGCCGTCTTGCGGACAGCGTCGAGGCGGACTGCAGGAGAGCCTGTAGGGGGCGTGGAACGCCAAGCGCAGGAAGCGATGCTGGCGGCCAGGACGGGCGGCTCGTCCACCGGCATGACCGGGCGAATGGCGAGTCCGATCAGCGTGATCGCCGACTCCCGCTTGCCCGACGGCGCCGTGGTCAGAATGTTCAGGCCCCGCTCGGTGCGCGGCAGCGGTGAGATGAGGACGTCCCCGCCTCGGTCGGCGAGCCGCGAGAACTGGTCGCGGGTGACCAGGCTGACCGCGTCGGGAACCGACGGCAGGTCGGGGTTCTCCTTGTCGGGGGTGGCGACGCAGATCTTCAGCTTGCGGCCCAAGGCCAGCGCGGCTTCGTACAAGGCGGCTGCGAACAAGCGTGCCTGTGCGTAGGAGTTGACGGCGATCAGAGCCCGGGCCCGATGTGCGGTGGCCGGGTCAGCGGCCAAGCGGGCTAGGTCTGCAATGAGGGCAGGCGCGTATCCGCTGGCCAGAGCGGCGACGCGTTGGGCGCGTTCGCGATAGGGAGTGCTGCCCACCGCCAGGGTGCGCTGGTCGACGACGGGGGTGCTTCGGAAGATGGTGAGGCCGCCCTGTTGAGCGTCGGGCATTGTCCACTGCGGTTCGGACAGCAGGTGTGTCCGTGCGGCCCGGGGCAGATATCCGGTTGCTGACATGCCCAGGATGACCCTGCGGTGGCCGGCGAGGGCCAGCGACACGATGTCGCCGAGGTAGGCGGTCTCGGTGTGCGGATCGCCGCGCAACACCTCCATGAGCAGGCGGGGTTTTGCCGTGGGGTCGTCCAGGCCCTCGAACCGGAATCCGCTGATCTGCTGTCCCAGCGGGCCGAAGGGAACGATGTTGCCGGTGTCGCGGTGTCCGACCGCATCCGCCACTGTTGAGGCGGCGTCGATGCCGTGACCGGCCAGTTCACCGGCCCGGTCGGCGAGGTCGAACACGGTGTGGTTCAACGCGCTCAGCCATGCCTTCATCATCACCGCGTGGAAGACCCCAGCGGCGAGGACTGGGGCGGGCAGCTCCTGGCGCCTTTCGCTGCGGCTCTTCTGCTCGGGATGCGGTGGTTCTTCGTGGGTCTGCTGACCCGTGTCCCTCTTCTTGCGTTCGCGGGCCTTGGCGAGCTTGGTGACGGCCTTCTCCACGATCTCGCGCAGCAACTCCTTGGTTTCGTCGAGCTCCCACTGACCGCCTTCGTCAATACTGAGCATCCGCTCCAGCACGTTAGGGATCTGCCGCAGATGGTCCGGCAGCACAGCAGCGGAAACGCGGTCTTCCGGACGCGCAGCGACAGGTGGCAGCAGGGCCTGCAGCTGGTCCATCTGCGCGATGGAGGCGCTGTCATCGACCTCTACACCGATGAGATCTTCCAGGAGTTCGCGGTCCCAATGATGCGGCTGATACCAGCGCCGGCGGTCGCGGAGCACCTGCCGCATCCGTCGCGGGTCCTGCCCGGAGGCCAACGCGTGCGCCTGATACGTCTCCGTGCACACCTCGCCACTGCTGGCCAGGTCCAAGAGCTGCTCGGAGAGGAAGACGGCCCGAGTAAGCGGTCCCCGCGCCTCCAGCCGCAGCCGTTCAGGGGCACGGTGCAGGTTGTCACGGATCTTTCGCATCATGGTGTTCGGTTCGCTGACCGACGCCAGCACCAAGCTCTGCGACGATTCGAAACCACGGGACTGGTAGGCGTCGACCTCATCAATGATCACCAGGTGGGACAGACGCAGCAGCGTCTCGCGCACGCTCACCTGACGACGCAGTTCGCCGTCCACGATGACGGGGATCTTCACCATGCCGCGCTGGAAACAGGCATGCGTCGTCACGATGATCTGGGCCGAGCAGGCAGCCCGGATATGGGAGAACTTGTCACACCGGTTCACGAACGGGCACAAGGCGGTGCCTTGGGGACCGTCGGGGTCCGTATGACGCAGGCTGCTGCACGGCTCCCGCCCGTCACCGAAGGCGTCGCGCCCCTCCAACTGCGCCCTAACCGCGCAGCCATAGCCCGACTCGGCCAGGCGTTCCATGAGGTCGGCCGGCATCTGGGAGAGGGCAGTGTGCTCGTCGACTGCCTTGTGCGCGGTCTGGAGTGTGAACTCGTGGCGACTTCCCGGCGCGATCAAGGGCGTCACCGCCACATCGAGGCTCAAGGCGGCCAGCTCCCGCCGCAGCGTGGCCACCTCGCCGAAGACGTCAGCGTTGTCGCTGACCAGCAGGGTGACTGTGTAACCGTCCCGGGCCAGCTGCTTGGCCTGGGCGCGGGCGAACACATTCTTTCCCACACCCGTCGGTGCGCTCAGATGACGCATCAGTCCGGGATCCATCTGCACGGCGGACTGCGGAAGCTTCCCTCCCCCCATCGTGCCGCTCAACAGGAGCCCCACCTGACGCTCCCGGAACGGATCGCCTCCCATTCCGGCGTCGGTCTTGCGCGTGAGCCAGCTCAGTACGTTCGGGTTGATGGGGATCGGGCCGGTCGCGTCGACCGTGGTGATGACGGGCGGGTTGTAGGGAACGGCACTGGTCTCGAAGGCCAGCTGCAGCGGACCGCGGGAGCTGGTGGCGACCCAGCCGCCACCACTGGCCACGCGGATCCGGACCTCCCGGTCCGTGGGCACGAGCAGCCGGTCCGCCGACTCAAGTGGGTCCTGGCCGTGGCGCGGGTAGACCTCCACCATGCGCCAGCCATCCCGGGCCCCTGGGGCGTAGCGGTGGAAGACGGGATCTTCCCACTGCTGATCGAAGCACTTGCGCACACGGCGTTGTACCGACGTCAGATCGGCCTCGCCGCGAGACCTCTGAGCGACTAGCCGCCCGATGCGCTGCTGCTCGGGGTACGTCAGTGAGTCCCATTCGGACCACACATGCGCCAACTGCCCTGACATCAGGACGTGGGCATCCTCCAGCCGGACGACTGCACGGCCTTCGTCATCCTTTGCCGGAAAGTAGTGCTCGGCCAGCGCGAGAGCCGCCGCGAGAGTCCGGCTCATGCCGTGCGAACCTCCGCGATGAGATCCAGATCCGTGATCACCCTCGCGCCGAACGGGCCCAGCACCCGGTTCAGCACAGCGGTGTATCCGCGCAGGTGCTCGGGGATGACGACGATCAGACCCGAGCAGCCCTCCGGATCCGCGCGCATCTGCTCCGCGATGCCCTGTGGGTCAGCCCAGGTCTTGACATCGACGCGCCAGGTGATGCCTCTCTTCGTGATGTGGAGGTCGTAGCTGTCGCCGAACGGCCACAGGCGCACATCTGCGCCTGCCCCGTCAGCGAGCGCCTTGAGGTCAATTTCCAGCAACCCGGGAATCGTGATCCACTGCCACAGCCCGTACGACAGAGCGACCCACCCTTCGACAGGGCGGAGTTCGGGGATTTCCCGGATCTCACCCAGTGGCTTGAGTTGCCACTGTCCGTCGTCCGACTCCATCTTGAAGCGCGCACCCCGTTGGCGATGACGCTCGTCCTCACAGGCCAACTCCGCGCCGTGGCTGCCTCGTGGCGTTGCCCGCATGGTCCACTTGCACAGCGGACAGGGTGCCCACTGGCCGGCGAACTGCCGGACGGGGGAAATGCCCGTATACACGCCCAGGTCCGTGAGAAGGGCATAGCGAGACAGGGCGCGCCGTCCAAGGACGGGCTCGTTCACCAAGGTCCTGCGGCCTTCGGTGTAAGCGGCGAACCCGGCCTGCTGCAAAGTACGAAATACGGCGTGCTGCACCGCCTCGGCCGCGATACGAGCCAGCCGCGCTCCTGGCGGAAGCTTCCCCAGGGCTCGCAGCACACTGTGAAGGTGCCGCAGATCAGCCGAGAGACCAGGCACCTCGTGGGCCTGATCGGAGGCTCCCATGATCAGACGCGTCAGAGCGGTCGTGGCGGTGCCGTCATCCTCCAGCAGACGCACGTCCCAGATCTCTGACCACGACCCAGGCCCCGGCAGCAGCGCGCCAACAGGCGCTGACTGCAACTGGTTCAGGAAGGCAGGGAACGAAGCTGCTTTACCGAATACGCCCCACGACCGCGTATAGCGGCCGTGACACTCCATCAGGAGACGTGCACGATCCCGCGCATCCCCCTCGGGGGTGCACAATGCCATTGCTGCGATGACGCACGCATCAAGAGCGTCGCGCTGACATTGATCCAGCTCATCGATCTCGGCTGGCGTTGCTTCGAGGGCAAGCATCTGTGAACGGTCCTCGATATCGTGCGCGACGGCTGTGTCATGGATCCCTGCCTAGAAGGCGGGTCGCCCTTTTACTGCGCTTCTATCAGGTTTGTTCCTTTGTGTGTAGGAAGCGGGGCCTTGGCAGTGAAAATCTCCCCAAGGCTCGAGGAAGCGAAGAGATCGCCGTTCCGTCGCCCGGAGGGGGCCAGCTGACGGGCGCCTCACGTGCGGCGCCGGCGGGGCATTCGCCCACGGCAGACGAGAAAGAGCCCCAAAGGACTGGAACCTCCTCCGGGACCATGTCAACGTACAACGGCCCGGAAAACACCAGGTCAGCCAAGGGGTAGGGCTTCTGGCGGCGGCGCGCCGACCAGTCCCACGACAGCCCGCAGCCCGCGCCACTCGGCCTCATGACAGAGCGCCCGACCCCACGGAGGTCCACCTGCCGAACCCCGCTATCCGATCTGCCCGCTTTACCGCCCCCATCCTCTTGGCGCTCGGTGCCATGAACGCGTGGACGGCCCAACAGACCGAGGACTACGTCTCCTTGTCCACGGCACTGTGCCTGTGCGTCTGCGCGGCCGGGCTGTTCGGTGAGGACCTGCTGCAGCGCGGCTACCACCGCGACCGCGCGGTCCTCGCGCACGTCGCGGCGCACCCTGGAGCTACGACTCGCCATGTCGCCCGAGCCATTGGGGTCTCAGAGCGAGTCGTCGCTCAGAACCTCGACCGCCTCACCGACGACGGGCTGCTGGTGCTCGCCACTGACAGCGCGACCCCTGCCCTGCGGTCCTATCGACTGGCGGTCTGACCGGCCTCGGATCAGAGCGAGAGGCCCTGCCCCGTGG
Organism: Streptomyces sp. NPDC002004; assembly: GCF_053593975.1. NCBI lineage: Bacteria > Bacillati > Actinomycetota > Actinomycetes > Kitasatosporales > Streptomycetaceae > Streptomyces > Streptomyces sp. NPDC002004. The sequence continues at coordinate 47,188 of NZ_JBSFDP010000026.1, forward strand.
CGCAGGGCGATACATAGCAGACGATCCCCGGTTAGCGAAACCGGGGATTCTCCGGATCGTGTAGGGCGTCTGCACTGACTGCTTGGCGGTGGAACAGGTGTGGACCTGACCATTGCCATGCCCGCTGCCTCGGAAGGGCAACTGCGGCCCAGTCGAAAGGCGCTCGTTGATGTGCGACAAGCTGCATTCCGTTCGGAGTGTCGCCGAAATACTCGACGTGAGTCGGCGCTCCGTATACCGATACATCGCCCTCGGTGAGCTTGCAGTGATTGACCTCCGTACGGGGGTCGAACGTTCCCGTGTGCGGATCCCCGGGTGCGATGTTCAGGCCCTTATGGAGAGGCGTCGTACTCATTCCGTTGTCGGGCCCGTCGCCTCGTAAGGACGTTTGTGGCGTAGAAGACTCGACACGATTAGCGAAAGGTTCCATGCCCTACCTGCGCAAACTTCCCTCCGGGAAATGGCAAGCAACTGTAAGGACTCCGGCGGGTGATCGACGGACAGAAACGTTTACCCTCAAAGATCAAGCTCGTGCCTGGGGAAATGAGCTTGAAGCGCAGTATCGGCGTGGCATCCACAAAGATCCCCGCGCAGGCAAGATCAAATTTAAGGAGTGGCACGATCGCTGGTGGGACGCGCGCGTAGTCGAACCTCATACACTCCGCGGGGATGCATCCTCTATACGCAACCATGTCATGCCATATTGGGCGGACTGGGAAATGCGGGCAATAGGTCGCATTGACATGCAGGCGTGGATCCGAAAGCTGGTGCTCGAGGAAAAGGGTGCATCAGCGATCCGGCGCTCGTACAACCTCGTCCACTCGCTGATGCAGGCTGCGGTTGATGAGGACATCATCTCGGTTACGCCATGCCGACGCATAGACCTGCCTCGGGAGGTAGTGAAGCCTCCGGAGTGGTTCACGCTCGGTCAGGCCCAGGCGATCCTTGATGAGCTGCCGCAGCCGTGGCAGACAATGGCCCTGCTCGGCTTCTATACCGGTCTCCGGTGGGGTGAACTGTCGGGGCTCCATGGGAAGCGGATTGACTGGCTGAGGTCACGACTATTCGTCGTTGAGGTGAACTCAAAATCGGGCATCAAGGAGTACCCCAAGACCGCGAAGAGTCGTCGCGAAGTCCCTCTTCCGGATCACGTGCTTGATGCCCTCGCACGGCACATGCATGGACGAGACCGTGACGGTGTCGTCTTCACCACCGTCACCAAGGGGCGAGCGGGTCGGTTGCTCAATGACGGGAACTGGCGGCGTCAGACGTGGTGGCCTGCCGTACGCGACGCCCGCTATCTTGACGAGGGCGGCAGGCGGCGAGCCGTGCCGGAGTATCCACCGCACTCCATGCGCCACACGTGCGCGTCGTGGCTCGTACAGAAGGGCGTGTCGCTGTACGAGGTGCAGCACCTGCTGGGGCATGAGAGCTATCAGACCACTCAGCGGTACGCTCACCTCGCGCCCGACGCCCACCAGGCGGTTCTTGGCGCGTGGACGCGACTCGAATCGCAGCTCGTCGTTCCCGCAGATGCCGTCCCTGAGTCGCGGCGTCGCTCTGGCTGGCGCGCCGTAGTCGCAGGTTAGCCCGCCTGATGCTTCATACACTATCGGCCCTGCCGGTTCACTCCGAACCGGCAGGGCCTTTCGTGCTGATCAGTAGAGTTCAAACGAGCAGTTTCGGCGGCGACAGCATGCGCGGGCGCATGCTGTCGCCGCCGTTGCGGAGCAGGTTGCCATGGGCGCCCTGCTGGTTGATCCGACTGGGGCGCGCATGGGAGCGTTGTTCTGCTGCCGCGCTCGTTTGGATCATGGTCGGACGGACGCCTCTGACGCACGGCCCGGAGCGTGACGCACGTTTGACGCACGGAGCCCGCCTCCAGAGGGGCGATCTCCTCGAAAGTGGCCTCTGACCTGCATGTTCCCTTGTGATGGGCTGACTGCACATCTTCCCGATGACGCATCATGTGGAGTGCGTGGCGATTCTTGAGCCGGTGGCCAAGGGCGCCTGACCTGCTGGTTCGGGTCGGGACACGGTACGGCTCGGGACTCGTGCGGCGTGTGCTCCTCGAGCGGCTGGAGGCCGACAGAGAGCATGAAGCCTGCGCTGTCCTGGGCCGGGCCGGCGGGTCCGGTGGAGGGATTCAGGGCCTGCGTCCTATGCGGACGGGCAGGATGCTCACGCCGTGACGGTGCCGTCCGCCGGCGCACTCGTGGCTGACTGTCGTCGGCGGAGGTTCGTGCCACAACCGTGCCGCGGCCGCACCGGGTCTCGAAACACCAGGTCAGTGCCGTGATCCGGTTGTTCCCGTCCGGATCTGTGTCGACGGCCACAGCGAGCAGGATGCACGTAGGCCCATACTGAGCCATGAGAAAGCCCGCAGCACCGAAGCGTCATTTGCCCACCAGCCCCTTCAAGGCCCCGGTTCCACCGGCTCCCAAGCACTTCGCCATGGGGGACCAGGTCACACATGACGTGTACGGCCTCGGCCGGGTAGTCGGCATCGAGGACGGAATCGCGGCGCTCGTGGATTTCGGCTCGGCGCAAATGCGGATCTTGAGCCCGTACGCCAAGATGACCAAGCTGTAGGACCGCTGAGCCCGGTCACGGCACGCCAAGCCCCATCAAGGACCTGTAACGAAAGGCAGACCTCTCATCGACCCGACGTCGCTGTTCTCCGCTCTGGAAGGGCAACCCCGCCGTTCCACTGCAGTATCGCCGCCTCCGGCGACAAATCCCTTCCAGGCCCCGGACTTCGGAGAAGACGAGATCTTCTGGTCCGAGGACGCGCAGGAGCCCGCACCGGGCACGCGTGCGGCGCGGCCCAAGGCTGGCTAGCGGAGGTTTCCACAGCGACTCGCGGACTGTCTGCGGTGCTGCGGTGAGGAGTGCGGCCGTCTCGGGTTCCGTCTCATTCAGCCCTGTTCGCGGTCGTTCGGACGCTGGCAGCCGGACATCGGACCTGGAGTGTGCCGGCGTGGCGCAGGTCTACCCGGAGTCGCCGCTGCGGGCTACCGACGCAGCCCTTCAGACTTTCGGGAGGGACCTGAGCGCGCTCGCAGAGCCATCCGACGAGCAGGTCTTCGACACCATCAAGCGAGTCGTCCTACGCCTCAACGCAATCGATGACGACAGCCACCACGGCGGCGAGTACGACACCGACGAGCGCGAGCAACTGTGCGGCGGTCAAGGATCTCGACCTGGTCCTCGTTCCGCTCGACGGTAGGCCGGGGCGTTCAGGCGAGACTTCGGGCCCAGCGCAACAGGGGCCCGAGCCGTCCACGAATGCAGGTGAACCCCCTGCACCAGTCCACCACCCCACCAACACAGTTGGAAAGCGTGTTGGTCCAAGGCCATGTCTTGGTCAGGGTCATCCCAGCCGAGCAACTCCTCGTCTCCGGGCCTCAGAAGCCGTCTCTCAACGCAAGTGCGCTTGCTGATCCTCGATCGAGTTGACCCGATATGGAGGCAGCGGGACGATCCCGCCGGCGAGCGCACCACGCTTGGAACGGGTGCCGCAGGTTCGAATCCTGCCGGGGGCACAGAGGAGCTCCAGGCCAGAGGCCCTTCCGTCCGGACTGCGGAGGGGCCTCTGTACGTACAGCCCCCCGATCCCAGGGCGTTGGCGTTCAGTGCATACCCGGCTCGGCCGGTGACGGCAGCGCTGCCAGCCCGGTGACCGGGGACGCGAAGAGTCCGATTGCCACCGCGGCGGAGCCGATCGCCGCGACGGTCAGTGCGCCTCCGCCGCCGAGCGCGCCGGTCAGGAGACCGGCGGACAGTCCGCCGAGCGCGCCTCCGCCGAACAGCAGCGTCCGGAAAGCCGCGGTCATCCGCCCCATCATCGACGCGGGAGTGCTCGTCTGCCGGAGGCTGACGATGATGACATTGGCGACGCCGAGTCCCAGGTACGTGACGAAGAACGACGCCACGCACATCGCGATCACCAGCCGGCTCGGTCCGGCGGCGGTGGCGAGGAGGCTCGGGCCGAGCAGCAGGGCCGACTGGGCCAGCAAGTAGACGCGTCCGAGACGGAACCGTTTGATCACCCGTCCGGAGATCAACGCGCCGATGAGGCCGCCCACCGAGGCCGTGGCGAAGATGCCACCGAGAACCGACGGGGCGAGATGCAGGTCGCGTGTGCCATGGAGCAGGAACATCGTCCATACGGTGATCATGGAGAAGTTGCAGCAGAACCCGACGAGCGCGAGGGCTCGCAGGATCCTGTCCGTCATGACCCAGCGGAGGCCCTCCCGCAGCTCCGACCAGATGTGGCGGCGAACGCCTTGCTCCGGACGTGGCTCGGGTGTGCGGATGAGCAGCAGGGAGATCACGGAGACCAGGTACGAGAAGGCGTCCACGACCAGTGCCACCGGTGCGCTCAGCGCCGACACCAGGACGCCTGCCAGACCGGGCCCTGCCACATCCGCCGTGGAGGAGCTGACGCCCATCTTCGCGCTCGCCTCGACGTAATGATCGGGGTCGCGGACCAGGGTGGGGACGTACGACATCCAGCTCACGTCGAACAGCACCGACGCGACACCGACGGCGCACGCTATGACCGTCAGGGTGACCATGCTGAGGGCGTCCGCCCAGTACAGGACGGGGACGAGCGCCAGCAGGACCATCCGGACCAGGTTCGCCGCGAGCATGACCCTGCGCCGGCGGACGCGGTCCACCCACACCCCGAAGACCAGGGCCAGGCCGAGGTAGGGGGCGAGTTGCAGAAACCGCAGCAGTCCCACCTGCTCGTCGCTTGCCCCGAACGCGCGGATGGCGGTGAGGGGCAGCGCGAGAGTCGTCACCTGGGTGCCGAGCAGCGACACGGTCTCGCCCAGCCAGAACTTGAGGAAGTCGCCGTTGTGCCAGAGGGTCCTGGGTGGCCCACCGGCAGCGGCCGCCGGGTCGGCCTCCGTCACGTTCGCCGACGCCATCAGCGGGTCCTCTGCCCGTGCTCGGCGAGTTCGGCGACGGCTGCGGCGACCGTGTCGACCCCGTCCTCGGTGTTGTGGTCGGCCCGGAAGTCGATCGCCGACAGCGCCTTGGTGTACGCACGGGTCGCGCTGCCGGCGAAGGCGATGTTGCCGGGTCCGGTGCCCAGGAGGTCGGCGGTCGACGCGTAGTAGTCGCGGACCTGGACTTCCCGTGCGACGGAAGCCTCGTATCCGCCGGTGTCCGCCTCCGGTCGAAGGTGGTCGGTCATCGCCGCGAGGACCGGGCGGGCCGCCAGGCCGCAGCCCACGTTGTTGAAATGGATGACCGACGCGCAGTCCGGGGTGTCGGCGCGCAGCGCCGCAATCTCCGCCGGCGTGTCGAGGAGCGATTCTCCAGCGGGGAGAGAAGCGTTACTCTGTTGTCTCATGTCAGAGAGTAGCAGTACTGAGGCGCTGATAGGGATACTCCGTTCGGAGATCGCCCGTCTAGTGCCCGGTGACCGGCTGCCCAGCAGCCGCGAGTTGACGATGCGTCATGGCGTCAGCCCGGTGACGGTGTCGAAGGCGTTCGCCCAACTGTCCGCCGAGGGCGAGGTGGTCACCCGCCCGGGCAGCGGCACCTACGTCGCCCCGCGCCGCGCTCGCTCGGCCGCCGACGCGCCGGACACCTCCTGGCAGGCAGTGGCACTCGCCGGACGTGACTTCGATCCGGGTGTCGCGGACGGCCTTTCGGATGCGCCGCCCGCAGGCGTGATCCCCATGGCCGGCGGCTATCTGCACCCATCGCTCCGCCCGGAACGGGCGTTGAGCGCGGCGCTGGCCCGCGCGGCCCGCCGTCCCGGCTCCTGGGACCGGGCACCCGCCGCGGGCCTGGCGCCGCTGCGCACGGTCTTCGCCCGAGCGGCGGGAAGCGCGGTCGGCCCGGAGGACGTGCTGGTCACCGGCGGCGGCCAGGGCGCACTGTCGATGCTGTTCCGGGCACTGGCCGGGCCGGGCAGTCCGGTGCTGGTGGAGTCGCCGACGTACCCGGGTGCGCTGGCCGCCGCCCGCGCGGCAGGGCTGCGGCCGGTGGCGGTACCGATGGACGGCGACGGTATCCGCCCCGACCTGCTGGCCGACGCCTTCGCTGTGACCGGGTCCCGGCTGCTGTACTGCCAGCCCACCTTCCACAATCCGACCGGCACCGTGCTCGCGCCGACGCGACGCCGCCAGGTCGTGGACGTGGCCCGCGCCGCCGGCGCGTTCCTCGTCGAGGACGACTTCGCCCGCCACCTCGGCCACGGCGGCCCGGTACCTCTCCCTCTGGTCGCGGACGACCGCGACGGCACAGTGATCCAGCTGACCTCGCTGACCAAGCCGGCCTCGCCCAGCCTGCGCATCGGGGCGGTGATCGCCCGTGGACCGGTGATGCGAAGACTGCAGGGGATGCGCCGGGTGGACGACTTCTTCGTCGCCAGGCCACTGCAGGAGGCGGCCTTGGAGCTGCTGAGCACTCCCGCGTGGGACCGGCATCTGCGTGCTCTTTCCACGCACTTGAGGGAGCGTTGTGCGGTACTGGCCGGAAGCCTGGCGCGCGAACTGCCCGACTGGACGCCGACCCGGATCCCGGAGGGTGGCCTGCATCTGTGGGTCCAGCTCCCGCCCGGCCTTGAGGACTCCGCCGTCGCGGACGCGGCACGGGCTCATGGTGTGGCGGTCAACGCGGGCGCCCGCCACTTCCCGGCCGAGCAATCGGGCGCCTGCCTGAGGCTCGGTTTCGCGGCCTCGGAGGACCTCGCCGACCTCGCCGAGGGCGTCCATCGCCTCGGTGAGGCGGCACGAGCATGCGCTACGGCATGAGGCGCGGGCAGCACGTCCTGTGTCCGCCGAGCGGTGCCGCGCCGCCCTTGCATGCGGTCCCTGCGCCGTTCCGCACGTGTGGCCGCGCTGGGCACCGTCGCCGCGTGCGCCGTGGCGCTCCTCGCCTCTGCGGATGCACGGGCCAAGGACGCGTGTGCAACGGCCACCGCTGCCAGGCCGTCAGACGCCGTCCTTCTTGCCGACCACCCAGATGACACTGATGACGATCAGCATGATCGTTATGGACGAGATGATCCATGCCATCGTCGACTTGCTGACTTTCGTCGTCGGGTCCTCGACCCACCGGTAGTAGTCACTGGTGATCCGGCCGCGCACCGGGGCGAGCATGAGCGGGAACATGACCATGGTCGCCGCATACAGGTAGAGCGTGGCGGCCACATCGTGGCTCTCGGCGAGGCTGCGCGAGCCGATGCAGACGATGCCGATGACCGGAAGCCAGAACTGTCTCCTGCGGTACTTCGGTATCTGGATGATCCACTGCATAGCGGCCAGGTTGACGAGAGTGGCGCCTGCCGCGATCACAATCCATGCGCTGGTGGACAGCGACAAAAACATGCAGAGTCCCTTCCGGTCCGGTACACATATCCCTTTGCGGGCCTTGAAGATCATGCCCCGACAGATGACCCGACTCATCCTCGTTATCTGTGAGTTGATCACCTCCACACCGTCGCTTCCGCGGTGGAGCGCAGGGGCGCCTTGCCCTCGATGCTCATCGCCGCCCTGACCGACTCCCTCGTGCACGAGGTGTGCGAAGCTGTTCAGGTACCGACGGCTGGCCGAAGGCCACGTCGACCAGCGTCAGTGGCGTTGGATCGCCTGGCCGGAGCGGGCCCGGAAGCCGGCCCGGCCCAAGAGGGCAGTTCTCGGGGGCGCGGCATCGCGCCAGCGGCGGGTGACATGGCGTCAGCCCCGACGGGAGGGGGAGGTGCAACGCATCGGCCGGATGGTCTGCGACGGTGTGCGGGCTTTCGCCGGGGTTGTAGCGGCAGCTGGCGGCCGGAGCCCGAAACGTGATGCGCGCGGCGCGGGCCCGGACCACCAGGTGGGCCCCATCTGCCGATCACGGCACAGCACCGCAGGTCGACCGGACGCGGTGTGCGTGTGACCGGCCGGTCGGCGCCCGCGGTGCTGCCCCCGTCGCTGCGCGTGTGGCTCGGGCTGACTGCGGCCATCGCCGCGCTGGTCGTCGTCGTGCTCGGGGTCCTGTATGCCGACGACAGCACGCCCGGCATGGTGGACGCGCGGGTCGGGGCGGCGGTGGACGGTGTACGGCCGCCGTGGCGGCAAGTCGCCCTGTCCATGGACTTCTTGGGGGAGCCCGTGGGATCGGCGACACTGGTCGTGGCCATCGTGACGGGCTGCCTGTTGCTTCGGCGTCCTCGCGCAGCGGTGCTCGTCGTTGCCGGCGTCGGCATGACCGTGGGGACGGCGACGCTGCTCAAGTCCGTGGTGGGACGCACCATTCACGACGGGTACCTGTCCTACCCGAGCGGGCACACCGCCTTTCTCACCGCGCTCGCCCTGGTGGTGGCGCTGCTCGCGACCGGCCGGCTCGGCCTCGGCAGGGCGGCCGGCACGCTACTCGTGCTCGCCGCGGCGCTGGTTGCCGGCGCCGCCATGGGCTGGGCGCAGATCGCCCTCGGCGCGCACTACCCGACCGACGTCCTCGGCGGCTGGTGCACCGCGCTGGCGGTGATACCGGCGACCGCCTGGCTGGTCGATCGGATGGCCGACCGGCTGGTCGACCGGATGGCCGACGCCGGTCGGTGGGAGCGTCGCTGACATCACGTCATATCACGTCACGTCATGCCAAGCGGCGGAACACGGGCTTCACCGGTCGTCCGGCCAGCCAGGGGGTGGGGTCAGCGGCGTCCAGTGCCTTCCGGTACACCGCACATGCCTGGGCCACCACGTCGACGGTGTGATCGATGTCGGCGTCGCCGAGCGCGCTGCTCACCACGAACGACGGGGCCAGCACCCCGCCCGCGAGTAGCCGGCGCAGGAACAGGGTGCGGTACTGCTGCGACGGCTGCCGGTTCTCGTCGAGGGTGGCGAAGACCAGGTTGCTTGCCCGGCCCCGGACCACGATGTGGTCACCGACGCCCATGGTGGCCGCGGCGTCGCGGACACCGGCGGCCAACCGCTCGCCGAGGGTGTGCAGCCGCGCGGTGATGCCCTCCTCGACGTAGATGGTCTGCACGGCCATCGCGGCGGCCAGCGAGTGCGTTTCCGCACCGTGCGTGGTGGACAGCAGGAACACCCGGTCGCCGGAGTGACGCAGCCCGCCCAGCTCCATCAGGTCGCGGCGCCCGGCCAGCGCGGAGACGGCGAACCCGTTGCCCAGCGCCTTGCCGAACGTGGAGAGGTCGGGGACGACGCCGTACAGGCCCTGGGCGCCCGCCTCGGACCAGCGGAAGCCGGTGATCATCTCATCGAAGATCAGTACGCAGCCGTGCCGGTCGGCCAGCTCGCGCAGGCCGGCGAGGTAGTCGGGTGGGGGCTCGGTGTGGGTGGCGGGTTCGAGGACGAGGCAGGCGACCTCGTCCTGGTACCGGGTGAGCAGCTCCTCCGTGGCGGCCAGGTCCCCGTACGGGAAGGTCACGGTGAGGTCGTTGGTCTCCGCCGGAATGCCGGCCGACATCGGCGTGGTACCGATGAACCAGTCGTCGACGGAGAAGAACGGATGGTCGGCGCAGATGGCCACCCGGGGGCGCCCGGTGGCGGCGCGGGCGAGGCGCACCGCGGCGGTGGTGGCGTCGGAGCCGTTCTTCGCGAACTTCACCATCTCGGCGGTCGGCACCGTGGCCAGGAAGCGCTCCGCGGCCTCCACCTCCACGATGGACGGCCGGACGAAGTTGCTGCCGCGGTCGAGTTGCCGCCGCACCGCCTCGATCACGCGTGGGTGGGCGTGGCCGAGGCTGACCGACCGCAGGCCGGAGCCGTACTCGATGTAGCGGTTGCCGTCGATGTCCCACACGTGGGCACCGCGGCCGTGGCTGATGACCGGTGCCAGGTTTTCCGGGTACTGGTCGTCGCCCTTGGCGTAGGTGTGCGCGCCCCCGGGGATCATGGCGTGCAGCCGCTCGTTCGCCATCCGGGACCGGGGCAGGAGGGGCTCTTCGGTGTTGTCGGTTCCCACGCCGGACTCAACTCTCTTTTTGCTGCAGGACCTCGGCGAGGCTCGGCGCCTCCCGGTCCCGCCGGGACATCGATGTGACCGGCAGCGGCCAGGGAATGGCGAGCTCCGGGTCGTCGAAGGCGATCGTCACGTCCTCGGCCGGATCGTGCGGGCGGTCGATCCGGTACGAGACGTCGGCGGTTCCGGTCAGGGCCTGGAAGCCGTGCGCGCACCCCGCCGGGATGTACAGGGTCAGCTGTGTCTCGTCGGACAGCTCGAAGAAGGCCCGGTTGCGGTAGGTCGGCGAGTCCGTCCGCAGGTCCACGACGACGTCGAAGATCCTCCCGTACGAGCACCGCACCAGTTTGGCCTCGCCGGCGCCGGAGCGCAGGTGCAGGCCGCGCAGCACGCCCCCGGCCGAGCGGGACAGGCTGTCCTGGACGAAGGCGTCCGGGTCGAGGCCCACCGAGCGGACCACGTCGGCGTCGAAGGTGCGGCAGAAGAAGCCGCGTTCGTCGGCGTACGGCGCTGGTTCGAAGAGGTACGCGCCGGTGATCTCCGGGACTTCGGTCGCCTTCATGGAGCCTTCCGCAAGGTGTGGGCGTGGTCGGCCTCAGGGAACAGGGCCGCGGTCAAGGAGGTGAACTGGTGCTCCAGTCGCCGGGCGGCGGCCAGGTTTCGCTCGGTGAGGGTCCCCCGCAGCTCGGCGGAACACTTCTCCAGCGCACGGAACTGTTCGAGCAGCCGGTCGGCGTCGACCTCGCGCGCCGGGTGGCAGTACGCGCCGAGGCCCATCTCCGCCATGAGCGCCTCGCTCTTCGCCGCATAGCAGAGAGCGAGCACCGGCGTAGCGGTCTTCAGCGCGCAGATCAGGTTGTGGTACCGGATCGCCACCACGGTGTCGGCAGCGGCCATCTCCTTCATCAGGTCGGCCAGTGAGGACGGCTCGGCAGCGGTGACCAGAGGCGAGTCCGCCGCGTCGAGGATCGCGGCGACCACCGACGCGTCGCACCCGTCACCGGTGAGCAGCCGGACAGCCCTGCCCTCCTCGACCAGCGCGCGGACGAACCGGATCGTCCCGTCGAGGTAGCGCCGGTATATCTCATCGGCTCGGGCGCGGTCGTCGTTGCCGCCGTGGAAGTCCATGACGCCGACGCAGACCGGGCCCGGCGGGGCCGACGGGTTCGGGGGCGTTTCCCCAAGCTCTCCGACAAGCTCCGAGCGGGGGATACCCCATTCCTGTGGCGTCGGCAGGGCGAAGGCGAGGTCCGGGTAGACCTCGTCGCGCGCGGTGTCCACGCCCATCGCCCGCATCGCGTCGCGGGACTGCGCGTCCCGGTACGACCGGTAGGCGGCCAGCCGCGCCGACCAGCGCACCAGGGCCCGGGTCGGCCGGTTGCCGATCGTCGCGGCGCCGACGCTGACCAGCGCCACCCGGGTGCGCATCAGCCGGCCACTCGCGCAGAGCAGGAACAGCGAGTACGGGAAGCCCCACGGCCGCAGCGGCAGCGTGGCCTCCAGGACGCCCATGCCCGGGACGATCACCACGTCGTGCCGGCGCACCCAGGCAGCGGTGCGGAAGACGTCGACGAGTTTGCCCAGACCCTTCGCCGCGATCGCGCCCGCACGCGACGCGGTCCGGTACTCCCCGCGGTACCAGTGCAGCCGCGTCGCGGGGATCCCGAACCGGGTCGTCACGGCCTCGGGTCCGCCGCACAGCGCGTCCACGACCGCCTCCGGGTGTTCGGCGCGGAGGTACCCGAGCAGGGCTTCGAGCGATCCGTCGTTGCCGAGGTTGCCGGAGCCGAGCAGGCCGAACACCCCGACGCGCACCGGGGTCCTGTCCGCGGTCGTCATGCCCGCCTCCCCTCACGGCCGGCGACGAGGGCGTCGACGGAGACCGTGAGCAGGCCGGGATCGACCGGGGCGCGGTCCTCGACCCGCTCACCGGCGCCCGGCCGGACCCGGCTGGTCATCCACGCGGCCAGGTGTCGGTAGCACGCGCGTCGGTCGGCCGCGGACAACGGCGCCCGCCGGATCGCCGAGACGAAGCCCCACATGTACTCGGCGAGCAGCCGGGGCGTCGGGTGCAGCGGGCCCGCCCGGCGCGGGTCCAGGTTGACGCACCGGGCGCGCTTGCCGGGATTCGCCCGCTCGGCGCGCGTGGGGTGGTCGCGGCGGAAGTACAGCAGCTCCGGCACCTGATGGAAGGGCCCGTGCAGGGTGATCTCGGCGACGAACGTGCGGTCCGCATGGTGGTAGCTGTCGAGCGGCTTCACCCGGCGCAGCATGTCGGCCCGCATCACCCCGTAGAAGTCGTCGCCGCCCGGCTCGAACAACAGACTGCGGAAGCGCTCCGGTGCGTGCGGGGAGTCGGTGGCGAGGCCGTACTCGTAGGGGACCTTCACCTGGCCGTCGCCGTCGATGACCGCCTGGCCGGTGTGCGCGAGGATCACGTCCGGCCGCTCGTCCAGCGCCTCCACGCAGCGCCGCAGCAGGTCCCGGCCGTACAGGTCGTCGTGCGAGGCCCACTTGAACAGTTCGCCGCGGGACTCGGCGAACACATGGTTGTGGTTCGGCGTGGCGCCGATGTTCCGGGGCAGCCGGAGGTACCGGATGCGCGAGTCCCGCGCGACGTACTTGCGGCAGATCTCCTGGGTCCCGTCGGTCGAGGCGTTGTCGGAGATGACCAGCTCGAAGTCCTCGTAGGTCTGGCCGAGCAGGGCGTCGAGCGACTCGGCCAGGTACTCCTCGCCGTTGTACACGGGCAGGCCGATGCTCAGCCTGGGTCGGTCGGTCATGAGGTCCTCACTTCGGGGGTGGGATTGCGGTGGCGCTCGCGCAGGGCGGACCGCAGTTGCAGCCACCACACAGCCGAGCCGCTGACGGTTGCGGCGGCGACGCCCCAGGCCGAGCCGACCGTGCCGGCCACGGCCGCCCCGCCGAGCCCGCCGCCGACATAGCAGGCGGAGGCGAACAGCTGGCAGCGCAGGCTGCGCCGGGCCGCGCCGAGCGCGCGCAGCCCCGCCGCCGCACCGGTGCCGAGGCCTGCGCCCGCGACGCCGAGGGTGATCTGCACGATGAGCTCCGAGGCGGAGTGCCAGACGCCGCCGAGCACGAGCTCGCCGAGCCGGCCGGGCATCAGCAGCAGCGCCGCGCCCCAGAGCAGCGCGCCGGCGGCCTGCCCCCCGCCGAGGAGGATGCAGAACCTGCCCAGTTGATGCGGGGCCTGCCGTAGCACCCGTGCCGCCTCCGGGACGGTGACCAGCGAAAGCCCCATGAGCACCGCCAGGAACGGGCCGAGCAGGAGCTCGGCGCCCCGCACCGCACCCACCGCACCGACCCCGACGATCGCGCCGAGCCCGTACGCCCGCAGCTGGCTCGCGCCACTGAGGCTGACGTTCTCGACCAGGTACCGGTAGCCGAGATCGCGCTGCACGCGAAGCCACCCGCGGGCCTCGGTCATCCGGGGCCGGATGCCGGACTGGAGGTAGCCGTACCCCGCCGCCACCGTGGCGGACGCGCCCCAGGCGAGCACGAAGGCGGCCACGCTGCCCACACGGGCCGCCACCACCATGGCCGGGACGAGCGCGACACCCCACACGACATCGTTGACGAACGCCTTCCGCCCGGTGCCGGCGGCGAAGAACGAGAACCGCCAGGCGTCCTGGAGCAGCAGCCCCGGCAACATGACACCAAGGGCGGCGAAGGCGGGCCCCAGGCGGCCGCCGAGGCCGAGCCCGGCCACCAGACACGCAGCGCCGATGGCCGCACCGACACCGAGTGCGGTACCCGTCGACCGGGCCACCGCCCCGCGCCAGGACGCGTCCGGCACGCCGCTGAAGCGCACCACGAGCGGATCGGTGGCCAGCCCGCGGGAGACGTTCAGCACCACGCCGTACGTCACCCAGGCGAGGCTGAACACGCCGAACGCGGTCACCCCCAGCGAGCGGGCCACGTAGATGCCCACCACGAAGTTGCTCACGCTGGAGGCCGCCTGGTCGGCCAGTCCCCAGGACAGCCGGCCGACGAGGGCCCGCCGGGCGGATCCGGCCGGTGCCGTCGCCTTCTCCCCCTCGGTGGTCATCGGCGTCATGCCTTGATCAATTCGGCGCCGCACAGGGCGTCGGCCGCGGCGGCGACGGTGTCGAACGGCAGCCCGGACCGCTCGGCGACGTCCAGCAGACTGTGCTCGCCGTCGGAGAGGTTGAGCACCCAGAGCATGGCCATCTGGGCCTGCTTGGTGTCGCTGCGACCGCCGAGCGCGTTGTACAACCCGCGCCGGCCCAGCTGTGGTTCGCCGTAGGGGCTGAGGTTGACGTACCGCCGGTTGCGGTCGAGGACGGCGAATGCCTCGCGGCAGACGGCGAGCGTGTCCGCCATCGCGTCGGGGGAGACGAAGTCCAGGTTGTCCGCCGAGGTGTGGTACTCGGGGTAGCCGGCGTACGGGGTCCGGGTGAGCGAGCCCACGCCGAGATCGAACCCGGGCGAGCAGAACTGCCGCTCGTCGTAGCCGTACGGAGTGAACTCGGTGACGTGGTGCGGGCGTTCGGATGCGGCCAGCACATGGCGCATCACCCGGTCGATCTCCGCGTCACCGCGCCTGCTCTGCTTGTACGTCAGTTGACCCGGGTCGCCGGCGCAGGCCAGTACGAGCCCGTGCATGACCCGTTCGATCCGTTCCGCGTTGCGGGCCAGCCAGGTGATCGCCCCGATGGTGCCGGGCGCGAACAGGAACCGGTAGGTGTAGTACGGCTTCTCCTCCGCCAGCGCCCGGGCCAGTAACGTCGCCACCGCGATGCCGGCCAGGTTGTCGTTGGCCAGCGACGGATGGCAGACGTGGCAGGAGACGATCACCTCGTCGGCCACCTGCCCAGGTACCACGTGCTCGGCGTAGGTGAGATGGCCATCGGTGAGCGTGGAGTCGATGCGCACCTCGTACTCGCCGTCCGGCAGCGCGTCCAAGGTCTCCTGGGCCAGGCAGAACCCCCATTCCGGCTTGTAGTAGCTGGTGCGGTACGGCACCCAGGACGGGTGGTCGGGCAGGGTGTGCAGGTGTCCGCGCAGCTCGGCCAGCGGCATGGTCGCCGACACCGGCACGCTGTAGCCGAGGACGTGCAGGCTGGACGCGGCGAAGTCGACGACCCGCCTGCCGGCGGAGTCGGCGACGTACGCGTCCCGGATGTTCCACTCCTGCGGCACCGTCCAGTCGAGCACCTGAGTCCCCGTCGGCACCTCGTGCACCTGCAGCGGGATGTACTCGCCGACGATGTCCAGGGTGGCGCGCACACCGTCGCCGGTGATGCTCCGGCACAGCGGGTACATCCGCTCCACCAGCGCGTACATCTCCTCGCCGACCGCGGTCACCGGCGCCACCGCAGGGTGTCGTCGACGGCGCCGGCGTCGGACGCCGCGCGCAGCACGGCCAGCCGGGTGAAGCGCCGCTCGAAGTCCTCCCGGGTCAGCCCGTATTTCCGGTAGTTGTCGGCGAGTTCGAGCGCGCCCTGCTTCACCGTCCACTCGCAGTCGAAGCCGGGAATCGCGGCGCGGAACCGGGAGAAGTCCACCCGGTACGACCGCGGATCGGCACCCGTCTCTCCGGTGATCACCACCTTCGAGCCGGACACCGCCTCGGCGACCTGCTCGGCGATCTCGGCGACCGTGACGTTGTTGACCTCGCTGCCGATGTTGAACGCCCGGTCGTGCACCGCCTCGCGTGGCGCGGTCAGCGCGGCCGTGAAGGCCCGTGCGATGTCGGCGGCGTGCACCAGCGGGCGCCAGGGGGTGCCGTCGGAGAGCACCAGGACCTCGCCGGACAGGAGCGCGTGGCCCACCAGGTTGTTCAGCACGATGTCGGCGCGCAGCCGGGGTGAGTAGCCGAAGGCGGTGGCGTTGCGCATGAACACCGGGCCGAAGTCGCCGTCGGCCAGCGCGTGCAGGTCGTCCTCCACCCGTACCTTGGACTCCGCGTACGGCGTCACCGGCCGCAGCGGGGCGTCCTCGGTCACCAGGTCGTCACCGCCGGCGGCGCCGTAGACGGAGCAGGTCGACGCGTACAGGAAGCGCCGCACTCCGGCGTCGCGGGCCAGCCGGGCCAGGTGCACGGAGGCCTGGTGGTTGATGTCGTAGGTGAGCTCCGGCGCCAGCGATCCCAGCGGGTCGTTGGAGAGCGCGGCCAGGTGGATCACGGCGTCCATCCCTGCCACGTGTTCGGCCGTGACGTCGCGCAGGTCCACCCGGTGCCCGGACGGGTCCGCGGGCGGCGGGCCGAGGACGCAGTCGGCGAACAGGCCCGCGTCGAGACCGACGACTTCGTGCCCGGCGGCCGTGAGGACCGGGGCCATCACGGTGCCCAGGTAGCCCTGGTGCCCGGTCAGCAGTACGCGCAAGGTTCATTCCCCCAGGTCGAGAGTGAGTTTGGTGACGGCGAACGCCTCGGCGTAGCGCACGTTGCTTTCGATGCCGCGGATCCGCGCCAGCCCGAGGAAGGCCTCGCGGTCGTACCAGGGCCGGTGCCGCTGCGAGGGATAGTGCTCCTGCAGCAGCCGCACCTTCCGTTCGGCGATCTCCGGCGACAGCGGCTGGTACACCGAGGGACGGCCGAGATCGCCGTCCCACTTGACGATCTCGTAGCCGAGCACCAGGTGGTCGCGGAACGCGGTGGTCATCAGCTTCGCCAGACCGCGGTGGTCCTGGTGCGCGTCGTCGGTGCGCGGGGCCAGCACGAGATCGGGCTCGGTCTGCGCCCGCAGCTCCTCGACCGCGGACTTGGCCTCGTCCCAGTGCGCGGGCAGCCGGCCGTCCGGCAGCTTGTGCACGGTCAGCCGCAGGTCGGCGCCCGGGCAGAAGGCGGCGAGCGCGGCCTGCTCCTCCTGCTCCCGCTCGCTGCCACCGCCGGAGAGGACCAGCACGTCGACGCGGACACCCGGCCGCGCGAGGCACATCGTCAGCAGCGTGCCGCCGGCGCCGATGGCGATGTCGTCGCAGTGCGCGCCCACCGCGACGATCCTGTCCAGGCGCCCGGTCCCGAGCCGGATCACGCGGTCCCCGCCCCGGCGCCGGCCCGGCTTCCGGTCGAGCCGGCCCCCGCGCCGCCGTGTTCCCACACGGCCCACGGGCGGTCGCCCCGGGCGTAGGCGTCGTCGAGCGCGGCCCGCTCCTTCACGGTGTCGGTCGGCTTCCAGAAGCCACGGTGCTGGTACGCCATCAGCCGTCCGCTCTTGGCCAGTTGGGCACATCCGTCGGCGACCAGGTCCCCGTTCTCCGGGATGTGGTCGAAGACCTCCTGGCGGAGCACGAAGTAGCCGCCGTTCTCCCACAGCGGCATGTCGCTCACCGCGGTGATGCCCCCCACCAAGCCGTCATCGCCCAGATCCACGCAGTGGAACGAGGACTGCGGCGGCACCACCATCATCGACGCACCGGCGTCGCGCCGGGCGAACCGGTCGATCATCTCCGGCAGCGGGGCATCGGTGAGCACGTCGGCGTAGTTGGCGAGGAACATCTCGTCGCCGTCCAGGTGGTGCCGCACCCGGCGCAGCCGCTCCCCGATCGGTGACTCGATGCCGGTCTGCGCGAACGTGATCGTCCAGGAGGCGATGTCGGTGGACAGCAGCTCGGTCTTCCCGCCCCGCAGCACGAAGTCGTTGGACGTCGTCTCCTCGTAGTTGAGGAAGAAGTCCTTGATGTGGTGAGCCCCGTACCCGAGACACAGGATGAACTCCGTGTGCCCGAAGTGCGCGTAGTAGCGCATTACGTGCCAGATCAGCGGACGCGGGCCGACCATCGCCATCGGCTTGGGCACGTCGTCTGCGGCGCCGCTCCGCATCCGCATCCCGTAACCGCCGCAGAACAGGACGACCTTCATGCCTTGACCTCGACAATGCTCAGTTCCGGGATGGGAAAGACCAGTCGGCCGCCCCATTCGTGCACGAAGGACAGCTGCTCGACCAGCTCGGCCCGCAGGTTCCACGGGAGGACGAGGACGAAGTCGGGTCTGTCGGCGGCTATCCGCTCGGGCGGCAGGATCGGGATACGGGTGCCCGGGGTGAACCTGCCGTGCTTGTAGGGGTTGCGGTCGACCGTGTACGGGAGCAGGTCGGGCCGGATGCCGCAGTGGTTGAGCAGGGTGTTGCCCTTGCCCGGGGCGCCGTAGCCGACGACCGTCTCGCCGCGCTCGGCCGCGTCGATGAGGAACCGCAGCAGGTCCCGGCGCACCTTGGCCACCCGGGCGGAGAACTCGGCGTACCCGGACAGCTCCTGCAGCCCGGCGGCCTTCTCCCGGTCCAGCACGTCGGCCACCTGCCGTGTGGGCTCGCCGGCCACCTCGGCCGGCCGGGCCCACAGCCGGATGGAGCCGCCGTGCGTGGGCAGCAACTCGACGTCCACGAGCGCGAGTCCGCCGCTCGCCAGCGCCCGGATCGCGGACGCGACCGTGTAGTACTGGAAGTGCTCGTGGTAGATCGTGTCGTACTGGTTCTCCTCGATCAGGGTCAGCAGGTGCTGCACCTCGATGGAGACCCAGCCGTCGTCGGCGACCAGGGCGCGCAGCCCCTGCGTGAACCCGACCACGTCGGGGATGTGCGCGTACACGTTGTTGGCCACGACCAGGTCCGCCGGGCCGTGCTCGGCGCGAACGGCGGCGCCGGTGTCCGGGGACAGGAACTCCGTGAGCGTGGGCACACCCGCGTCCCGCGCCGCGGCGCCGACGTTCACCGACGGCTCGATGCCGAGGCAGCGGATCCCCCGGTCCACCACATGCCTCAGCAGGTACCCGTCGTTGCTCGCGACCTCGACCACGAAGGTGTCGGGGCCGAGCCCCACCCGCTGGACGGCGTCGGCGACGAACGTGCGCGCGTGCTCCACCCAGGAGGTCGAGAAGGAGGAGAAGTACGCGTACTCGCTGAACGTCTCCTCCGGCGTGATCAGCGGAGGGATCTGTGCGAGCCAGCAGTCGGTGCAGACCCGCAGGTGCAGCGGGTACGCCGGTTCCGGCTGGTCCAGTTGGTCCGCGGCGAGAAAGCTCTCACATGGTGGCGTCGCCCCGAGATCGACGACGCTCGCCATCGCTTCCGAGCCGCAGAGTCGGCATCGTGTCATCTACTGTCCCCATCCCCCCTGCTCGCGCGGGTGTCCCCGCCGCGAGCCAGTGCTGACCGACCCGCGATCGCGGTGCGGTACCCCTCCACCAGGCGCTCCAGCCCGACGGCCGGGCTGAAGTCCTGCTCGTAACGGCGCCGGGCCGCCTGGCCCATCTCCCGGTTGCGGTCCGACTCGGCCGTGATCCGGCGCAGGCAGGACGCGAGCGAGGCGGGCTCGCCCGGCCGGTGCAGCAGCCCGGTCACCCCGTCCTCGACGAGTTCGACGAAGGCGCCGTGACCGGCGGCGACGGCCGGGACCCCCGCCGCCATCGCCTCCACGACCACCAGGCCGAACGCCTCCAGCCACGTGGAAGGAGCCACCACGGCGACCGACCGCGCGATGGCCTGCCGGCACTCCGTCTGGTCGTACAGGCCGACGTACCGCACGTCGCCCCGGCCCGCCGCCCAGGCGGCCACCTCTCGCTCCAGTGGCCCCGCGCCGGCGACCACGAGCGGTACACCCACACCGCCGTCGGCGGCGATCTCGTCCCACGCGGCCATGAGCAGCCGCACGCCCTTGGCCTCCGCGAGCCGGCCGAGATAGAGCAGATGCTCGCCGGCGCCCGTTCGGCAGGCCCCCGGCTCTGGCACGAAGTTGTGCTTCACCGCCAGCCGCTCGGCCGGCATGCCGGCCCGCACCAGGACGTCGCGCTGCGCCGCGGAGATGCAGAAGAACCGCTCCACGCCGGACCACCACCGACGCCGGTTGACCGACATGCTGACCGCGAGCGGCACCGTCGCCAGCCGGGAGTTCCGGTAGCAGCCGTGCCGGACGGCGGGCAGCGGTGCGGACCCGACGCACTCGGTGCACGGCCGGCCGTCCCGCTGCAGCGTGCCGGGCGGGCAGACCTGGGTGTAGTTGTGCAGCGTGGCGACGGCGGGCACGCCGGCGTCGGCGCAGGCGGCCAGCACCGACGGCGACAGGAGCGGGAAGACGTTGTGGACGTGCACCACGTCCGGCCGCTCGGTGCGAAGCGTGGCCGCGAGCTCCGCGCGGACCGCCGGGTTCCACGGCACCAGCAGCGGTACCGCGGCCTTGCCCAGCAGGGACCGGGCGGCGATGTCGTCGCTGCGCCGCTCGAACACCCCCACCCGGTGGCCTGCCTCGCGCAGCAGCGCCACCTCCTGGTCGACGACCTTGTTCTCCCCGCTCGGCTGGGCCGAGGCGTAGCGGTTGTGCACCACGAGGACCTGCATGCTCAGGTCACCTCCGATCTCTGGGCCCATCGCGGGATGTGTCGTCGAGGGACTTCCGGCGCCGAGAGGGGAGTGGCCGTGGCAGGTGCCACCAGCAGCGAGGCGGCCACGGCCAGATGCAGCAGATACGGCGAGGCATCGCCCAGCCCGGCCTCGGTGTACGACGCGATCGCGCAGTAGCTGATCAGGAAGATCGCGCAGGCCCTCGACAGCGACGGTGGCCGCAGCAACGCCACGCCGCCCAGCACGATGACGATCGCCGCCACCAGGCCGACGCCGGTCATACCCTGCTCGTTGTAGACGGCCAGCCAGCTGTTGTCGATCGGCAGCCCGCCGAACGACTTGTCGCCCAGGCCCGCGCCGAACAGATACTCCGCGGTCGTCCTGGGTGCTGCCAGCAGGGCGTCCCAGACCTTGGCCCGACCGGTGAGGCTGGCGAAGTTCTCCTGGCTCTGTCCGCGCAGGAACCACGCCTGCAGCGCGGAGGCGAACCCCACCGCGGCCACGGCGGTGCACAGCACCGCCCAGGCGAAGAACCGGCGGGCGGCGGCGCTCGTCAGGATGAGCGAGCCGATCGCCAACGACAGCCCGCTGAGCAGGCCGAGCGTGGCCGTGCGGGTATGGGTCAGCGCGAGCAGGACGAGTGACGGCACGATGACCACCGCCGCGCTGGTCCTGTCGGTCCGGCGGCCCAGAACGAGCAGCACGGTGAGACCGATGATCACCGCGGCGTACTGTCCGATCTGCGGTGGGGTGAGCGGCCACAACGCGCCGACCAGCCGCCCGCCGTAGAGTTCGGGCATGGCCGCGCCCGGTGAGACGGCCAGGCCGGCGGCCACCGACCCGAGGACCACGAAGTACAACCGGATGTGATGCCGGACGAACGTCAGGCCGCCGTCCCACCAGCGGCTGAGCAGCCACAGCGTGCCGACGAAGAGAGCCAGCCGGAAGCAGCGGAACAGCGCGCCGAACCCGGACTCCAGGTTCGCGCTGGAGATCACGCTCTCCACCAGCAGCAGGGTGAGCAGGAACAGGAAGGCGCTGGCCCGGATGCGCAGCCGGAGATTGACCGCGAGTGCCAGCGCGAACGCGGCGACCAGCGCGCCCATGGTGACCATCTGGATGAGGGACCGGGGCAGCGGGACGATGGTCTTCGCCCCGGCGGAGCCGAGCGTGTTGAGGATCAGCAGCCCCCAGACCGTCCCGACGATCTTCGGCGTGTGGTCCGCGCCCATCTCAACCACCGTCCCCTGCACGGAAGGTGCTGCCCGCGTCCTGCTGGTACGGCGCGCCCTGCCACTGCCCGGAGTCGAGTATCCGGCTCGGGTCGTGGGCGACGAATTTCCATGGCCCGACGTAGACGTTGTCGTGCCAGCGGTTGTGCTGCTTACCGGTGATCGCCTCGGCCACCCGCTCGCCCTGGTACGGCGACCAGTCCGGATAGGTGCCGTAGTTGGCCAGCACCGCCATGCGGTCGCACTTCACCGTGCAGTCGACGACGGCCTTGTCCAGCACGAAGCGGTTGCCGTGGATGTCCACCCGCTGGGTCTTCCACCGGCAGTCGGCGTAGAGCGGTGCGGTGGCGATCGCCGGCCGTGCGCAGCGGTGGCTGTTCTTCACCAGCAACGTGCAGTCACCGGACGAGGTGTTGGCCGGGCTGTTGCAGAACCGGTCGGCGTTTTCCCACAGGGTGATCCCGGACCAGTTGTTCTCCAGCACGTTCCGGTAGATCTCGATCCTGTCCGTGCGGGCTCGGATCCGTGGTTCGCCGCCGGACTCGGACAGGTAGATGGTCGCGAACGGGAAGTTGTCGCCGCGGTCGGCGTACTTGCGGCCCTCGACCCAGTTGTTCCGCCGGATCGTGTTCCTCCGGATGACCGCGTTGTAGCTGGTCTCGTAGATCAGCGCGGCACCGTCGTTGGCGTCGAGCACGTTGTCCTCGATGCGGAAGTCGTTGTTGTTGGTGTCCGCCCACAACCCGGCTCCGCGGTTGTCGTGCACCCAGTTGCCGCGTACATCGGCACCGTTGACGGCCCAGAACTTGACGCCCCCGGTGCAGCCGCAGCCCGGCCGCCGCCGCTCCCAGTCGTCCCTGTTGTTGCCCACGATCTCGTTGCCCTCGACCACCAGGCCGCTGATACGGCCGTTGGCCTTGTACGCGTTCATGCCGTACTGACCGTTGCCGCGCAGGCAGCTGGCGCGGACCCGCTGGCGGGCACCGGCCATCAGCCCGGCGCCGGAGTTGTTCCGGATCGTCGCGTGCTCGATCACCCACCCGTCGGCCGAGTCATGGTTGACCACGCCCTCGTCGCGCGGGGCGACGAAACCCTGCACGGTCAGATAGCGGATGGTGACGCTGCGGGCGGTGCCGCCGAACGCGTACTGGTTGGTCTTCCGGCCGTCGAGCACCGCGCCCGGCGCGCCGAGGTAGATGTCGCCCTCCTTGGGGACGACCTGGGCGTAGCGGTCCGGTTCGAGCCTGTGCTTGCCCGGTCGGAGCCAGAACGTGGTGTTCGTGGGGTTGCTCCTGGTCTTCGCAGCCAGATCACCGGTCACCGCAGGGTCGACCGTCACCGCGCCCGCCGGCGCCTTCGCCGGCCCGGCCGCGGGCCTGGCGCACACCCGGGCCACGGACGTGGATGGCGCAGCGGTCGGCTTCGGCCGCGCGTCCGGCGTGCCCTCACAGCCGGTCGCCGCCAGCAGGGCCGGCGCCAGCAGTGCCGCCGGCAACGCCCAGTGCCGCCACTTGATCCGCAAGCGTCCTCCCTAGCCGTGGAACCTGAGTACGGTGGTGAACTCCCCCGACAGCGCAGTGCCGTCGGCGAAGCCGGTGCCGACCAGCGTTGTGGTGGGTTCCTTGCGCCCGAAGCCGGCGGAGTACCAGCCCAGCGGCGGGTCACTCTCGCCGCGATGCGCCCGCCAGCACAGCTGCCCGGGCAGGTCGAGCGCCGCGGAGCGGTCCTCGCCGTCCCGGGTCCAGGTGAGCACTGCCCGGTTCCCCACCAGGTCCGCGGCGATCGCCGGGCCGAGGTGGAACGCCAGGCGCACGGACCGGCGCGGGCCGCGCACCTCGTCGACCACCCTCAGTTCCCGGCTCGCGGCCGTCAGCTCCACCCGGCGGCGGTGCACGGAGGGCTGGTAACCGTCGTGCTCGGCGCACCAGCGGGCCGTCACCCCGTCGGATGTGTCGGCGACCAGGACGCGGCTGCGGGCGTGCCGGGTCCACAGGAACGGGCCACCGGAGACGGACTGGTCACCGCCGTCCAGTTGCAGGGTGTTGTGGCCGAGGGTCGACCGGAAGTACTGCCGCCACTCGGGCTGCCCGTGGTAGCAGAACGTCCCCGGGTCGGCGAGCACGTCGACCCCGTCGTGCCGGACCTCCACGGACAGCGCGTCCGCGTGAGCATGCGCGGCGATGGACAGGAATCCGTGCGGACCACCGTCGCAGCGGCACCAGATCTCCGCCGGACCACGCAGGATGGTCATGCCTGCGTCGGCGAAATGGGCCGGTCGGCCTGCCGGGCGGGGCACGGTCGGTGCAGTTCCGTTCTTCGAGTACGGTCGGATGAGCGCGGCCAGCAGTGGGGTGCGCACATCGGTGCCGGTCACCGCCGGCCACCAGGCGAGCCGGCCGAACACGGCGTCCCCGGTGGACAGCAGCGAGGCCCAGCGGTCGGTGCCCGCGCCGTCCACGACCAGACCGTGCCCGTCGTCCGCGTCCCCCTGGCGCGGCGGCCGTAGCCGGTTGTCCACGATGGCCGCGAGCGCGTCGGTCATCCGGAGCAGCACCAGCCGGATCGACGCGGGGACCGGCACGCCGGCGGTATCGGCCTCGGCCAGCGCGGCCAGGCCGAGCTCCAGCACCAGTCCGTGATACTCGGTGGCCAGCTCACGGTTGAGGCCGGAGTCGAAGGTGTTGCTTCGCAGATGCCGCTCCAGCGACCGCAGCGCGTCGGCCCGCCAACGCGCCGAGGAGGGGAACCACCCGAACGCGCAGGCCGCGGCGAACTGCCCGGCGGCCTCGGCGATGACGTGGTTGTTCGCCGAAGACCCCCGGCTGGGGAAGTGGGCCAGCCAGCGCTGGTGGTGCCAGATCTGGCGGAGTGCCACCGGGTTGCCCTCGAACAGCCCGGCCACGCCCGGCCAGCCGTCGAGCAGCCGGCGGATCCACACCCAGGACAGCAGCCGGATCCCCAGCTCGATGCCGCTGGTCCAGTGCACTCCGCGCAGCGGCGCGTTGGCCGCCCACCACAACCGCAGGTGCGCGGCCACTCGCTCGGCGTACCGCTCGTCCCCGGTGATCGCGAAGGCGGCGGCGAGCACGGTGAGGTACTGATGCCGGGACAGCTCCCAGATCTGCTTGATGTCCCCGACCGTCTCCTCGTTCCGGTACGGCACGTCGAAGGCGTAGCCCCACGGAGCCCGGCGCCCGGTCTTCGGGTCGTACCACCAGTCCGGGTCGGCCAGGTCGTCGCGGACCACCCCGAAGAACTCGGCGTACCCGGCCATCAGCCGGTCCGCCTCGGCGATGAGACGTTTCGCGGCGTCCGGTGGCACCGCGGCGATGGTCCCCGCGGGCAGTACCGCGGTGAACCGGGCGCCGGTCACACTCGGGCCGTCCGGCCGCGCCTTCCGCCATCGCCGCCTGCGCACCGTGTCGCCCACCCGGCCGCCGACCTCCCGCGGTCCCATCCGGGACAGCCGCCGCAGGTACCAGCCCGCACTCCCCGAGCTCACAGTCATCGCGCCCCCGCCAGCGTCACCGGCGCGCCCCCGGCCAGGCCGGCCTGTACGGCGAGGGTGGCCGCCGTGGTGGCGACCAGCGACTCCAGCGGCACCGGCATCGGGCCGCCGGTCCGCACGGCCTTGACGAACGCGGCCAGCTCGGCGGACTGGCCCTTGTCCCGGGCCTTGGGCAGCCGCGAACTGACCCACCGCTTGCGGCCGTAGACCGAGGCACGGACGAAGTCGTCGAGCTTCAGCACCCTGCCGTCCGCGACGAGGTCCAGCGTCTCCTTGGGGAACCCCGGCGCGCCGGTGGTGACATAGCTGATGGTGGCGGTGGACCCGTCCGGGTAGTGCAGTACGACCTGAAGGTCCTCGTTGCCGGACGTGGCGACCGCGTACACCGATACCGGGTCGGCCTCGAGCAGCCAGCTCGCCGTGTCGATGAAGTGTCCGCCCTCGCCGGCGAAGCGCGAGCCCTCGGTGCCCTGTTGGAGGTACCAGCTGCCGTGCTGCAGCCGGCCCGCGTTGACCAGGTAGCGCAGGCTCGCCGGACCGGTCCGGGCGCCGAACCGCGTCCTGGCCTCCTGCAACAGCGGCGCGAACCGACGGTTGAAGCCCACCTGCAGCCGGTCGTTGCCGGATTCCTCCACTGCCGCGAGCACGCCGGCCAGCTCTTCCTCGGTGAGTGCCAACGGCTTCTCCACGAACACCGTCTTGCCGGCCAGCAGCGCCCTCCGGGTCAGTTCGGCGTGCGAGCTGTGGCGGGTGACGACGAACACCGCGTCGATGGACTTGTCGCCGAGCACGGCGTCGAGATCGGTGGTCGCCTCGGCGAAGCCGAACTTCCGCTGTGCGTTGGCCGCGGACAGCGCCGTCGTCGTGACGACCGTGGACAACTCGACGCCGTCGCGCTGTGCCAGGTGCGGCAGCAGCATCGATGTCGCATAGTTCCCCGCGCCGACGAACGCCAGCCGCACCGGCGCCTTGGCGGACCGGGCCGGGGCGGACGCTCCGCCGCTGCGCTTCACCGCGGGCACGGCCACCGCCGGGGTCTCCGCTTCCCCCGCGTGTTCGGGGTACCGGAACAGCACGGCCACGGCCTTCAGGTCGCCGTCCTTCAGGCGCTGGTACGTCTCGGCGGCGTCATCGAAGTCGGCCATGTGGGAGACCAAGGGCTCCACGTCGACGCGGCCGCGTGCGAGGAGATCGAGGAAGCACGCCAGGTTGCGGCGCTCGGTCCAGCGCACGTAGCCGATCGGGTAGTCCCGCCCCTCGAGCTCGTACTCCGGGTCGTAGCGCCCGGGACCGTACGAGCGGGAGAACCGGACGTCGAGCTCCTTCTCGTAGTACGCGTTCCACGGCAGGTCCAGGCGGCACTTGCCGATGTCGACGACCCGGCCGCGGTCCCGGCAGAGCCGCGCGGCCAGCTCGACGGGCTGGTTGCTGCCGCCGCCCGCGGCCAGGTACACCTGGTCCACGCCGTGACCGCCGGTGAGTTCGGCGACGGCGGCTTCCACGGCAGCGGACGCAGGATCGCCGCAGGCCGCGGCGCCCAGGCGCTCGGCGAGCTCGCAGCGCACCGGGTCGGGGTCGACCCCGACGACGCGGACCCCCGAGGCGGCCAGCAGCTGCACCACCAACTGCCCGATCAGCCCGAGGCCGATGACCAGCGCCACCTCGCCGAGCTGCGGCTCGCCCTGGCGGACGCCCTGCATCGCGATCGACCCGACGGTGCCGAAGGCCGCGTGCCGCGGCGCGAGGCCGTCCGGTACGGGGGTGTAGAGGTTCTTCGGCACCCAGTTCAGCTCGGCGTGCAGCGCGTGCTCGTTGCCTGCACAGGCCACGAGGTCACCGACCTTCACGTCGTCGATCCCGCTGCCGACCTGCTCGACGACCCCGCACAGCGAGTAGCCCAGCGGTGTGTAGGAGTCCAGCTTGCCCATCACCTTGCGGTACGTGGCGGGCACCCCGTTGGTGGCCACGCTCTGCATGACCTTGGCCACCTGGTCCGGCCGGGAGCGGGCCTTGCCCAGCATCGACATGCCGGCCTCGGACACCTTCATGAGCTCGGTCCCGGTGGATATCAGCGAGTAGGCGGTCCGGACCAGCACACCGCCCGGCTTGCACCTCGGCACCGGCACGTCGAGCACCGCCAGCTCGCCGCTCTTGTAGTTCTGAACAACCTGTTTCACCCGAGCTCCTCATGTTTCAACGCCTTCAGGCCGCTTGGCTCTGGCCGGAGCCAGAGGTCGCGCCGCGATACCAGTACTCGAGGGTCAGCACATGCCACAGATGCTTGGAGAAGTCCCGCTGCCCGGCGGCGTCCTCGGAGACCATGCGGGCCAGCGCGTCGCGGCGCAGGAACCCGGAATTGACGAGCACGCCGTCATGCACCACCTCGCGCACCAGCGGCGCCAGATCCCGGCTCATCCAGGCGCGCAGCGGGGCGCTGAACAGGCCCTTGGGCCGGTACACGATCTCCCGGGGCAGGATCGAGGTGGCCGCCTCCTTGAGGACGGCCTTGCCCTGGCGTCCGACGATCTTGCGATCGCCGGGCACGGCGAACGCCGCCTTGACCACCTCGACGTCCACGTACGGCACCCGCACCTCGGTCGAGGCGGCCATGCTCGACCGGTCCGTGTAGGCGAGGTTCAGGCCAGGCAGGAACATCCGGGCGTCGCCCAGACACATGCGGTTGACGAAGTCGTCGAGGTCGTTGTCCTGGTAGATGTCCGCATGCTCGGTCAGTACGTCCTCGACCGTCCCGGCCAGGTCCGGATCGACCAGGGCGAGCAGCTCGTCCTGGTCGTACATGGTGTAGCTGCGCCGGAACGCGGTCTCCTCCGGCAGATCGGCGAAGGAGAGGAACCGCTTCGCGAAGCGCACCGACCGGTACCCCCGGCGGGCCGTGGCGACCGGCAGCCGGTCCACGGCCGCGGACAGGCCACGCCGCAGGGGCCGCGGGACGCGCTGGTAGCGCAGCGCGAGCAGGTTGGCCAGGTGCTTGCGGTAACCGGCGAACAGCTCGTCGGCACCCATACCCGAGAGCATCACCTTGACCCCGGCCTCCCGGGCGGCCGAGCAGATCAGGAACGTGTTGATCGCGGCGGGGTCGCCGATCGGCTCGTCCAGGTCGTACGTCATCTGCGGCAGCAGGTCGAGCACATTCGGAGCGATCTCGATCTCATGCAGGTCGACGCCGAACCGCTCGGCCACCCGCCGGGCATGGCGCAGGTCGTCCGGCATCGCCTCGAACCTGGCGTCCTCGGGGCGGAACCCGATCGTGTAAGCGGATATCCCGGGTTGGTGGCGGGCCGCGAGCGCGGTCAGGTAGCTGGAGTCGAGACCCCCGGAGAGGAAGGTCGCCACGGGGACGTCGGAGAGCAGGTGCCGCCGAGTCGACTCCTCGACGATGGCCGCCAGGTCCGGCTGTTCGCCGTTCCGTATCCGCTCCCGGCCCTCGGCGGCGACGTCCCTCAGGTGCCAGAACCGGCCGCGCTCCACCCGGCCGTCGGGCCGGCACCGGAGCCAGCTCCCCGGCGGCAGCTTCTCCGCTTCGCGGAACGCGCACCGTGAGTCCGGCACCCAGTAGTACAGCAGCGAGGCCACCAGCGCCGCATGGTCCACCTGCAACGACCCACCGGTCACGGCGGCGAGCGCCTTGAGCTCGGAGGCGAACACCAGACCCTCGCCGCGCCGGAGCAGGAACAGCGGCTTGATGCCGAGCTGGTCGCGGGCGAGCACCAGTTCACCGGTCCGCTCGTCGAAGATTCCGAACGCGAACATGCCGCGCAGCCGGGGCAGGCAGTCCGTGCCCCAGCGCCGCCAGGCCTCCAGCAGCACCTCGGTGTCGGAGGTACCGCGGAAGCGCACCCCGGCGGCTGCCAGCTCGGCACGCAGCTCGGGCGCGTTGTACAGCTCGCCGTTGTACGTCAGGACGAGGCCGCCCGAGGCCATCGGCTGGGCGCCGGTCTCGGACAGGTCGATGGTGGCCAGCCGGCGGTGCCCGAGGTGCACTTCGCCGTCACCTACGGGGTGGTTGTACCGGCCCGACCCGTCCGGACCGCGGTGGGCGAGGGTATCGGTCAGCCGGTCGGCCACGACCTTCCCGTCCGGCCATCGGTAAGTGCCTGCGATGCCACACATGTCTACCGCGCCTCCTGATCGCTGTCCGGGACGCGTGCCGCCCACATCGGCAGCCGCTCGGCCCGCCGCCGGGCCGTCCCGCTCTGTCGGGCCAGCCGCTCGTTCTGGCCGCGCAGCGCGGTGTGCAGCCCGTCCCACAGCGTGCCGTCGGTCCGGTCACGCGGATCGGGGTCGATCAGCACCACACCGATCACCTCAATGCGCTGGTCCGCGAGCTGCCGCGCCACGGTGTGCAGCCATGCGGCGCTGCCGTGCCCGGCACGCACGACGAGCACGGTCCGAGTGCCGAGGTACTGGAGGTCGGTCCACGCCGCGCCGGGCGCCACCGAGCCGACGCCGAGCCGGCGACCCTGATGCGACACGGCCGCGGCACGCTCGCCGCTGACCACGGTCGGATCTCCTGGCCTCGGCCGGCGGTCGGCGAGCTGCAGGCCGGGCAGACCGTCGATGACGACCACTGGCCCCTCCGCCGCCAGTGCCCTGGCGAGGTCCATGGCGATCACGCTCGTGCTGCGCGCACAGCCCAGCTCCAGCAGTGACACCGGTTCCGCGGAGCTGCGCACGGTGCGGACCAGGGAAGCGGTGAGCCGTTCGCGTGCCGCCCGGATCCGTCGGCGCCGCCACAGCCTGCCCGACCGGCGGGGCAGCTCCGCGATGACCGAGGCGCCGAGGTTCGCCGCGATCTCCCGGCGCAGCACGGGGCGGTCCGCCACCACCGTGCCGACCGCGGCCACCGCGAGCCCGAGGACGAGCCCGAGGGCGAGCCCGATCGCGGCGTCGGTGGCAGCGGTCCTGGGCAGGGAGTGCCGCACCGCGCGCGGTGCGTCCACCATCTGTGTGCCGGCGATGAGCCGGGGCGTGCCGATGCGCGCCTCCGCGGCGCGCTGGCCGAAATCGGTGATTCGCGAGGTGAGTTCGGCCCGGCGGGCGAAGAGCGACTCCAGGTCCGCCGACGCCTTGCGCCCGCCCTCCGGCGATCCGCTTCCGATCGCCTTGTTGACCTTGGCGAGTTCGCCCCGCATTCGGTCACGCTGGTCGAGCAGGGCCTTGGACTCGGCGTTCGCGGCTTCCTGTATCCGCCTCACATGGTCCGCGACGAACGCATCGGCCAGCGCCTTGGCGCGGGCCACCGCTTCCGCGTCGCTGTCACCTGTCACAGTGATCTGCAGCAGGTTGTTGGTCAAGCCGATACCCCCGTAGTCCCGCATGAAGTCCTCCGGTTTCTCGGAGGAGTCGAGGGACTTCAGGGCCTTATCGGCGATCCGCGTGGTTTGCAGCAGCCCGACGTCGGTGCGGATCAGCGTTCCGGGGTCGTTCGGCTGGTCCTCCTGATGCGCGACCAGCACCTTGGTCACCGCGGTCGGCGGCGGTGGCAGCAGGACCGCCACCGCCGCGCCGAGGAGCAGCCCCAGCAGCGCCATGGAGCACCAGAGGCGCCGCCGCCTCCGCACCGCCACCACCAGCGCCTGCAGGTCCAGCAGCGGAGCGGCGGCCGACGACTCCGAAGTCGTACTCGTCGTCACCTCGAACCTCCCGTCGCCTCGTCGCCAACCGCGAGCGCCGGCGTGGCGGCATCCCGAGGACGGCCGGCAGACCGCGTCGGACGGGCCCGGACCGTGCCGGCGATGACGATGCCGACGACCTCGTGCTTGGCGTCCGCACACGCCTCGGCGATGCCGGCGAGCTCCCCTGCGGTCCAGCTGCCCGCGCTGAGCACGACCAGGGCACCGGACTCGTCGTCGCGGTCCGGCACCATCGGCTGGGACACCGAAACCCCCACCACCCGCAGCTTGAGGTATCCCCGGCTCGAAGAGCTCGGGGAAGGATCGCTCTCGGCCTCGGCGACGAGCTGCCCGGCGGCCCGGCGGGCGATCTCGTCGCCGTCCGGGACGACAACCAGCAGCCGCCGGGGGGCCGGCAGCTGATCCCGGAGGCGGGCGCACACCCGCCGGTAGCGGATCTGCCTGCCGGCCTCGTCGCCGGACGTCCGCGGGGTCGGTAGGTCCCACCGGATGTCGACGCCCAGCAGCCGGCGGATCCGGGCCCACGGGCCACGGCCTTCCGGCCGGTACGCGGGCCGTTCACCAGGTACGTCGACGGTGCCAAGCAGCGCCGAGCCCAGCGCCGCGGCGATTTCCGGTTGGGTGCGCAGCCGGCGACTCATCCGTGCGGCGGTGAGATGGCCGATGACCGCGAGCAGGAAGAACAGCAGCGCCCCGCCGACGATGAGCTGCATCCTCGTCGGCGGTGCCTCGCCGGTCGGCCGGGACGCCGGTCCCATGACGACCAAGTTGGCCTTCTTGGCAGCCGGGTCGGCCTGGTCCAGCTTGTTCATGGCCTCCTGCAGCGAGGTGCGCAGCTTCTCGAGCTCGGTGCGGGCCTGCACGCTCTCCACGGTCTGCCCCGGATCGGCCGCATCGGCCAGCTCGGTGATGTGGCGGTTGGTCTGCACCACCATCTGCTGCAGTTCCTCGAGCTGCGCCGCCGCTTCGGGGTCGGTGTTGTCGTCCACGATCCGCGCGGCGAATGTGACGAACTGCTGGGCCACCTGGTCGGAGAGTTGCTGTGCGCGCTCCGGGGTTTCGGCCGTGCCCGAGATCTTGATGATGTTCCCGTCGGAGGCCTTGGCGCTCACCCGGTTCCGCAGCTCGCTGCCGCTGACCCCGGTCCAGCCGAGCGTGGCAGCCGCGTGGTCGACCACCACCGAACTGGTCGCGATCTCCGTCTGGGTCAGCAGCTCGCGCTCCTCCCACGCCCCCGGCAGCAGTACCGATGCCGACGTCGTGTAGCGCGGCGGGAACAGCAATGAGGTGCCGTAGCCGACGAGCGCACCCACCACGGCGAGGATCGTGAGAAGCCGCCAGCGCCGACGGATAATCCGCCCGATCGTGACCAGGCGTATCGGGTCATCGCTCAACGGTGCGGCCTCCGCCCTGCCCGGCCCGGGCCGCCCGCCGACACCGGAGCGTTACGGCAGGCAGCGGCGTAGGCGGCGAGCAGCGATTGCTGGGAGTTCCGCCAGGAGAGCGGCCCGCTGATCCGCTCCTGGCCGATCTTGCCCATGTGGGCCCGCCTGTCCGGATCGTCCAGCAGCTGCGCGATGAGCCCGGCGAACTCGGCCTCGTCGTTGCCGGGCGCGTAGACGGCGGCGTCACCGGCGGAGACCCGCGCCTCCCGGAGGTCGAAGGAGACGATCGGCCGGCCCATCACCATGTACTCCAGGACCTTGTTCATGGTCGACACGTCATTGAGCGGATTGTGCGGGTCGGGGGAGAGGCAGATGTCCGCGGTGGACAGGTAGCGCACCAGATCGGCGTCCGGAACGCGCCCGGTGAACTGCACCTGCTCCGAGAGCCCGAGCCGCCGGGACAGCTCCACCATCGCGTCGAAGGTGTCGCCGGCGCCGACGAAGACCGCATGCCAGTCGGTGCGCCCGAGCTCGTCGCGCAGCTTCGCGAGGGCCCGCAAGGCGTAGTCGACGCCGTCCTGCGGGCCCATGACGCCGAGGTAGCACAGCAGATGGGGCTTGCCGCGCTTCAGCGCCGGCTCGGGCGGTACGGGGTGGAACCGGTCGATGTCGGGCGCGCTGCGCACCACGAAAACGTCCGCCGGCCGCCGCCCGCCACGGCGCACCGCGACGTCCCGGTAGCTCTCGTTCGTGGCGAGCACGACGTCCGCGGCCCGGTAGGTCAGCCGTTCCAGCGCGCACACGGCGCGGTAGAGCAGATCTTCGCCGCGGTCGAACCGGGAGAGGTAGAGCTCGGGTACCAGGTCGTGCTGGTCGAAGACGAACCGCGCTCCGCGCCGCTTCAGCCACAGTGCCGGCAGGAACAGCAGGTCGGGCGGGTTGCAGGCGTGGACCACGTCGACCGGGCCGACCTTCCGGGCCAGCCGGACCGTATGCCACAACGCCGACCCGTACTCCCGCAGGTAGCCGGCCGGCCCTCCGGTGGCCGCGCGCAACGGGTAGCGGTGGATCCGCACCCCGTCGATCTCCGCCTCCTGCTCCGTGTCCCGCTTCTCCCCCCGGGGACAGATGACGTGCACCGTCCAGCCCGCGTCGCGCAGCGTCGTGCACTCCTGCCACACCCGCCGGTCGAACGGCACCGACAGGTTCTCCACCAGGATCAGCGCGCGCCGGTCCGGCCGGTCGCCGCTGGTCGCGTTACCAAGCAAGGCCCACGTACCCCGGTTCGGTCCGGCGCGCCTCGGCGTCGGGAAGGCGGATGAGGTCGACGATCACCGGGCCGTCGCCATGGGGCAGCGCCGACAGCACGGCCGGATCCCTGGTCCCGACCAGGCACACCTCGGCGTGCTCGAGCACCTCGCCGACGGAGTCCGCAAGCAGCTGCCCGAGGTGCGGCAGCCGGGTCTCGATGTACTCGCGGTTCGCGCCGAGCAGCCGGGAGAGGCTCACGTTGGCGTCGTAGATCCGCAGGTCGTAACCCTTGCCGAAGAGCCTCTCCGCCAGCTCGACGAGCGGGCTCTCGCGGAGGTCGTCGGTGCCGGGTTTGAAGGACAGCCCGAACAGGCCCACCCGGCGCTTGCCGGTGCGCTCGACCAGCTCCACCGCGCGCTGCAGATGGTCGGAGTTGGAGGGCAGCACGTGGGCGAGGATGGGCACCGAGACGTCGGCCCGCCGCGCCGCGTGGACCAGGCTGCGCAGGTCCTTGGGCAGGCAGGAGCCACCGAAGGCGAAGCCGGGCCGCAGGTACGCGGGGCTGATGTTCAGCTTGCGGTCGGCCAGGAACACGTCCATCACCTGGTGCGAGTCCACCCCGAGCGCCTGGCACACCGCGCCGAGCTCGTTCGCGAAGCCGATCTTGAGGCCGTGGAACGCGTTGTCCGCATATTTGATCGCCTCGGCCGTCGGGACCGGCACCCGGAACACCTCGCCGGGCAAGCCGTCGTAGAGCGCCATCACCGCATCGCCGCTTGCCGGGTCGAGCTCGCCGATGACGGTCTTGGGCGGGTCGAAGAAGTCCCGCACGCTCGTGCCCTCGCGCAGGAACTCCGGGTTGACCGCGACCCCGATGTCCACCCCGGCCGTGCCGCCGACGTACTTCTCCAGGATCGGTACCAGCAGGTTCAGGCAGGTGCCCGGGAGCATGGTGCTGCGGAACACGACGGTGTGCCGGCCCCCCTGCTCGGCCCCCTCGGCCAGCGCGGCGCCGATCTGCTCGGTGACCCGCTCCAAGTACGTGGTGCACAGGCTGCCGTTGGGCTCCGACGGCGTGCCCACGCAGACCAGCGACACCTCGCTGTCCATGATCGCCTCGCGGACGTCGCCGGTGGCGCGTAACGCTCCGGTCCGCACGACCTCGGCGATGAGCTCGCCGATACGCTCCTCGACCACCGGGGCCTTGCCGTCGTTGACCAGGTCGACCTTCACCTGGTTCACGTCCACCCCGATGACCTCGTGACCCATGCTGGCCAGGCACGCGGCCGACACGCAGCCCACGTAGCCGAGCCCGAAAACGCTGACCCTCATGACCCGTTCCTCCCCCAGGCAGGCCCTCTCGGGCCTGCGGTCCGCGCGCCGACCGGACGACGACCCCCGCGCATCAGTAGGCCCCCTGCCCGTAGAGCACCGCACGCAGCGTCTTCCACAAGATCACTGTGTCCAGGGCGAGCGACCAGTCCTCGACGTACCGCAGGTCCAGCCGGACCGCCTCCTCCCACGACAGGTCGCTGCGCCCGCTGATCTGCCACAGGCCGGTGAGCCCGGGCTTGACCAGCAGCCGCCGCCGGATGTCCGGGCCGTACGCAGCGGACTCCTCCGGTAACGGAGGCCGCGGACCGACGAGCGACATCGATCCGGTCAGCACGTTGAAAAGCTGCGGGAGCTCATCGATCGAGTACCGGCGCAGCACTGCTCCCACCCGGGTCACCCGCGGATCCCGGCGGAGCTTGAACAACGGGCCGGCGCCTTCGTTGCGGTCGGCCAGCTCGGCACGTGCCCCGTCGGCCCCGGCGACCATGGTGCGGAACTTGAGAATGGTGAACTCACGGCCGTCCTTGCCGACCCTGCGCTGGCGGTACAACGCCCCACCCCGGCTGTCGACCAGCACGAGCAGCCCGACGAACACCATCAGCGGCGCGAACAGCATCAGCAGAATCGTTGCGCCTAGCCGGTCGACGACCCCTTTGACCGCCCGGCGGCCCCCGGTGAAGGTCGGCATGCTGACCCGCAGCAGCGGGATCCCGAGCACCGCGTCGACGTGCAGCCGCGGGCCGGCCACCTCCATCAGCACGGGGGCCACGACCATTTCGGCGTCGCTGCCTTCGAGGTTCCAAGCCAGCCGCTGCAGCCGGTCCGGTGACCAGTGCGGGTCCGCTGTGACCGCGACGACACGGTAGCCGTCGCGGCGGACATGGTTGGCGACGTCCGTCAGCCGGCCGACGACCGGCACTCCGTCCAGTTGGTCACCTTCGAGCCCGAGACCGTCCGTCGTGCACACCGCATCCACCCGCCAGCCGAGGTGCGGGAACTTGCGGGTTCGGGTGATCAGGTCGCGCACGGTGGCCGGGCTCCCGGCAGCGAGCACCGGTCTCAGGCACCGTCCTTCCTTCCGCTGTTTGTGCAGCCAGAGGCGCAGCAGATATCGCGCGGTCATGGTGACGAGCGCGATCGCGGGGATGGCGACGAAGATCCAGAGCTTGATATTGCGCGAGGTGAGGGCGATCCCGCCGAGTGCCAGTACGACGGTCGCCATGAACAGTGAGCGTCCGAGCCGGCGGAATTCCTCGGCGCCCTGGCCGAGCACGGCCGGAGCCCACGACCGGCTCACCGCAAGTGCCCCCAGCACCAGCAGCTCGGTGCCGAATGCGAGAATTCCCCACTTCTCATGCCAGTTGGCCGCGTCCCGGGCCCCGAAGAAGTTGCCGATCGCCGCCACCACGAAGGCGGTGGCCACGGTATCGCTGGTGATCACGGCACGGCGGTACCGCTGCCCCCAGTCGTTCGCGGGCTGACTGATTGCCCCGTCCGCCAGACGCCCGCGCGCCGACGGAAACGGGCTGACTAATCCCCCTTGCCGCACAGAACCCCCCAGGTCCCCAGTGGTACGACGTGTGCGCCTGACACCGTTCCCCCGCCCGGGAGGCCCCCGCCTCCCGCGCATGACATCACGGCTGTTTCAGAGGTGCTTGAACAACCCACCCTGGCGGCAGCAGATTCGCATGTCCTGCCAGACTTTCGAGGTGCGCTGGAACCGTCGAAACCTCGGGTGCTCCCCGCACCCAAGGCCCCCTCTCGGGCTCCAGGAATCGATCAACCCCACGGCTGGCGCCGGGGACGCGACTGCTGGCTTTCCGTAGCGCCGGACCTATAGATCGTCATTGGTCGCCTCGTGCCCGAACGGCTGAAGCACGGTCAATCTAGACCATCGGGGCCAGGATGAAGAGAGGATGTGTGTAATTTGTGTTCAAGGTTGGAGCCCGGATCCACCGGTCGGTGACCGTCTATGGGCGCCTTCACGCCACCGCGTGCTCAAGCAGTTCGCCCGGCCCCCGGGCGCGGCTTCTGCGCGGTGGTGATCGGCGAGCTGCAGCGGGCCTTCCGCGGCGCCCGGTTCGGCAACGACTTCCCGCCGTTCGTGCACTACGGCGCGCCGCTGTGGGCGCCCGAGGTGGGCAGGGCGATCGACCCGGACAACGAGGCGCATGACTTGATCGTGTCGGTGTTCGGCGGCATGTCCAAGGGCGGGCGCGACCGCCTCACGTTCCGGTGGCCGACTGGGAGATGCGGGCCATCCCTCGCATCGGCGTCCCGAGCTGGATCCGCAGCCGAGGCCGGAGACCTTCCGGTGCGCCTCGGTGAACAGAACTGTCGTCGGCGAAGACACCGTCGCCGGAAGGCCTGCCGGAGTCCTACAAGGACTCCATGCGGGCCCGGTCCCAGGGGCTTGGTCCCGTGCCGTGCCTCCACGCATTCAGGTCCTCCCCGTTCACGCACAGGATTCCGACCTGCTGCGCGTATTCGAGGGCAGGTGCGGTGAAGTCGCCCGTCGTGACGACGGCCGCGATGTCGGCCTCGTGGACGGCGAAGCAGGTCCCTCCGAATCGCTGCATGTCCTGTGAGCCGACCTTGTTGGTCTCGCTGTACTGCTTGCACTGAATGACCACTCGTCGCCCGTCCGCGGTGACCGCGGTGACATCGGCCCCCAGGTCGCCTGCTCCTCCGACCACTTCCACCTCCTGGCAGTCATCGCGTGCGCACAGGTCGGCGATCGCCTGCTCAAAACCGTCGGGATCGAGTTCGGCGTAGTCGGGCACGTCGTCGAGGGGTGCTGTCATCTCTTCGCCGCCGAGGCCGAGCGGCACTGTGAAGGCCGCCGACTCTTCCGGGGCGCGGCAGTCCTCGCGCTCGCCGGCTGTTGACGAGACCTCCCCGGCAGGTGCCTCCGGCATCCGTGCCCTCACGGGGGACGGCAGCATCCGGTCCGCCGACGTGGGGCTGAGGCTGTGGGACGCCGTCTGCGCCGCTTCCTCCAGCGCCCGAGCGGCCCGTCGCGCGCAACGCGCGGCGGAAAGACGCCGCCACCTGGGCCGGAGCATCAGAGCTGACGCGATGCCCAGCACCACCAGCACGCACGCCCAGAGCGGGCGGCGTTCGACGACGCCCACCGCGGTGCGTGCGAGGAACGCCAGCATGCACATGGTGATCGCCAGCAGGAGAAAGAACAGGGTGGTGGTGCGCAGATCGAAGCGACGATCGCGGTCCATGCGTCGTGCAGGGCGCACGGGTATGGTCATGCTGAATTCCTCCTGGACAGGGACGGCGGTTCATCCGTCTACAGATGCCCAAGATCATTGACTTGTTGTCACGGGCATGTCCGGTCGCCCGCTCGGCCACCACTCGTGTCCGTCGCGCGAACCTCCGCGTGCTGGGCAGCTGTTGCCCACGTCGAACGTGCCACGGCCACCGCACGCGGCCGGTGACGGCAGGGCGGCCGTCCGCTCCGAGGACGTGCTCCCGTAGGGGAGGGCCGGTCGGTCAGCCCCGCCGCTCCCGGGGCCGCCGGCTCACTTCGGAAGCCCGCGCCGGCGCCGGTTGTATGTGCTCATCGCGGCCAGGGAGCCGAACACCCAGGCAGCGGACAGGCCCAGGATGAACGCCCAGAACCCGAAACCCCCGTCCTGCTTGTCACGCACCGACCACAGCAGCAGCGCCGCCGGTCCCACGGAGACCAGCGGGCCCAGCAACCACCAGATGAGATAGGTGCGCACGATCTCGCGGACGTCGAGCGGGGTCTCCTCGTGCACGGTGTATCTGGTGACCGATCTGCCGCCGGTCCCGATCGGCGTGTAGACGGTGCTGCCGACGGTCAGACGATGGCGGCGCAGCGGTGCGAGCGGCAGGTCGAGGACGACGGCCCACTCGGTGGCGTAGTGACTGCCGTCGCGGTTGCGGTTTCCGAACCCGAGGTACTTGGTTCCTATTCCGTTCCAGGTCGACACAGTGGGTCCCTCCTCTGCAGGTGGTCGTCCGTGCGCACCCGTCCGAGGCGTTCCGTCGCCCGGGCGCGCGCGGCGTCCGCCGTCGGTACGTCCAGCACCGACGGGCGGACGGTTGCGTCAGCGCTGCTTGCGTCGGGCGATGGTCAGACCGATCACGCCGACGATCGCAACGGGCGGGGCCAGCAGGCCGAGTACGAGGATGTGGCCGATCAGGCCGATGGCGACCCCGAGCGCTCCGACGAGAACCAGCGCTCTCCACAGCCCGAGGCCGCTGCCCGTGTCCTGGGCTTCCGTCATGACGTTCTCTCCCGATTCCGGTCATGCACCGTGCTGCGCCCCACCGCGTCCTGGGGCCCGGACCCGGCACCTCGACGGGGGCCGCTCCCGGGGCGGTGCTCGGACGACAAGCGTCCCAGTCGGTGAGACTTCCGGGCATCCGTGAAAGTACGTACCTCACCTGGCCAAGTCACCCTGCATCGACGCGCGTTGCGACGTACCGGCGCCGGGGTGGCGCGGCGATGCGAGGGAGCGGCCCCGCCCCGGGGTGAGGGCGGCCGTGTGCGCGGCCGGGCCCTTGGCGGGAGGCCGGTGGGGGCCGGTGGGACACGGGACGCGCCCCACCGGCCCCTGGCCCGGGGCGGGTCAGGACCCGGAGATCTCCGCGCGGACCGTCCGGGCCGCAGCCACCAGGTTCTCCAGGGAGGCGTGGGTCTCGGGCCGGCCGCGGGTCTTCAGGCCGCAGTCGGGGTTCACCCACAGGCGCTCGGCCGGGAGGGCCCTCAGACCGGTGCGCAGCAGCGCCGCGACCTCCTGGGTGCTCGGGACGCGCGGCGCGTGGATGTCGTACACGCCGGGCCCGGCTTCGCGCGGGTAGCCGTGGGCGGCCAGTTCCCGGGCGATCTGCATGTGGGAGCGGGCGGCCTCCAGGCTGATCACGTCGGCGTCGAGGTCGTCGATGGCCTGGAGGACGTCCCCGAACTCGGCGTAGCACATGTGGGTGTGGATCTGGGTGTCCGGCCGTACCCCGCCCGTGGTGAGCCGGAACGCCTCGGTGGCCCACTCCAGATAGGCCGGCCGGTCCGCGGCCCGCAGGGGCAGTGTCTCGCGCAGGGCGGGCTCGTCCACCTGGATGACCGGGGTCCCGGCCGCCTCGAGGTCGTCGACCTCGTCCCGCAGGGCGAGGGCGACCTGGCGGGCGGTCTCGGCGAGGGGCTGGTCGTCGCGGACGAAGGACCAGGCGAGCATGGTGACCGGGCCGGTGAGCATGCCCTTGACCGGGCGGCCGGTGAGGGACTGGGCGTACGTCGTCCAGCGCACCGTCATCGGTTCCGGCCGCGAGATGTCGCCGGCCAGGATCGGCGGACGGACGTAGCGGGTGCCGTAGGACTGGACCCAGCCGTGCCGGGTGGCGAGGTAGCCGGTGAGCTGCTCGGCGAAGTACTGGACCATGTCGTTGCGTTCGGGCTCGCCGTGCACCAGGACGTCGAGCCCGGTCTTCTCCTGGAAGGAGACCACCTCCCGGATCTCGTCCTTGATGCGGTCCTCGTAGCCGGCCGGGTCGATGCGGCCCGCACGCAGGTCCGCCCGCGCGGTGCGCAGTTCGTCCCTCTGCGGGAAGGAGCCGATCGTGGTGGTCGGCAGCAGCGGCAGCCCGAGGCGGGCGCGCTGGGCGACGGCCCTTTCGGCATACGGCTGGGACCGGTGTGCGTCGACTTCGGTGACGCTGGCGGTACGGGCCCGCACGGCGGGGTCCCGGGTGATGGGCGACCCGGCACGGGACGCCAGATCGGCGCGGTTGGCCGCGAGTTCGGCGGCGATCGCTCCGGCGCCGTGGGCGAGGCCCCTGGCGAGGGTGACGATCTCGGCGGTCTTCTGGCGGGCGAAGGCGAGCCAGCGCAGGACCTGCGGTTCGATGTGCCGTTCCGCGGCCGCGTCGAGCGGGACGTGGAGCAGCGAGCAGGACGCGGCCACGTCGACCCGGTCGGCGAGGCCGAGCAGCGTGCCGAGCGCGGCGAGCGACGCCTCCAGGTCGGCCACCCAGATGTTCCGTCCGCTCACGACGCCGGCGACCAAACGCTTGCCGGGCAGTCCGCCCACGGCGGCGAGCGCGTCGAGGTTGGCGGACGCGGCCTCCGTGAAGTCCAGGGCGAGCCCGTCCACCGGGGCCTTGGCCAGGACGGGCAGGGCCTCGCCGAGCCGGTCGAAGTAGGAGGCGACGAGCAGCTTCGGCCGGTCCGTGAGCGCGCCGAGTGCCTGGTAGGCGCGCTCGGCGGCCTTCAGCTCCGCGGGCGTACGGTCCTCGACGAGGGCCGGTTCGTCGAGCTGCACCCACTCGGCGCCCGCCGCACGCAGGTCCGCTAGCACCTCGGCGTACACCGGCAGCAGCCGGTCGAGCAGGGTCAGCGGCTCGAAGCCGGCGGCCACACCGGGTGCGGGCTTGGCGAGCAGAAGGTAGGTGACGGGCCCGACGAGGACCGGTCGGGCGGTGAGGCCGAGCCCGATGGCCTCCTTCAGCTCCGCGACCTGCTTGGCCGAGTCGGCCGCGAAGACTGTGTTCGGACCCAACTCCGGCACCAGATAGTGGTAGTTGGTGTCGAACCACTTGGTCATTTCCAGCGGTGCCGCGTCCTGGGTGCCGCGCGCCATGGCGAAGTAGCCGGACAGCGGGTCGGCGTCGACCACGGCCCGGTGGCGTGCGGGGATCGCACCGACCATCACGGTGGTGTCCAGCACATGGTCGTAGTACGAGAAGTCGCCGGTCGGCACCTCGTGGACGCCGGCGTCGGCCAGCTCCCGCCAGGTGGTCCGCCGCAGTCCGGCGGCGGTGGCCCGCAGGCCGTCGGCGGTGACGCGGCCCTTCCAGTAGTCCTCGATCGACTTCTTCAGTTCCCGGTTGCGCCCCTGGCGGGGGTAGCCGTACACGGTGGCCCGGGCTGCCGGTTCTGTTGTCACGGAGATCTCCTTCGCGAGATGAATCCCTGAGATCCCGGCGACGGGACGAGAGCGCGAAGGGGTGACGACCGGACGGTACGACTGCGTGCGCCGCGGCACCGTCGTCCGCCCGGTAGGTACTCCCCGGACGACTGGTCCGGGGTGCCACCGACCTGCCCTCGAGGTCACCGGGATGTCCGCGCACGACCTTCCGTACGCGGGCAGCGGGCAGGTCTTCGGACTCGCGGGCACGTCCTCATGGGGGAGGACACCTACTGGCCGTCGCTTCCCAGGCCCGGCGGGGCCCAGTGCGTATGACGGCGGTCGTTCCCGCTCACCGCTGCGGGGCAGTCCCGGATTTCCACCGGGTTCCCTCTTGCGACGCTCCCGTCCGGCTGACGGGGCGAACCAGCTGCACGGGCCAGCCTAGGGGCCGTGCAGCCTTGCGGGGCGAGCATTCCGCCATGTGGGTCGCGGGGCATGGGCTGCCGCGTCCGCGAACGGCTCGAGCGCCCCCGGCGTGCCGCGCCACCCGTGACGGGTCCCCGGCCCAGGCGGCTTCCGCAGCGGCGGGAAGCACGGCCGCCCCGCGCGGTGGCCCCGCACGGCACAACGGCCGGACCGCCCCCCCGGGAGATGAAGATCACGCCAGATGGTGCGGTCTTGGCCGGGTCGCCTACACGCGGTACGGTCTGTGCGATATCGACGAGGGGTATGGCGGAAGCCGGTGGGAATCCGGCACGGTCGCGCCACTGTGAACGAGACGGACCGCCCGGACGGGCGGGGCGCCTCGTGAGTCAGACCCGCTGCCCGCTCGTTCTGTGCACCACCGAGATGGGACGCGAACTCCCAGAGGAGGCCCTGCCATGGCGCAGCACGTCGCCCAGCCGACTGCCACCACCCCCGTTCTTCCCGCCAAGCTGCCGATCGGCGCGATCGCCCCCTGGGCGGCGTTCTTCGGCATCCTGATGATGGTCCTGCTGTACTTCGTCGGCGCCGAGCAGGGCGCCACCTCCGTGTTCAACGGCGCGGACGTCCACGAGTGGGTGCACGACGCCCGCCACCTGCTCGGCTTCCCCTGCCACTGACGTAGGGAAGCCGCACACCCATGAACTCCGCAACGGTCAGAAACCTGCTCGTTCGGGGCATGCTCGCCGGCCTGGGTGCCGGCGTGCTCGCCCTCCTGGTCGCCTACTTCCTGGGTGAACCGAACGTCGACAGCGCCATCGGCTTCGAAGAGGCCCACGCCCCGGCGCACGAGCACGAGGTCGAACTCGTCTCCCGCACCCTGCAGTCCACCGCCGGCCTTGCCACCGGCGTCCTGGTCTACGGGGTGGCCTTCGGCGGCATCGCCGCGCTCGCCTACTGTTTCGCGCTCGGCCGTGTCGGGCGCTTCTCACCGCGGGCCACCGCGCTGCTGCTGTCCGGCTGTGCACTGCTCGCCGTGTACGTCGTGCCGTTCCTGAAGTACCCCGCCAACCCGCCGTCGGTCGG
Organism: Streptomyces sp. NPDC002004; assembly: GCF_053593975.1. NCBI lineage: Bacteria > Bacillati > Actinomycetota > Actinomycetes > Kitasatosporales > Streptomycetaceae > Streptomyces > Streptomyces sp. NPDC002004. Next base: position 90,201 of record NZ_JBSFDP010000026.1, read on the forward strand.
CGACCCCGGCACCATCGGCAAGCGGACCACCCTGTACTTCCTGATGATGCTGCTCAGCGTGCTCCTCGCGGTCGCCGCCGTGATCCTGGGCAAGCGGCTCGCGCCGCAGTTGGGCACCTGGTACGCCACCCTCGTCGCGGTGGCCGGCTTCGTCCTCGCGATCGGGCTGGCGTACGCCTTCCTGCCCGTCATCAACGAGGTGCCGAAGGACTTCCCCGCCACTTTGCTGTGGCGGTTCCGCCTCTCCGCCCTCGCCATGCAGATCACCCTGTGGGGCGGGTTCGGACTGATCTTCGGCGAGCTGGCACAGCGTCTGCTGTCCCCGCAGCCGGCATCGGCCGCATCCGGCCGGGCGGTCGCCGCCTCGAGCTGAACCACCCGATGCACCAGAGGGCCCGCGGAACCATCCGGGGGCCCTCTCACGTTCTTCCGGCACCGATGGACCCGGACGACGGACGTGCCCCGTCGGGCGGACCGGTCAGCCAGGACGACGGGGGCGAGGAGCGGAGGACCCGAGTGGCCAGACATCCCCAGCCGCGCCGCATCACGCTCGGTGGCCGCGAGGCGGTCGCCCTGACCCCGGAGGAGTACGAGCAACTGATCGCCAGCCGACGGCAGATCGGCGGTCAGAGCGCCCGGGTCAGGGTCCTCGCCCACCAGGTGAAGCGGACCGAGGAACTGCTGCGGGAACTGGAGACCCTCGTCGGCCGCCCGCCGGACGGCTGCGACGGGCCGCGGGGAGCCGCGGCCGACGGGGGCCCGTCGTGCACCCCGGGCGGCCCGGCGGGGAACGCCCCACATGCCTGTCTGCGCTGCGCGGTGGCGGATCTGCTGGACCGTCATCGGCGCCCGGTCGCCGGACGGAACTCCGGCGTCGAGCCTTCTTCCTCGGCGCCGCGCGGATAGCGAACGGCCTCCGGAGCCGTGTGCGCGGGTTCGGATCCTGCCGGGGGCACCCTGCATGAGGTGCCCAAAGACCCCGTCACCAGCGGAAACGCTGCGGTCGGCGTCTTCGCGTATGTGCGAGCGTGTGCCGCTCGGAGCGGGCGTATGTCGCGGTCTGTGGACGAGGCGTGGACGGGATCTTGGTCCATCGCCGCAGGCCAAGCCTGAAAACGAACGCGTACTCCGGGCAAGGACGCGGAGCCTCGGACACAGAGCCGGGTACCGCTGCAACCTCAGCGGCGACCGATGAGTCCTAGCTTCAGCCTGGCCCTGTCGACCCGACAGGCCACCACGCAGTGATGAGACCCGGAAACGATGAAGCCCCTGGACGGGACGCCAGGCACCTCGGACACGGGCAGGCTGCGTTTCACTCGTAGCAGGTCCTCGATGCGCCGGCTGCCGGACAGCAAGTCCCTCACGCCGATGAGTCGCCCACCCTCGCAGGGGGCGACTCATCACGATGCTGTGGTTACAGCGACCGCTCGATCTTCCGCTCCTCGATCTGCTCTTCCGCATTGGTCTTCTCGTCGCGGACGGTGTACCTCGCCTGGGGCGGCTCACCCTGGATACGCCGGATCTCTCCGGTGTGCTTCTGGTTGTCCTGCCCCTGGTACTCCACACGATCGCCCTTGTTGAACTGCGTCACTGTCTCCACCTTCCGAAACTGACTGCACGGGTTCGCCTGTCTGAAGTGCGAGACCCGCCGCGCATCCGCTCTGAGCGCGGGGCGCAGTGTCATGACACCGCGACTGATCCGCCGCAGCGACCGCTATGGGCCGAACGAGTTAACGCGGTCCACGTTTGCCAGCTTGGATTGCTCAAAATGGAACTGCAGCCAGAGCCACTTTCACGAAGCGCCATCACCATGGCCGCGGGCACAAACGGCCCTCCCGAGACGACACTCGGGTCCTCGTTCTGCCCAGCCTCAGCCACAGCACGAAAACGGTCCGCCGACTCTGTCGGCGGACCGTCACGAAACTTCGAGGCTAAACGAATGGGTACGTGTGCGGGCGGATTGCAGCGGCGAAAACGCCGTCAACTCCACCCCTCGGCACCATAAGAACATTCGATTTTTGTCGTGCCCGACATCTTGCAAACATCGACCCAGATCGGCGTTTGCTCCGGAAGGTCACCGGTTTTCCAATCCGTACAATAGGGCGAATCGTGACCGGCGGTGCTGGCGGTGCGAATGACATTGCCAGTGTTTCGATTGTACAGCCACGCCTTTATGGAATACCCATCGGCGTACATGTCGCAGGCTTTCAGTGCGTCACCGGGCAGACTCCCGTCCGGATCCGCATGGAACCACCCGTACCCCGCAGTGGCGCAGTACTCCAATGGGCACCGCAAAACATGGACGGTAACATCTTGACTTGCTTGCGCCGGACCCGCGGCAAACACCACCATCCCCCCAGTCGCTATCGCCGCCGTCAATGCACTCTTCGCGAAGCGAGGCATCCGCATGAGTTTCCCCCTCTATTGATCAAATTGGCAGATGCAGATTAGCGAGGGACCGCCAACGGTACAAGGCTTCGAGCGGGACTTTAAAAGATGTCTCCTGCCCGCCCCCTACACGGACCGCGCGATCGAGACGCCGGATCTGCACTTGATCGAGAATGCCCCAGATGCCGTCCCGTTGTCGTTGTCGATCAGTGCACATTTCGTTCGCAGTGCGTCTACAAGACCCGGGGGTGTGTGCCGGTAGTTCGTTAGTGTCGCGCTTTCACGAGGTGAGGTGTCCGAGGCTTGATCAAATAAGCAGAGAGTGGTCCTGACCTGCAACGATGGGACTTGTGTAGGGTCCTGTTGGCTGCACGGAAAGAAGCACTCTCCAGGTGAAGAAGCGTATGCCTGCCGCCTCATCGACACCCTTGCAGCCTCCGGGAAGAAGGCCCTGCGGGCCATCCGTGCCGCGCGGGCTGAGTAAAAGAGCGTTTTGTCCCGGCGGGGTTGTTTGGTTCGAGGTTCAGGTGTCGCGCCAGTTTGGGGTGGATTCGCGGGTGAGTCGGCGGCTCATGAGGTCGATCATCGCGACGTGGATTATGGCTTCGGAGCGGTGGGGGGTGGGTTTCGTAGTCGCGGGCCAGTCGGCGGTGGTGCATGAGCCATCTGAAGGTTCGCTCGACGACCCAGCGCCGTGGAATCACCTTGGAGCCTTTGACGCCGGCTCGCGTTGGACGACTTCGACGTCGCACCAGGCGACGCAGAAGGCCGTTGAGTTGGTCGAAGACGCCTTCCTTTTGCCAGGCGGCGAAGTAGCCGTAGAGCGTCTCCCACGGTGGGAAGTCGTGCGGCAGGTAACGCCAGGCAATGCCGGTGCGGTCGACGTAGAGGATGGCATCCATCAGGCGGCGCAGGTCGCGCTCGGGCGGTCGGCCGATGTCCAGACCCCTGTCCCTGCGCTCGGCCTGCCACCTGGTGAGGATGGGTCCGATCAGTTCCCAGCGTGCATCGGAGAGGTCGCTGGGATACGGGCGTTGTCGCGTCATGTTTCGGTAGCACCGGCGGCCGGCCCGTCCCTGCAGGGCGCAAGTAGAGCCAAGTGGGGGCGCCCTGGGATCAGACAGGAGCGAACCGGCGGAAACGGACGGCCGAGAAGCGGCCTCTGCCCCATCCACCACATGGAACACCTTCGCCCCAGCAGCCTTCTCAACTCGCCCCGGTGAAGCCTCACCAAACAACCTCACCGGGACAAAACGCTCTTTTGGTCTCTTCTTCATCGGGCTTTCTCCTTCAGCGGGTGAGGTGTCCCCCCGCCGAGACTGCCGGAGCGCCCTCACTCCGTGTTGACACTGCCTCCAGAGGTGGTTGGCGCTGCGTCCACAGCCCCCTCTTTCCGCGCGCCGATCAGGGCCTGAAGCCGGTACTCCTTGGGTGAAAGGCCGTAGGCGGCACGGAAGGAGCGCGTGAGATCGGAAACGCGGGGGATGCCCCAGCGGGCGGCGATCGTGTGGATGGCCGCGGTCCGCTGCGCGGGGTCCGCCAAGTCGCAGCGGACGGCTTCCAGCCTGAGGCGGCGGATTTGGGCTGCGACGGTTTCCCCCCTTGTCTGTTGGCGAAAGATCCGGTGCAGGTAGCTGAGGGAGATGTGATGTGCGGCTGCTATTACCGGTGGCGTCAGGTCCGGGTCCTGCAGGTTTTGCTGGATGAATGCATGAATTTGCCGCACCATAACCTGGTGGCGGGTCTCCGGTGGCAGGGCGGCCTCGGAGTCCAGGACCTGAGCAAGCCAAGCCGATACCAAGTCAATTACGACTGTGCCGAGACGTGGTGCGTCGGATGGTTGGAGGGATTTCGATTCCCGGTCCAGGGCGGTGAGAAAATTCGCCAGCAGGGCGCCCGTTCCTTCCCGCCCCGACAGCCGCACTCCCAACAGCTCCTGCACCCGGTTAGGCGACACAGGCAACAGAACCTTGGGAAACTCTACTCCCACCCCTGTGATGATGCTGCAGTCTTGGTTGTCTAGGGGTCGCACATCGTAAGGCCGGGAAGTGTCGACCACATACAGATCGCTCTGGCGGTGCATATCGGTTTGCCCAGCGTGGTCGACCCCCAATCCGCCGTCGAGCAGCAGTGTTACGTGGTATAGCTCAGGATCGGACTGGCGTACCATCCGTGCACTCCGCCGGAACCGCGCAGGCCGGAACGACGCTGGCCATATGGTCACCGACCCCAGTTCAAGCACTCGCTGATGGGCCCAGAAATCAGCGGCGTACTCGCTGGTCATGTCACTGGGCGCGTGCGTCCGGCTGATCAGTTCCCGCCAGTGGTCGAACCTGTCTTCCACCGACACGTCTTCGCTCCGGAATACTGTACCGATCATTGCATCCCACCCCCGAGAGCTATTGCGAAACGGTCCGTGTAAATTCTCTTGCGCAGTCGGGCGCTGCTTCCCCTGCAGGCCTGACACAAGGCTACTACGACACCCTAGAGTGCCCCGAGATTTTCGAACAGGGGCCCAATAAGGTTGCCTTGATTGGGGTCGATAACAGGCTCGATCGCTGATGCCCAGTCTCCAGGCGCCATGCATGCAGTTTTGCCGCATGCAGATTTCACATATCATTTATTGGCCAGGATTCCCCGTCTCTCTGCACATACTTCCGGTAAATCGGTAGATATCGGTACGAGTGATCCGTCCATAACAGAGGCCCTCCGTAGCGACCCGACAGGCCTTATGGTGACGCGGCAGAAGACTTGATTCGCTTATCAGAAACTCAGTGGCCCTCGGACGACCTCATCAACCTCTGGAGGATCGTGGACTACTCGTGGACTGGTATGCGCTGGGCGGCTGCCCGCGGGACGCTGACCAGCGCCCATGCTGGCTGACGCAAGGCCCTCCGGAGCCGTGTGCGCGGGTTCGGATCCTGCCGGGGGCACTTCGCCTCAACCAGCACGATCATGCGGTTGATCAGGGTAGATGCCTCACGCGAAGAGCGGGACCCAGTCTCATGGAGTCCCGCTCTTTCTCGTAGTTGCGCACTGATCGCGTGTGAGTGCGTGTGAGCCGCACACGGAGGGTGAGGATCGCCTGGGCGAGGGCGGTCATGCGGGTGGTGCGCAGGCGCATCCGCGCCCTCAGCGCACGCCGTAGACGTCACGAGGAATGATTGTCATGCTATTGCGGCATGATGGAGCAGCCAGCAGAGGGTGGCACACGCAACGATTCCATGCGTCACATGAAATGGTGGTTATTGGCCAGCGCACTGCTTGCCAGTCTCGGCCTGTTCACCCAGTTTTATGTGGTCCACAAGCTCGATGCCAAGAATATCAGCCTCTCCCAGCGTGACGTTAAGGTTGGGGCGAATTCTCTTGAGAATCAATGGGCGGCCATGTTTACCCTACCTAAAGGGTATACGGAACTCACCGTCGCATTTGATCTCGGAGGGCAATTAGAATACTGCGTACGCCCACGGGTAGCCATCTATGGTATTTCCGGAACCTCTAGCCGGTTCTCGGCGTTCGCGAATAATTCTTCTTTCGTCTTGGATGTTCCAATTCGAGCATCGGCCACCCGCGTTGAGTTGGCGGTCGCACTGGAGGATGTCCAGGGCAACCCGGAATGCCGGGGCGAACTGCAAGTTGAGCCCTATTCCGTCAGCTCGGAGGATAGCCCGTGGCGGCGACCGGTCGATTGGTCTTCTACTGTACTTTTGTTTCTAAGCCTAGCGTGCATCGTCTTCCCCTACCTATCACGGAGACTATCGGAGGGCGACTGGGAAGCGAGGGAACGCCTCCGTGAGGCGGAACGGGGCCTTGAGGAATCTCTGCGTCAATCCGGCGACACGAACGAGGTGGAGACCGAGAAACGTCTTCTTCTGTCCGATCTTTGGACCGTGACGCATCGAAGGCTCGATCACTATCATGGCATCGCAACCAATCAGGCTTCGAGATCGTTCCGCAATGCTCAAGGCGCCATGGGGACGGGTTTTGTTCTGCTCATCGGCTTTACCTTGTTGGCTATGACTGCACGGACTGCGACTGCCAGTATTGTCGCCGGCACGCTTGGCGTAACCTCGGCCGCACTAGCTGGTTATGTGGGTCGCACTTTCGTTCGATCTCGGGAGGCTTCTGCCAGTCACCTGCGGGCGTACTTCAATCAGCCTCTGGAATTCTCCCGCTATCTGGCAGCAGAGCGGCTCATATCTGAGGCGCAACTGACCAACGAAGCACGTGCAGAAATCCTCGCCAGCCTGGTGCAGGCCATGGTTACGCCACCTCCTGCTCTCGCTGATCCGCCATCGGTAAACGCAGAGGGCCCGCGATCCTAAAGACCTAGAGGTAGCCCCTTTATATGCCGTTAGGTCGCGCTCTTGTGATCGAAAAGGAATCTAGGACTCACGCGCGTCCGGCCCCCAGCAGGACCGAGGTCCAGCTCTCCCTGTATGGGGTCAGGACCGTGACGTATGGGGTCAGGACCGTGACGCCGAATCAGGTCAGCGCGGAGACTGACAGCACGGCGAAGACGGGCAACGGTGACGGGGACATCGCGTTTGGCGTACCGGATCGGATGGAGCACATGACCGGCGACGACCGTCATGTGCGCGCTTGCAGGCGGACCGCTGTGGTGTCGGGCAGGTCTGTGAGTCCTGCCGCCAGTTCCTCGTACTGTGAAGCGTGGAGACCGTGTCCGTACGCCACCAGAGTCTGTGTCCCCACACCCCGATGCCCGTCACGCGCGCGCTCATGGGCGCGGACGATGCACTCTGGGATCAGCTGAGTGAGTGGAGCAGTCAGCTCACCAAAGACGCCCCGCGACCACGACAAGCCCGTACTCGGTTCCCCCATACGTTCCCCCTCGTACTCGTGGCACTGTCAGAGGCAACTGCCGAATCCGACGGTGACTCACGGTGAGACCCGCCGCAAGAGCGCATAGCGGGCACCGCCCGCTTGGATCAGCGGCAAGGCCGAAGTTGCGCCATCGACGTCCTGCGGCGCGGACTTGCGGAAGCACCATTCGGAAGCAGGTGGGTGCCACGAGCGGGGGCGCCGGTCTCTGGACGGCCTGTGGGTCGACGCGGGACAGCTTGACCGGATAGAGCCTCTGACCAGTACGTTACCGATGAGGCGGAACGGTCCTCCGGAGTCCTGTCCGCCGGGCCGGGCGGTCGGTGTCAGTCGTCGGCCTCGCCGTCGGACGAACCGGGGGCTCGGCCGATGCGCAGGTTCCAGCGTCCGGAGCGTCCGCTGATCTCGGTCGCCGCCAGAGGCGCCACGTCGAGTCGCCAGAAGGCCGCCGTGGGTGCCGCGAGGACCGCGACGACCACGGCGCGTACGACCTCCGGCTCCACCACGGCGATCGTCCGGCCGTCGGCCGGCGGCGAGGTGTCCAGCCATCGTGCGACACGCTCGCAGAGGTCCTGCACCGACTCCCCGCCGTGCGGTGCCGCGGTCGGATCGGCCAGCCAGCGGACCACCGCGTCGGGTTCGGCCGCGCTCACCTCGTCGAGTGTCCGGCCGCGCCAACGGCCCACGTCCAGACCGGTCAACTCCGGTACGTCCTCGGCGTCGAGGCCGAGGGCCGACGCCGTTTCGCGGCAGCGCACGGTGGGCGAGGCCAGCACCCGGACGGCCCTGCGCAGGGTGCCGGCGGCCGCGCGGGCCTGCGCCGTGCCGCTCGCGTCGAGCGAGTCGCCGTCGTCGAACCGCGCCGCGCGCAGGGACGGGGTCGTCGCGGGTGAGATCAGGGTGACGCGGCTGGTCAGGGCTCCTCCTTGGTCCGTGCGGTCCCAAAGTATCGCTCCCCGGCGGGTGTTCCGGTGACCGGGGGGGGCGGGGTCCGGCCGGGCGTGAGGCGGCTCTCCCGTCCGTGAGCGCCTCGTCGGCATCGGGCACGCTCACGCCCCCGGACGTCCTGTGCCTGCACCACGACGTCGTGGGCAGAGGGAAGCCGTGGGCAAGGAGCATGCCGACAGGGGTAGTTGGCGCGTTCGGAGCCTTGGGCACCTGGATGGCGGCAGGGGTGACCCAGTAAGTTACTCACCAGTAGTTGTTGGTGTCGCCGCTCTCGGAGGCTTGAGGAGTCCCCTGATGCAACTCACCGCGATCATCGTGTCGCTGGTCCTGACCTTGGCGGGCGCAGCGCTGCTCCTGCGCGCCGTCGGCCAGTTGGTCCGGTACTTCCGCCTGGGCCAGCCGGTGCCGTCCGGCAGCCGGACCGGCGATCCCTACCGGCGCAGCGTGACCGTGCTGCGGGAGTTCCTCGGTCACACCCGTATGAACCGCTGGGGGATCATCGGCGTCGCGCACTGGTTTGTCGCCGTCGGCTTCCTCACCCTGGGCCTGACGATCGTCACCGCCTACGGCCAGCTCTTCAAGGCCGACTGGACGCTGCCCGTGCTCGGCGGCTGGCTGCCGTACGAGGTCTACATCGAGTTCATCGCGACCGGCACGACGCTCGGCATCATCACCCTGATCGTCGTCCGGCTGCTGAGCCTGCCCTCCCGGGCGGGCCGCAAGTCGCGGTTCGCCGGCTCGAAGGCGGGCCAGGCGTACTTCGTCGAGTACGTCATCGTGGTCATCGGCCTGGCGATCATCGTCCTGCGGGGCCTGGAGGGAGCGCTGCACCACGTGGAGGGCTACGAGGCGTCGTACTTCGCCTCGTACCCCCTGGTCGCGCTCTTCAAGGGGCTGAGCGTCCCCACGCTCGAGAACCTCGTGTACCTCGCCGCCGTGATCAAGCTCGGCACCACGATGATCTGGGCGATCACCATCGGTCTGAACACCAACATGGGTGTGGCGTGGCATCGGTTCCTGGCGTTTCCGAATATCTGGTTCAAGCGGGAGGCGGACGGCGGTACGGCGCTGGGTGGGCTGCAGCCG
>NZ_JBSFDP010000027.1:0-98712 GCF_053593975.1 Streptomyces sp. NPDC002004
TCCCTGATGCCGCTGCGCCTGGCCCGCTACGGCGTCCCCCTCGCCCAGACCGCCCCGGACGGCCTCGCCGCCGCGGGCATCGAACTCCCGGCGCCTGCCGCCCCGGCACAGCGACAGAGCCCTGCACTCGAGGCCGCAGTCAGGCAAGAGGAGCAGTCGGCGGCGCTGGGTGGTGCCGGGTCTCGGCCGATGAATCAGGCGCCGCGCTCAGTTCCCAGCTCATCGCTCGAACCCGGCACGGAAGACGATGGGAGCGCCCGGCACCTCGCCGACGCCTATGAGGCCTGGCTCGCCGCCTTCGGATTCGAGCCTACGAGCGCGCAGTTCGCCCGCTGGCTCCAGGACCAGTACGGCATCGCCACCGCTGCTGGCGGACCACTGTCCGACGAACAACTGGAGTCCCCGCTGCCTGTCCTCAAACCGCGTCACGAATCGTCCACCGATCAAGACGAACCCGGCATGGACGAGGGACTGACGTGGAGCGACTACTTCTACAACGCCTGGCTCACCTACGCCCAGGAGCGCGGTACCCACCCCGATGCTGCCGCCCTTGCCGAGTACATCTACCAACTCGACGGCATCACGGGAGCCGGCGGCGAACCTGTCACCGCAGCCGAACTTCAGGACTACGTCGCCGAATTCCATGACCGCGAGTTCGGCACCGGCGCATCCCTCTACGACCCGGCCGCCGGGGACGACGGCCACGCATATCTCGGCGCGCAGTCAGGCACCCCAGGCCTGCTGGAACCGGACTTCGAGCGGGCGACCGCCGGTGCTGGCGCGCAGGCAGCCAAGGAGCAGCGGGGCCCGAGGATCGATGCCAAGGTCGACGAGCAGCCCGCCACACGGGAACGAGTCGAGGGGGGCGACCTCACCGTCGTCGACCGGTACTACATCGAGTGGATGGAGTACCAGACGCAGCACGGCCGAGAGCCCAGCGCCGATGAACTGTCTGCATTCCTTGCAGAGAAGGGGATGCTCGGGCGGGGGCGGAACCCGGTCAGTCCCTCCACGCTGCGCCGCTACGGACTCCCCTTCCGTATCTACAACGTCTGGGCCGAACACCGCCTGCGCACCGAAGCGCCTTCGGTCGACGCCGTTGCGCAGGACTGCGCAGCCCGCGGGATCACTGCCCAGTACAACAAGCCGATCACTGCCGGCCATGTCACCGAGCAGACCGAAGACTTTGAACGACGCTGGCGCACTGTCAGCCGGTATCACGCCAACGCGCAGTAGTAGCCATTCGTCGGGCCGGATGCGCGTCGGAAGCCCCCGCCAAGCCGGACAGAAAATCAGCGAAGTGCCTGGTCAGATGCGCAATGCGCAGCCATCTTGATCATTGCGCATGCCGTGCGCACCCGGCGGGGCGGCCGGCGCCCCGCGCACCTGCGGGGGTGCCCACCCTCGGCCCGGACCGGACAGCAGGACTCATGCGATCGATGCGCATCGGCCTCGAGATCACCTTCAGCGAACGCGTGAGCGGAGACCGATGCGCACGCCACGATCCGTGTGCTCCTTGCATCGGGTGGAGCCGTCGACCGGACCATGCATGACCGTCGTGCTGACCGGACGCACGGAAGATGGGGGAGTGGCAGCCTGCGACGACGGCTTGGTGCCGTCCGCTCGCACCGTTGCACGGACCGCCCGCGAAACTTCGGCGCAGTGGCAGCCTCGACCGTCCGCATCCATGGAAGCCGCCGCGGATCAGCTCCTCGCCTCCGCGCACGCGTGTCAGCGTCAGCCCGTGGCGAGCGCGGCGTGCCTCTGGCTCCTCAGAGTGCCTTGCGGAGGCTCGGCCCCGAGCCATTGAGCAGGTCACTGATGAGCTGCTCGGTCTCGAGTTCCAGGTCGCAGTCCAGCGCACGGTTGACCTGCTGGACGCGGGAGATCGCCATGTGCAGGCCCTGACGGTTCCCAGCCGCAGCCTCAATCCTCATCCAGTCCCGGTACAGCAGTTCAGCACTCTCGTCGACCTCAAGTCCTGTCGCGATGGCCTGCCGGGCAGCGCCGAGGTCCTGGTTCGGGCCCGCCGGGGTGCGGTAGGTCGCCACCGTGTGGGCGACATCGATGATCCGAGTGATCATCTCCTGCTGCTGTGGTTCGGCCCACGGGAGCGGCCGGGTGCCGAAGGGGCGCCCGCGTACGAGTGAGAGGGCCTTCTCCAAGTCCGGCAGGCCGGCTGCTGCCTGCGGCAGGGCGCGCTCGGCGAGGTGGAGGAACCTGGTCCAGTCGCAGCGGACGGCGGGGGAGAGGAGATAGGGATCGTCGCCTCCGCGGCGGCGTGGCACGTAGGCATTGCCGGAGGCGTCGTTGCCCAGGGCGCGCCGAAGGCCTTGGAACCGGGCGTTGAGGGTTGCTACCGACCAAGGGTTGAGCGGGTCCATGTGGGCGCACAGTGCGTCGGCGGTGCGGCCGGGACGGAAGAACATGAGTGCGGCGAGCTGGGCGATGCGCGGGCCGTGGCCGGTAGCGCTGACCCGGTCTACCTCTACGGGGCCCAGTACTCGGATCTCCGGCGCGTTCAGGTCGTGCGCCCCGGAGTCCTTGTCGTCGGCCGCGGCAGGGTGTGGTCTCTGGGCCGGGGGCACCGGACCTTTCTCGGTTGCGGTCTTCGTTGAATTGGCCTCAGGCTCTGTGGTCGGTGGGGCCTGCTCCTCGTCGGCGATGCAGTCACCATGCGTCTGGCTGTGATTCGGGTCGGGCAGGAGCCGCAGCGAGGACGGATCGGCGGAGGCCGCCAGCAGCGCTGGAAACATCGCGCCGTCGTCCACACCGTCGGATGCCGAAGCGGCCGGAGCGCTGTCAGCCTCAGCCTCTGCGGCTGTCGGCGTCTCCGTCAGGTCCGGCTCGGCGTCTGCCTCGACGTCCAGCTCGTCCGGAACCTCCTGCCATGATCCCTCAGCCCCGTCCGCGGGTTGCCCGGACAGGGCGAGCGCCGCGGTGATCTGCTGGTAGGCGGCATGCTCCAGACGCTGCAGAACGATCTCCACACCCAGGTAGTCGAAGCGCTGTGGTGTGCTGATGGAGGCGTTGAGGATCTGCGCGTCGGGGAAATGCGCTGCTGCGGACGATGCCGGGGCAACGAGCGTGACAGGGACCCGTCCGGCCTTGTCGATGACCTCAGCGAGCTGCCAGGCCGTATCCGCATCCATAGTGGCGGCACACAGCAGCAGGTACGGCTGATGCTCGGTCTCGGGCATCTGGTGCGCCTCCAGCAGCCGTTCGGTCAGATCCCGCAGGGCGTGGGCTGGCTGCCGCATGTGGGCGATCCGGCAGGTGGGCAGCAACTGCGGCAGGTCCTCGCCGAACCCGATCGTCACCACTTCGACGTCGCCCGCCCACGGGCTCATCCCGAGCTCCAGGGCCAGCGACGTGCACACCTCCGTGAGGTGCACCGGGTTGCCGTCCAGCAGGACGGAGGGCAGCTGCGTGAGGTTGGCCAGTACGAGGTCACCCGACTCGGTGGTGCCCACCGTGACCAGTCCCGGGTACGGAGCGGGCACCTCGCAAGCCTGATCTTCGCTGAGGAGGTCGGCGTTGGCAGGCAGCTGCCACCATCCGGCCTGTCCGGTGATGAAGGGTGCTCGTGGCTCTTGGGCGAGGTCCTCCGGCAGTACCTCCAGTAAGCGGGCACCGATCCGCGCGCCCCGCAGCGCCGGCACTCCGCTGTCACCTTTCTGGGCGGCGAGGTGCGCCAGGGTGCGTAGTGCCGCGTCCAGACGGGCGGCGCCATCGGGCTCGGCGGCTGCCGCCAGTTTCGCCTCGGCGGGGGAGACTTCCGGCGTCATGGCAATCGTCTGTCCGGGCTTGCGGCGGCGGCGCTGCAACAGGCGCCGCAGCGCGAGCGCCCCGGTGATCGTGGCTGCCAGCAGGGCGCCTGCGCCCAGAACGGTGCGCAGCTGCAGGGGACTGGCGGCCGGCTGCGACGGCGGCGCCCCCGTGGCCGTGGCTGTGGGGGAGCCCTCGCCGGATGCAGACGGCGCAGGAGTCGCAGACGCGCTGGCACCGGGGTCGTATGTGGCGGTCGCAGCGTCGCCCTTCCGGCTTGGCGCGTGCTGATGGTTGGGGCTGGTGGCTTTGTCGGTGGGGCGGATGGTCTGCTCGCCGGGTGCCGACGTTTCCGGTGCGTGTGTGGCCGATGCGCTCGGGGAGGCAGCCGGGGTGTCGCTTCGCTCCTGCCTCTGGTGCGGATGTTCGTGGGCCGGGGGAGTGTCCGGCCGCCCGGTCGTGTTGGCCTCTCCGTGGTCCGACGGACGGTCGTGCCGGCCGGTGGTGGCGCCCGGGACCGTGAGCCGCTGCCCGGCGTAGATCACGTCGGGATCGGTGATCTCGGGCAGGCCGCCGGGCTGCGGCTGGCCCCGGCTGGCCTCGAACAGCCGTGGCCACCGGTCCCCGTCCCCGAGCTCCTTCTCTGCGATCTTCGACAGATAGTCACCGGAGTGCACGGTGACCACACGTTCCTCCTGGCCGGAACTGGCAGCCTCACTTTCGTCGAGCTGCGAAGAAGCCCCTCCTGACATCGCGGGTGCTGCAGGGCTCGAGGACGTCTCCGGCATGTCCAGCTCCCAGCCGGGCTGCAGGAAGCTGTTGGCTCTGAAGACCTGGCCGTCGCCCATGGCGCGGCCCTCGTTCAGCGCGGCGATCTCCCGCCACCTCTCGCCGTCACCCAGTTCCTTCTCAGCGATGCTCCACAAGCTCTCCGCCGGCCGAGCCTCCCGCACCGTGTACCTGCGCGCCCTGGGCGTTGTGACATCGGGCGTCGTCCGACCGGCGCTAGCCCGTGCGTGGGTCTGCTGAGGCACGTGGGCTGAGCTCGCGGCCGGCGTCGCCCGGGCCGGAGAAGCCAGTGCCGAGCTGGTGGGCAGAAGCACCAGGATGCTGCCGATCAGGACGGCCGCCGCGCGCTGAGAAGAGCTCAGGCCGCGAGGAGCGTGCCAGGTCCTGCCGCGCAGCTGCGCCGTCAGTTCCCTCACTGCGCAGAACGTGAACTGCGCCCATCCGAGCCAGCCCACGGCGACAAGCAGCAGCAGGAATGCCGAGCCGGTGTCCTGCCGGTCCAGCAAGTGTGCGAGGTCGTCGTGGCCGGCCTGCCAGATGACCGGGGTCACCCACACCAGCAGCAGCGGAAGTCCGACGACCGCTGCCACCAGGACCAGCAGACTGCCCACGGCCTTGAGAACCCGGGCAAGGGCGCGTCCGGGAGCGGCGGGGGAGGGGGCGGTGCGCATCAGTTTCCTTCGTCGGGTGCGGTGACGCCGTGCAGGAGGGTTGCCTTGCCGTGGCCGGTCACCGACAGCGAGCCGATCCCGACGACAGGCAAGAACTTGGTGCTGTAGGAGCCGGTGACGGTGACGGTGAGCGTCTTGCCGTCGCCGGACACGCCTACGGTGCCGGTGGCTCCCGCCGATCGGAGGTAGGCCTGGGCGGCCGCCTGTGCGTCCTGCGGATCCACCACGATCGCCTTGCCGGTGACGGCCTGGGCCGGGTTGATGGCCTGGCCGCCCGCCCGGGCGGCCTCGTCGGCGACGTAGTCGGCTCGCTCGGTGGCACGCAACTTGCCGCCGCCGTCGACAGCCACACCGATGATGCCGATCAGCGCGACGACGCACACGGCGACGAACACCGTGACGCCCCCGCGATCGTCCAGACGAGACCCCCGGCGACACCACCAGGTGCCCCACACACGCACGCCTGCCTGACAGAAGGTCATCAGTCCCCCCGCTGCCGGTACTGGTCCACGACCGAGGTCGCGGTCGACGTGAGCGTGCGAGCACCGGGCACGCCGGGCAGCAGCAGGTCTGACAGGTTCACGGTGCAGCTCACGGTCACGGTGACCGTCCCCACCTGGCCCACAGGTACGTTGAGGCCACCGGTGTTGATGCTGACGCTCGTGGACGCACACGTGAGGCCTTGGTCGTTCAGGGTCTCGGTGGCTGCCGCGTGAGCCGCATCCTGCGCGGAGGCCGCGGTGCGATGGATGGAAGCCTCCCGGGCTGCGTCCTCGGCCGCCGCATCAATCTTCGAGCCCGACATGACGAGCCGGCCGCCCGCGATCGCCAGACACACGAACAGGATCAGGGACGGCACGATGATTGCGGCCTCGATTGCGACGCTGCCCTCATCCCGCCGGGCTCTGGTCACCCGGTGTCGAGCCGTTCTGCGCACGCGCCTCACTCTCCCGGAAGCGTCCAGCGTTCCACGGCCCCGGAGGCCGACTGCGTAATCCGCAGACCCCCGATGCCCGGAATCATCGACTGCGCCGTGCCATAGACCTGGATCCGCACCTGCTGGGCATTGCTGTCGGCGGTTGAGACGCCGGCGGAGAGCAGGCTGTCGCCCGCTGTGCGTCCCAGCACCTCGCGTGCCCGGGCCGCACCATCGGCCGGAGAGGCGTGATAGGCGCGGGCGGCGGCTACCCCTTCGCGGGCAGCTGTCAGCGCGATCGCCCGTGCGTAGTACCACATGGAAGCCTGAATGACGGCCACTGCGGCGAGGAGAATGAACGGGAAGACGATCGCCATCTGGACCGATGCGTCCCCGCTGTCGTCTCGCCATCGGATCCCCTGCCACCAGGTCTGAAGCCGTGCCGGAAGGGCCATGGTCAGATGCCGGCCAGGTGTCCGTTGTACTTGGCGATGACCGCGGCGATGGTCCCGGCGATCACCAGGGCGCCGGTGACGGCTGCGACCCAGATGATGACGGTGGTGATGCTGATGTCGCCACGGTCCCGCCTGCGAGAGAGCTCCTCCAGCCGAGTGTTCATCCAGCGGACAGCACAGTGAGTGCGGGCTGCGGTGTGCTTCATGAGGGTGTTCCTCCCCGTGAGTTGGGTGAGTGTGGTTGATTAGACGGTGAGCATGCGGATCACCGCGGGGAAGGCCATCAGCAACATCACCAGCACGGCGAGGAGAGCGCCCGGGGCGGTCATCTTCTCGCTGGCGGTGTTCGCCTCGGCGGCCTGCGCGGCCAGCAGCTCGGTATTCAGCGCCGCCGTGCGGGCCCGCAGGGCCTTGTAGACGGCTGCACCGTCCGTGGCCGAGCCGCGCATGATGTCGGCGATGTCATCGACGCCCGGCAGGTCGTAGGTGTCGGCGAGTTCGGTCAGTGCCTGATACGGCGGGATCTTCTCCAGCCGGGCCCGCCGCAGCGCTCCCTGCAGGTAGAGGAAGGGCCAGCCGCGGCCGACCGCGGCGGCCTTCTCCAGCGCCTCCGTGGGGCCCGCGTCCGCGGCCCGCTTGAGCGCCACCAGGTCCAGGTAGGCGGACAGGGCGTGTGCGAACTCCTCCCGTGCCCGCCTGGCTTGGTCCCGCACCGCCAGATCGGGTGTGATGAACAGCAGCCCGCTCACAGCAAGTCCCACGGCGGCCGGCACGTAGAACGGCAGGGAGACGCCCGCGATGATCCACGGAATGGTCACCAGCACGGGGGAGAGCAGACCGAGCGCGGCGAGCGCGGTCTTCCTTAGCATGAACTGACCCGGCCCCTGCCCGAGCAGAGCGAGATTCTTCGCAGGGATACGTACTCCGGGCAGACGTTCGAGGCGGGCCCGCAGCCACCGGCCCCATACCTCCTCGCGGTCCAACTCCGGCTCAGGCATCGACAGCTGCCCCAGGGACGTGCGCTGCAGCGCGGGAGCCAGCGCCGGCTGGGGGCGCAGCATCTCCCGGACCAGCAGGGCCACACCGCCGCCGACGGCGCCGCCGGTGAGCACCACGGGCCACAGGTTCATGACCTGGCTCCTTCCGGCTCACGCTTGACAGCGGGCATCTTGAGGGCCGCCGGTTCGGCGGCGGGGGAGGGCAGGCGGACCGTGCTCCGCGGATCAGCGAAGAGGAAGCGGGGGATACGGCGGAACACGCCCAGCTGCCGCATCATCGCCAGCACTCCTACGAAGCCGGCCGTCAGGAAGCCGAGTACCAGCTGCCCGAGAAGCGTCGAGTAGGGCTTGGTGTAGGAGGGGACAAAGAACCCGGCGACGACGATGCCCACGGTGATGAACGTCATCCACCGCACCGTGGTGCGCGGCTTGGCGCGGTCCGCCTCGATGGCGCGCTTCTTGGCGACTTCCTCGCGGACCGTGCCCGCCAGGTCCTCGAGGGCCTGGGCCAGACCCGGACCGCGGTCGTTGACCGACAGGATCAGAGCTGCGGTCACCTTGTCGGCAGTGACGTCGTCCAGGTCGTCGGCGAAGGCCCGCAGGGCGTCCTCCGGCCGCCAGCCCAGGCGGAGCCGGTCGGACAGGCCTGCGATCTGCTCGGCGAGCTCCTCCGGCGCGCCCTTCCGGCTGTTGATCATTGCTTGCTCCAAACCCATGCCCAGCCGCAGGAGCCCGGCCAGGCGCTGGGTCCACTCGCTCAACGCCTCCAGTTGGCCGATGCGCTCCTGCGCTATCTGCGCAGGCGTGATCAGCCAGGGAACGCCTACCACGGCAGCACCGAGCAGGGCGCCGCCCACGAAGTTCCCCGACATCAGCCACACCGCCAGGAACACCACGACTGCCGCAGCCGCGAGCGTGCGCCGCCGCAGCCGGGCATCCGCGGTCTGCTCCTGGCCGGCGCGCAGCGCGTGCCAGCGGTGACGAAGTGGCGCCCTGAGCGGTGCGGTCGTCCCTACGACGCCGGCGACAACGCCGATCAGACCTCCGGCGACGGCCATGCCACTGAGGAGAGCCAACAGCAAAGTCATCGGGCCACCTGCACCTTCAGTGACAGCGGGGCCTGCCAGGCCCCATAGGGCTGCTGCAGCAGCGTGGAGTCGAACCCGACACGGCGCAGGTCTGCGATGCAGCCCGGGTCCATGCGCGGGACCGCACGCAATTCCCCGAACTCCACTCCAGGGGAGAAGATCTCGTTGGTGGCTGGGCGGCCGGATTCCCCGATCCCTGTGAGCTCCAGGATGTGGGAGACGTAGCGGTGGCGGCGGCCGCCGATCCGGGTCTCGTCGGTCATGTCGACGTATACGACGAAGTCCAGGCCGTTCGCGGTCTGCCGGTAAGCGAGCTGCTCCGAGAGATTGCCCTGGGCGAGCGCGTAGAGCTCGGCGATGCGGTCGAAGATGATGTCCGGCCGCCGGGCGTGGATGGTGCAGAGGTTCCCGCCCGCGCCGTTGGTGAGGGCCTGCATCATGGCCACGACTTCGGGGCCCCGCACCTCGCCGACGACGATCCGCTCGAGCGACATCCGCAGTGCGGGATGCATCAGGTCCAGGAGCGTGACCTCGCCGGCGCCGCGTCCCGTGACGTCCTTCTCCCCGTTCGACTCACGCCCCACCAGGGAGACGACCTGGCGGTGGTACCCGTTGGAGTGGGCGAACAGCTCGTCCTCGGTCTGGATCGTGGCGAACCGGCACTCGGGGTCGAACTCCTTGAGCATCGCCCGCATCAGGGTCGTCTTCCCGGCCTTCTGCTTACCGGCGATCATGATGTTCTTCTCCGCACGGACACACGCGCCGAGAAACTCCCGCAGGACTGGGTCGATCGTGCCCAGCTTCACCAGGTCGTCCAGATCGGCGTGGGAGACCCGGTGCCGGCGGATGACCGCGTAGGTCATCGGGCCCAGCCCGGTAATCGCCTGCAGACGCGAGCCGTCCTGCAACGACAGCGCCAGCGTGGGGTTCGCGGTGGAGATGGTGCGCTCGCTGTGCCCGGAGTCCCGGGCCAGCTCCCGCAGCATCTCCAGCAACTCCTCCTCGGAGTCCGCAATCGGACCTACCTTGCGACGCTGGCCGTCGCCGTAGTCGAGCCACACTTCGCCGGGGCCCTGGACGATGATGTCCTCAACCCGCTCGTCGTCCAGGTAGGGCTGCAGGCGCCCTGCCCGGTACAGCAGGTCATAGACGGCACGCCGCAGCGCGTCATCCTCCTGCGCCGTGGTACTCATGCCGCGCTCGACACCCTGCGCGTCCGACCACAGTGCCACTGCCTCATTGATCCAGTTCAGGCAGTGCTGTTCTTCGGTCGCGCGGTCAACTCCCGCACTCGTCTTGAGTAGTTCCTCGCGCTGCCGGGCCACCTGAGTAGCGATGTGCCGCGCCACCCTGTAGTCCATGGTGACCTGAGGGGCGGAAGCGCCGAGCGGCTGGACACTCGCGGCGTAGCCGGCCGGCGTGCCGTTTGCCTGACCACGCACGGCGCGCTGAGGACGGCCCGGCGGCGGAGCCACGACGGGATCGTCATGCAGAGGCCTACCGCGCATGGGCGACCTCCTCGCGGGCCGGATTGCGCGGCGCGAGACGGGCCCTGCGAAGGGCCGCCCGCTGCGCGAGCACCGTGCCGCTCGTCCGGGCCGCCTTCATCAGGGACGTCTTGGTGAAGTGGCGCGGCTGCTCAGCACCGTCGGACAGGACACGAGCCTCCTTGGGCGCATACGGAAGGGTCGCCACCACCGGGACCTGCAGCACGCGTTGGACCTCGCCGGCGGGGTAGGGGCCTTCGTCGATCATGAGCAGGCCCACGTTGCCAATCCGTTCCTCCAGCGCGCCGACCCGTGACTGGGCGGCCTGCAGGCACCGCAGGGTATTGCGAACGACCACGAGGACGGCGTCGGCCTGGTCGGCAAGGACAGCGGAGGGGCCGAAAGCGCCCGAGCGCCCGAGATCGATCAGCACGTCGTGGCCGTGTTCGGTATCGATGCCGCGAAACATCACCGCAAGGGCCTTCCACACCGGGTGCAGACTTGCCGCCTGGGCGGATTCGGTCAGCCCCGGCAACAGCAGTCGGTCACGCGGAGACCTCTGCTTGCCGTCCTCGTTGCTCAGATCGATCAACTGCCGCCAGAAGGCATCCCCGAACTCGCCTTTGCGTGCAGCGATCGAAAGGTTTCGTAACCCATACCGGTCCCCGAGCTGGCCCAGCAGCAGCCCGTGCAGCACCGCCCCGCCGTCCGGATCACACTCGGCAAGGATCATCTTCCGGCCCGGCTCCAGCGGCCACGACAGCAGCAGCGCCAGGGCACTCGCTGTCACGCCCGGCGCGCCGCTGCAGCCGGCCAGTGCGATGACACTCATCGGCTACCGTCCGGAGCAGCCAGGACCAGGCGCAGCGTGCCGGCAGACACCCAGGCAGCAACGGTCGGCCCATCGTCAGCGGAGGTGGCGACGTCAACGACGACGACGCCGGTGCCCGGGGCAGCCTTGGATGCCTTCACGACCCGTCCAACGATCGTCCGCGGCGCGATGCCGGACGGCTTGCCCGTGTCCGCATCACCCTGAGCGGGGACATGGACCAGCTCCACCTTCTGCCCCGGGACCAGAGTCGTAGCGGGCACCTGCTCGGGCTTGAGCCCGATCGGCACCAACTGCTCACCCGGCTTGACCAGGGAATCCTTCGTCACCTGCGACGCCGAAAGGAGAGATCCGGGCTTCAGCTCCACGGCCGCCCGCTTGCCCACGACGGAATCCAGGTCATCGACGGGCACGGCCTTCAACGCCGGGTCCAGGGCGACCGACGCCTTCCCCAGATCCTGTTCGGTGAGGACCTGGCCCACCTGGACATCGCGGACCACACTCACCACCTGGGTGCGATGGCTCACCTGCAGCAACAGCACCGTGACACCTGCGCCACCTGCCGCGATCAGGGCCAGCGACAAGGCGATCATCCCGGGCCTGCGCCTTCGGGCCGAGACCCGCGGTGGCGCCACCGGCCCTGCCCCCCGCCCCTGCGGCGGCATCACATTCTGGGCGGATATATCTGTGCGTTCCTTGGTCTTGCTCAACGCTCTTTCCCTCCAGGACGACGATCACCCGACAACCTGCACCTCGCCGATCGCCACCTGCACCTGGGACTGCCGGATCTCGGTGAGCTGGCCTGTCTCCCCGCCGTCACCCGTGACACGCCAGTTGATGGTCCACGTCGACGTGGCGGTCAGCCGGTACTTTCCGGCCAGCTCACTGGCGGACGTCTTGGAGTAGACGTGGCCACAGGTCGGTGACTCGGCCATGCCATGTGAGGCCCTGTATGGCGTGCCTGGCCCGTTGCAGGTCACGGAGATCCCGTCGCCCATCTGCCACACGATCTTGGAGACCTTTGCGGTCGCAGTGACGGTCACTCCGCCCGCCGATGCAGAGGCGGTGTTGGGCCCGTAGGTAGTGGGGCTCTGGTTGACCCACAACCACATCGGCACGCCCACCGTGTACTTCCCGGCCTCCTTCGGGCTCGCGATGTCCGGCCCGAGCAGTGTCATTGAATCGACCGCGCGTTGCGCCAGCTCCTGCGGGTCTACCTGCGGTGCGGGCTTGCCCTGCGGCACGACGACGAAGCCGCCCGGGTTGTTGTCGCCCCCGTCCGTGCAGGCACGAAAGTACAGGTCGTTCTTCTTAGGGTCCGCGCCGTGCCAGGCGGGGTGGTTGGCGGGCGGCTTCGGGCTTACCTTGGTCAGCTTGCACTGCAACTTGCTCTTGCCGCCGTTGGCCCCCGAGCCCGAGTGGCCGCCCTTGCCGCCATATTTGGTGTCCACGCCGACGCCGACGCAGAACTTGATGACATGGCATTTGCCTGCACCGACATTGGGGCCGATGCCGGCATACGCGATGCCTGCCGGGGCGAGTACGAGGGCGCCGGCGAGTACAGCGAGACGTCTGGTCAACAGGCTTGATCTTGAGCGGTCAACTTCGTGACCATCCACTTCGTCCCCCACTTTTCAAGCGTTGCGGTGCTGACGTATTTGGCGAGGCGTTCCGATGGCAGCGGGGCCTTCTTCCGTGAGGCCTTGTCGATCAGCGTCCAGTGCGTGGTGTCGACGCAGTCCGCGACCGTGGCCTTGGGGATCTCTCCGTTCGTCACCTTGATGACCTTGGGATGGATCACCGGCTTCCCGGTCGTGACCTGTCCGGCCTTCCGCATCGCCAACAGATCGCTCTCGATGTCCGACAGAGCCTGGAGCGTCGTGTACTTCTTCAGGCCGGTTCCCGACGAGGAAGCCTTCTTGTAGGCCTCCGTCTGTGCATCCCAGGAGCGGCTGTACGCCGCAACGGCAGCGGTGTCCTCGGCGGTGGAATTGGGGGACGACGACGTGCTGCCTGTTTGAGTACGGCTCGGCGGGGACGGCGCTGCATCCGCGTCACTGTCGCTACAGCCGGCAAGTGCCACCAGACTGCCTGCGAGGAGCATCGCAATTGAGTGCTTCCGGGCGCGATTGGCGGCGATCCTCGGCCCTGACGAGCGTCGTTGTGTAGGTGTCACGTTGTCTCCCGTACGACGCGGTGTGGTAGGTCTGGCTGTTTGGGCCTCCGATGTAGGACGGCCCTGAACTGCGGCCTGCTCCAGCTGCGGCTATGCGTTTGCGTTGCCGCAAGATTACGCACCTTCACTCAACCCTCCAGTGCAATAAGCGAGTTCACTCATACAACTCGGGACCGCTCTGGTCACATCGCAAACGTGATGTTTCGAGTTCCGGTCATAGGGTTTGGCTGATTTCGATCCTGTGTGGTCCGGGCCCACTGGCGCTGGATCCGGGCACCGCACGGTTCGCCGGAACGAGATCTCAACCCGTCGCTTCATATTCCGGTCCGCCTCACCACGCTTCACGCGCGACGGTCAGCCGACAACCTGCAGCTCACCGATTGCCACCCGCATGTTCGATCGCCTGACCTCGGTGAACTGGCCCGTCGGGCCGCCACCGTTGACCTGCCAGTCCACCGACCACGTGGCCGTTGCCGAAACGGGGTACTTCTTGCCCGGCCGGGTTGCCGAGGTGCGAGCGTAGGTGTGGCCGCAGGTCGGCGACCCCTGCTCGCGGTAGGACGCGGCGTACGGCGTGCCGGGGCCTTTACAGGTCACCGTCGACCCGTCACCCATCGACCAGACGATCTGGGTGACCTTGGCCGTCGCCGTCACAGTCACGCCGCCCGCTGTGGCACTCGTCGTGTTGGGGCCGTAAGTGGTCGGGCTCTTGTGCACCCACATCCACATCGGCACGCCCAGGACGTACTTGCCAGTCGTGCGTGGACTGGCGATGTCGGGGCCGGAGAGCTTCATCTTGCTCACCGCCTGCCGCGCCACCACGGCGGGATCGATGGCAGGAACGTTTGTACCAGCGCCGGCGACGAAGGTATCGATCACTGGGCTGCTGCCCTTGGACCGCAGGTCAGCCAGATCGCTCTCGGTACTCGACAGAGCCAGGGCCGCGGCGTAGTCGCGGAAATCAGTTCCCTTGATGTCGCCCTTGGCGTACGCCTTGATCTGCTCATCCCAGAAGAGCCCGTAGGTCCTGAGTACGTCGCCCTTGGCTGCGGCCCGGGGGTCCGGGCTGGCCGATGGGGCGGCCGAAGCACTGCCACCAGGCGTTGCGCTGTGATGGGGGGAACTGGACCTGTCGCTGCCGCCACAGGCGGTCAGGACGACAAGGCTGCCCACCATGAGTAGTCCGAGTGCATGCTTTCGTACGCGATCAGAGGCAAGCCCGAACGAGCGTCGTTGTGCACAGGTCATGAAGTCTCCCCGTTTGGCGCGGTGTGGCACGACCGCTTGCCGGGTCGCAGACCTGGGGCAGCCCAGGAATGCGGCTTGGTCGAGCTGCGGGTGTGCGTTTCCGTGATCGGAAGATTATGGATGGGCAAGTCAAGTTCCCAGTGCGGTGGTTGAGTTGACTTTCACGACGCGGGAGGTATCCGGTCACTTGTGGGGTGGAGACCGGACGATGGTCCTGTGTCGTCGTACGGTCCACCTCCACAGCGCAGGATGGTTAGCCGCCTGTTCGCGAGAAAGAGATCTCGACGCGTCGGTTCTTCTGACGGCCGGCCTCGGTGGTGTTGGACGCGACGGGGTGCCTCTCCCCGAACCCGCGCGTGTCGAAGCGGACTGCTCTGGTGCGCAGTTCTCTCGCCAGTACGGCTTGCACGGCTTCGGCGCGCTGCAGGGAGAGGACGTCGCCGTGGGCAGCGGAGCCGAGGTTGTCGGTGAAACCGAAGACGGTGACCCTGCCCGCACGCTGCGTGTTGATGTCCCTGGCGATCGAGGCGAGACGGAGCCGTGCAGAGCTGCTCAGCTGTGCACTGTCCCTGGTGAACAGCACCCCTGCTTGGAGCTGGAACGTCACCTTCCTCGGTGTCTCTTCTCGGCGTTCGGCGCCGTGCTGGTCCCCGACAACCTCGCTGATACCGACGGTGTCCGAGCCGAGGTCGAGGATCTTCGGAGGAGCGAGTTTCGCCCCACGGCGGAGCGCGAGGCCGGAACTGTGCACGTTGACGTCGCTGACCCGGGTAAACGCATGAGCCCGGTGCTCACTCGGGCTCGTGGTGGCGGCTGCTTGCTGGGGCATGCTGAAGGCGAGGCTCAGGATCGCTGCCAGGCTGGTCAATGCAAGATGCGCGCCGCTGGGCCGGGACGGGATCGAATGCATGCGGACTCCCACCTCACCCGGAGATCTTTATGGTTGCGGTGTCGAACAGGGGCATCTGGAAGCCGACCGACCGTGTGTTCGCCGGCGGAGCGGGGAACTGCATGAAGACGCGCACGCTCTCGCCGGCCTCGAGAGACGAGAGGCCGGTCGTGGTGAGCGGGTGCCCATCGGTATCGCGTAGCACGTAGTAGCGCTTCTTGCCGGCGAAGTCCACGACGGTTGCTCCGCCCAACGACTGTCCTGTCCTGATGACGTCGAGCTCGCTGCCCCGCAGCTCGGCGGGAACCACGGCCGTGTCGGCGCCATCGTTCTTCAGCACGCCGCGGACAGTGAGGTATCCGGCTGGGTCCCGCTCGGCCGATGTGAGCGTCAGATCCAAGCCTTGTTGGCCCTTGAGCTCAGCCAGCGGCGCGCTTGCCCGTCCCTGCTGCGGGGCGAAGTCGTTGCCTTGCGATGCTGTGCTCAATGCGTGCTCGCGCAGCGAAGCGCCGTCCGAACAGCCTGCCGCGCCCAGGGCCAGGCCTGCCGCGAGCGTCAGCGCAGCCAATCGCCTGCCGAAGGGCGATGTTGTCCAAGTGGTCATGCTCATTCCTTCCTGGTGGGGGTACGGGGGTCGAGGAGAGGCCTCGGGGCGGAGGCGGATTGCCCTCACTGGCCAGGCCCAGGCCTGGACGCGGGCCACACGGTGATCACGTCGCCGTCGAGGGTGACGTGCCGGTTCGGGAAGCGGTGGCGGACGAGGTACAGGTCCTGCTCGTCGAAGTCGTCGTCGCTCTCTACGACAACGGCACCGGCGACCCAGGAGACGCTTCGCGTCCTCGCCGGCCATTCGCCTCCAGGCTCCGCGGCCGGCCGAGGCTCGTCCGGGCGGTTCTGGCAGCGCCGCGTGTGGTTGCACACTTCGAGTCTGTGAATATCAGGTTGAGGTCGCGTCATCTTCTCGTCCTGGAAGTCGATTGATATGCAAGGTAGATGCCTCTCGTATCACGCCTTGCAGTGGGAAAATTATATGTTCGCATGAGCAAAGCGCAAGGGGTGTGGGTGGTGTGACACGGTTGCAACATTCCCGACAGGGCGCGCCGTGGCGTCACGGCTCAGTCCAAGGGGCCGGCTTGCCGTCCGCCAGCCGCACCCACACGTCAGCGGTGGTGCCGTGCTCCTCCTGGTGGGGCTCGCCCTGTCCCGCGAGTCCTGGTACGGGTCGATGAAGGGCAGCCCGCTGTCTGCGTGCGCCCAGCCGATGGCTCACTCAGCCGGACCTGCACCCTGTCTGTGCGGCGCGGCGCCCACCATGGGCGCGCCCTGGGGGCACGGGCGAGATGCATGCCGTGGCGAAGGAGGGCTTCTGGTCTCGGACCCAAGCGCCGAGTGAGGACGAGTTCTGGTGCCATCCGCTCGGCCGAGGCCGTGACCGCCGAGCGGTGCCCCACGATCTCGCTCACTGCCAAGGGGAGGGCGACAGTCGATGCGGGTAGGTACCGATGGCCGGCCAGCCACTGAACGTATTGGGTGGGGTTGGTGAGCAGGCTCAGTACCGGCCCGGACGCTGTCTGGTCGGCCTGATGGGTCAGGTACGGGGCTGCGGAGTCCACGGTGAGCCCCCTTCCTTCTTTGAGGTTGTACGGGTGAAGTGCCAGTCGGTGATGCGGCCGTCGGTGTAGGTGCCGCCGTGGTCGGCGCCCGCCCACACCAGGTGCACCACCGCCCGGTCGTCCGGGCCGTCGCGCCGTGCGATGGCGGCCTGGATGCGGAACCGGCTGTATGCCGGCGCGGTCGCATGGACTTTGCCGAAGATGCCCGGCCACTTCGCGCGGTCCATCCCGGTGGCGTCCGCGCGCAGCAGGTCGCTGCCAGCTGCGACCAGCCGCTGCTGGTCCCGGGCGGCAAGGTCGGCTGGCCAGGCCGCCTCCAGCGCCTTCTGGATAGCCCGGTCACCTGCAACACCCTCACCGTGGGGCGGCAGAGCAGATGCGGTGGCCGGCACAGGCGAGGCGACGGCCTCGGCGCCGCCCGCGTGTGCACCGCCCTGTGAAGGGTTCGGCTTGGCGGAGACAGGCGTCTGCGCAGCCGGGGCCGACGGCGCGGGGACGGGACGCATGGACAGCAGGACCACGCCGCTGATGGCCAGTAATGCGGTGCTGATCAGCAGGAGACGCGGCGAGCGCGGCGGATGTGGGTTCACAGGACTCGGGCTCCTCCCGCGTAGCCGGACGTCGCATCGACGGCATCCGTGCGCACGACGGTGCCGGGGCGTGGGGCGTTGATCATCTGGCCGCCCCCGATGTAGATCCCGACGTGGTAGATCGCCGAATCGCGGTGTGGGGCGTAGGCGTAGAAGACGAGGTCACCAGGTTGGAGGGCGCTTGTGCCGCGGCTGGCGGGGATGCGCCGGCCGACCGACGCCTGAGCGGCTGCCGTCCGTGGAAGGTGGACGCCGACCTGGGCGTAGGCGTACGTGGTCAGCCCCGAGCAGTCGAACCCCTTGACGGTCGCGCCGGTCTTCCCGCTCGGCGAGCAGCACACGCCATACGACTTGCCATCGGCGTTGCCGCCGCCCCAGGAGTAGGGCACACCCCGCTGCGACAGCGCCGCCTCGATCACCGTGCGGGCCTTTGCGGACACGCTCCTCAGATCCGGACCCTTGGCGGCAGCGGTGTACTGATCGATCCACCCCAACACGTTGGCCAGGTACTCGCTCGAGTGGTTGTACTGAAGGATCGCGGCCTTGAGCTGGGCACGCTGGGCCAGATCGCGGCCCTTGCCGCACAGGTAGAGAGCGGCGCCGAGCGCTGCGTCGTCGGCGTTGTGCGGGTCGGCGGTCTTGTCGCCGTTGGCGTCCTTGCCGATGCTCTCCCAGGTGGAGGGCAGGAACTGGAACGGCCCGACAGCGCGTTCCCCTTGGGCGGTGCCGTCCCACTTGCCGCCATCGGTGTCGGGGAAGCTGCTGGTGTTCCCGCCGGCCCCGGAGCCGTTGAGGAGCACTCCGTAGATCTTCGGGCGGATGTCTCCGTTGGTCGCGATGTTCCGGCCCGAAGCATGATTGGACTCGACCTTGGCGATGCCGGCGAGGACGGGCCAGTGCATCCCCCGGCACTTGGGCGCATACCGTCCAACCAACTGCACGGCCGTCTTGTAGGCCATCAGCATCCGCGGCGGGATGTCCGCAGCCGAGCCGCCTTCAGCTATCCCGCCGTCGTCCTGGGCACTGCTCTGCAGCGCGACAAACGCGCTGATCGAATTCGACACCTGGGCCGCGCAGCACACGGCGGCGAACAGCAGCACCACCGTCACGCACCCCCACCGCCCAAGGCGGCGCCGGGCCCGCTTCACTCCTCCTCGCCTTCGCCGGTCGGCTGCTGCCGGTTCCGCTCCGTGCGCAGCCGATCAGCCTCCGACGCGGCCCTGAAGAGTTCCTGCATCCGAGCATGCGGGTCGCGCGTGGCGCCTCGCGGACTCCCGCCACCAGCAAGTCCCGGGCCCCTCCTGCTCGGTGCTGCGCTCGCTGGACGCGGATTGCCACCGCCTGCGAGCCGGTTCGGGGCCGTGGGCGCGCCTGCTGGGGCGGCGCCTCCTCCGGTCGGAGGCGCTGGCGTGCGCGGCCGACCGGAGGCTGTTGTGGTCGGCAGCCGACGGCTGACGAATGGTCCGTTCCCGCCGCGGTCGTCGTTGTTCTCCGGCAACACACGGGAGACATGCCGCCCTGTCTCGGCCCAGGCCCGGCCGTCTTCGCGGACGGTGTTGCCCCATACCCGCACCTGTTGGCGGGCGTCCTGGGAGTAGCGCGAGCCGACGGTCCGGGCTTGGCGAATGGTGGCCGGGAGGCCGGCTGTCGCCCCGTACGCAGCCCGACCGCCCCGGTGCAGGATGCGGTACCCGCGGAAGCGGACCAGTCGGTTGTGGGCGCGGGTCGACAGCAGAGTGCGGTCGGTGTTCTGGTCGTGCAGCACCTTGCCTGAGGCGCGATCGACGATTTGCCCCTGTCCGTCACGGTACCGGTCGGGAGGCCCGCCGGGTCCGCCGGGCTTGCGGGGCCCGCCGCTGCCCGAAGCACCTGGCCCACCTGCCGGCGGACTGCCAGGGCCTTGGTCGCCGTCGGCGGTGGGCTTGCGCCACTTGGCAAGCTGTTCCTTGTCCGGCCGCTTGCCGATCAGCAGCCAATGAGCGCCTTTTGCGCCGAGCCGCGTGCCTATCCCGCCCGCGGCGGCTGCCGCGGCGAGCGGTGCGAGGCCGTGCCTGGCCTCAGCAGTGGCGTCGGCGAGCATTCCTCCGGGGTTCCCCGGCATGCCCGTACCGTCGAACAGCGTGGTGAGAGCGCCCATCAGCTGTTGGCGGGTGCCGAGCTTCCCGAACCCGCCGCCAGTGAAGGCGCGCAGCCCGCCGCCGTGCTTGGAGGTATCGCCGGGCATCTGGGTGCCGCCGACCTTCGCGTGGCGCATCCGCATGGCCATACGCCGGCCGAACGACACGATGCCGGTCAGCAGCCTGCGGTGTCCGGCCGCGCCGGCAATGGCCAGCACGTCGATCAGCAGGATCCGCTCCACCATCAGATCGGGGCCGTTGGTGATGGTGGCGTCCACGGCAATGCCGAAGAACGGGACGAACGCACAGACCCCCACCAGCGTGAGGACCGCGATGCCCCACAGCGACAGCCACTTCCACACCGACTGGCGGGCAGGCCCGGGCAGCATGCCGGCGATGAAGGTGACCCCGCCGGCAGCCGCGGCCGCTGCGCAGATGCCCTGGGTGCCAAGGAGGACGATCGAAGCGGATAGCAGCATGCCGCAGATGAACAGCGAGGCTACGAGCAGCAGCGCGGCGCCGGCGACACGCGACCAGGTGGGCTTTTCGGCGTAGTCGGCACACGACTTGCCGACGGGCCCGGACTCACGCAGCTCGCTCAGGAACATCCCGAACTGTTGGTCTTCGTCCGGCAAAGGGAAGTCGGCGTAATACGGCGCAGACCCGTCAACGCCGGAAGCCGGTCCGGTGCCTGCTTCGCAGTACTTCTTAGCCGGGCCTTTGATGGCGCGGCAGGGATCGTTCTTAGGCCGCGGTTGCTTCTTGGGAGCCTCAGTCTCCGGTTTGTAGCCTCCGCTGATCCATTTGAGGTGGAGAGCGTAGGCCTTGCGGTCGGCAGGCTTGGCAGGATCGAGGGTGCGTCCGTACTGCAGCAGCATGTAGGGCTTGACGATCAGCGCGTTGGTGATCGAGTGCTGGATCGGGCGGGCGACCTCGCTTGCGGAGACAGGGCCCTCGCCCTCCCGCTGCAGGCACTTGGCTTCGGCGTTGCCGACCATGCCGTCGCACGGATCCGTGCTGGCGAGCTTGCCGCCCCAGTTGTAGGAGTTGACGCTCTGTTGGGCGACCTCGGCGCCCACCTGCTGGCTCTGCCCCAGAGGTCCGTCCTGGGCGAGCAGATAGTCGGGGCGGACGAATGCGGAAGCGGCGAACGCAGCAATGAGAAGAGTCAGAAAGATCTCGCCCAGACCACGGCCGACCCTGCCACGCACGATCATGAACGCGGCGAACACGAACGCCCAGGCCAGGAGCAGACCCTTCAACCCGAGCGTGTCGACGACCAGCGTGTCGTAGGCGTCGGCGACCTTCTCCGCAGGAGCAGCGAGGATCTTCAGCAGCGGGAACCGGAGAGCCACCTCGATGGCCCAGCCAGCCAGGCCCACCAGCATCCGAATGAGGGTGAACAGACCCGACAGGGCGAAGGCGAGAGCTTGCGATTTGAAGGCGAAGAACCCGCCGCCTTCGGCGTCCAGCTCGTAGTTGTTGATCGGCACTCCCTCGGAGGAAGTGATGTTCAACGGGGCGAGCAGGTCCCCGCTCTCGCCGTTGCCACTGGCCGCGTACACAACCTGGGTGTTGACCAGGATGAAGACGCCCGCGAGGAGTACGACGAAGCCGGCTGAGCGTAGGGTGCCGCGGTCTGGACGGAACATGTCAGCGCCGCCTCTGCCCGGCAGTACTCCGGCACCGCCAGGCCATCGGGTCGGCCGGCCCTGCGCCGGCGGGAACCAGCCTCCAGGCGGCATCGGTCACGTCCTGCTGCTCGGCAGCGGCGGACTTCGTGGTGCCGCGCTCGCAGTACGCCTCGGCCGGGCCCACGATCCGGCCGCATGGGTCCTGGTGGGCGGGGCGGGTGTTGGCAGCGGAGGCTGGCCCGGTGTGCGGCCACCGCACCTGCGGAGCACTCGTCCCGTCGGCCAGGCTGAGCACGCCGATGATGACGGCGACCGTGGTGAAGACACTCGCGGCCGCGGCGACGCGGCGGGGGTCGTCCCAGGAAGAGGAGATCATCAGATGCGCTCCTTCGGGCGGCCACCAGTGGCTTGACCAGCGGGCGGCACTACCGTTGAACCTGGCTGGGAGCTTGCAGTTGCGCGGCGTCCTGGTGTGGTGGTGATGGACGTGGTGATGCGCGCGATGCGAGGGATGCCGACCTTGACCCGGCCGGTGTTCTGCCGCGGGCAGGTCAGCAGGAACTCGCCCTCGCGGCCGCGTTGCCCGACGGGGGACAAGCCGGTGGTCACCAGCCTCAGCAGCTCCGGGTCGTTCGGGTCGAGCCCGACGAACTCCAGGCCGCGGCGGGCGCGCTCGCGGTCGGCCGTGCGGGCCAGCGCGCGGTAGGCCATCAGGCCACGGTCGGGGCCGAGTTCTTCGGAGTCGTGTGAGCCGGCGAGCAGACCGGCGCCGTGCTTGCGGCCGTCGTGGAGGATCTCGTGGACCAGAGCTGTGCCCTCCGCGGAAGAGGTGAGCCAGTACAGCTCGTCCAGGACCACCGCGGTGAACCGCTCGGGGTCCTCGAAGGCGGTCTGTCGGGCGATCGCGGCGATCAGGTACAGCACGGCGCGGCCGATCAGCGCCTCCAGCGGTTGCTGGTGCAGGACTTCCGGCTTGTCGAACGCGGCTTTCGGCGGCAGCTTCAGGCCTGTCGTGGTGACCACGATCATGTCGGAGGCGCTGGAGGCGTCCAGTCGTACCGGCGGCAGCGTCGGATCGAACACCATCGCCGCCAGCGGGTTGCTGGCCACGACTCGTATGAGTCCTGCGAGGGTGGCGGCAGCGTCCTGCCGCTTGCCCGCCTCGCTCGTGGCCATCTCATCGAGGACCTCAAGCACACGGTGCATGGACGGGGCCTCGCTGGCCGCGGCCTGCTCGACGGCGTGGTGCAAGACCTCGCCGCTGGTGCTCATCGGGCCGATGCCGAGCTGCAGGGTGAGGTAGGACAAGGCGTAGTGCCGGCCCTCGGGGCCGTCGAACATCCGAAGCGGGTCGATGGAAACCTTCGCCTGGGCAGCATCGACGATCTGGACGCGACCTTTCGCTGCAACGCGGGCGAAGCGGGCCCACTCTCGTACGGGGGTGCGGTCGATGCAGATCGCGCAGCCGCCGCGCGCCCAGACCGCCTCGGCGATCAGCTTCTGCAGGACGCTCTTGCCCGCCCCCAGGTCCCCGACGATGCCCATGGACGCGGAAGCATCCACCTTGGGCGCATCCGCCACATTGATCATCACGGGGCGGGTGGTGCCGCAGTCCAGATCGACGCCGAGGAACATCCCGTTCGGATCGCCGACCTCCGAGGCAGTGAATGCGCCGCCCAGAGCCCAGTCCTCGGAGACCTGATGCTGGGTGAACTCCCGCACCACTCCGGGCCGCACGGTTCCGGGCAAGCCGAGGGCGAACAGCGCCTCCTGCAGGCCGGCCGGGCGCACGGCCCGGTAGTCGGCGCCGCCGAGCAGCGCCGCCAGGGCCCGGGCGCGGACATCGCAGATGGACGCGGTCGGGCCCCATACCGTCAGCACGGTGACGGACTGCACTTCGACCTCGACCGACGTGCGCGACAGGCGGGCGTCCAGCTCGCCCAG
This sequence comes from Streptomyces sp. NPDC002004, assembly GCF_053593975.1. NCBI lineage: Bacteria > Bacillati > Actinomycetota > Actinomycetes > Kitasatosporales > Streptomycetaceae > Streptomyces > Streptomyces sp. NPDC002004. Next base: position 23,213 of record NZ_JBSFDP010000027.1, read on the forward strand.
GTCGCGGGCAGCCTCGGTGAGCGAGGCAGGCATCCCGGTGGGGCGTGCGTCGTACTGGTCGGCTTGGTCGATCAGCTCGTTCTTCTTGCGCCGCACCTGTTCGCGGGCCTTTTCTGCCGGCACCAGCGTGAGGTCTACGGTGTAGTCGACGGGGAAGTCGAGGGTTTCCAGCTGGGAGAACAGGTCAGCAGCCTCCTGGCTCACCGCGGGCGGGCATTCGGCCAGCGCCAGCTGTGCCTGGTAGCCCACCCCGGTTTCGGATTCGACCTGCAGCCAGCGCCTGCGCAGCGGGGAGGCGGTGTTCAGCCGCCACCAGGCCTTGCGTCCCGACCGCGTTATCCGCCCCGTGCTTTTGAAGTCGTCGACATCGTCGAGAGCAGGGTCGATGCCGCCTTCCTGCAGACGTACCTGGCCGAGGTCGGCATAGCTGGGAGAGCGCAGCACGTCATCACGGACCTGCCCTCCGTACAGATCGCTGGCTTCGGCTTCCGCGAGCAGTGGCTCCGGCAGCCCGCGGTGGAGGGCGTGCTGGATCATCCACACAATCTCTGCGGGTCGGGCCGGGCGGAAGGCGATGCCTCCGGCGAGCGCGGCCTCCACCCGGAAGGCCTGCTCGCGGTAGGCCGTCACCTCACGCCGAGCGACGGGTGTCGGCCGCATGCCCAGCATCGGGGACAATTCCGCCCACGCCGCACCGAGCGACGCTGCCACCTGAAGGCCGGCTGTCTCGGTCTGCAGCGGAACCGCCAGCCACAGCGTGCGGCGGTGCATCTCCTGAGCATCCAGAAGATCCAGCGTCGCTTCGACGTTCTCCACCCACGGATGCGAGCCCTCGCCCTGGTCCGCCTCGGACGGCTCGATGCCCTCGATCATCCGCAGGGCGATCTCGCCCGGATCGACCTGCGCACACAGACCGAACAGCCGCGGCGCCCCCGACAGAGAACGGATCAGATGGGTGATCTTGGCAAGCTGCTCGTCACGGACTGCCGCCGGCACGTAGGTGCCCTGGACGGTCTCCTCACGACGGCCCTGCACATCCGGGCCGGGATGCAGCCGGTAAACAGCCCACACGCTGCCCTGCGTCGACCACACCAGATGTCCGGCAATGTGACGGATCGGAACCCTCACCGCCCACCTCCGCTCTGTTCGACGAGAGCAATCAGCTGCTGCACCCCCGACACCGGACGCGCTGATTCCCGGTGCGCGGCCGGTCTCCGGCCTCGCTGTGCGGCAACGCGGGATGCCGGGCTTCGGCGCGGCGTCCGGTCGGCAGACGTCGTTGCAGCGCGGCCCGGATCAGCCATGGAAGCCAGAGGGGAAGGGGTGCCCTCGATGGTGAATCCGCCGAGCAGCGCGTGGGAGGCGCGGTCCCGCGCAGCCCGCCCGCCCATCCGGCCACCCCGCGGCTGCCAGGCGAGCAGCACCCAGCCCAATGCCGCCTGCATGGGGGCACGCCCCTTGATCTTCGGTCGGCGCACCGCCCACACGGCCAGCACCCAGGCCACGATCGGCACTGGGCCCATCCACGACCACCACGGGATCGTCTTGACCAGAAGGAAGCCGCCGCCGACAGCCACCACGATCTGCGCCGGCGTGTACGGGCCCAGAGGAATACGCCAGTCGGCGACCTTCCCCAGCACCCAGGGGTGGCGCCGGGCCGCGGTGTAGTAGCGCCCCACCCGGCCCGCGGCCGCCGCGCTCACAGCCGGCCTTCCCCGTCGGCGGAGTGCCCGTGGGCGACCGGATCGACACTGCGTACGACGCCGGGAACGGCGGGCGCGCCCTTGGACGAGTGCTTCACCTCGTCCGCGAACATGTTCGCCAGCTCGTTGCGCGAGTTGTACAACCCCAGGGCGATCACCATCAGCAGCAGCGCACCGATGCCTGCTTTGAGACTGAACTTCTGGATCATGATGACGACCACGAGAACGATCAGGCCGGCCTGCAGGCCCTTGGTCGCCCAATCCCTGAACATGGTGATCCAGGAGTTGCCGAGGTCGTTCAGCTGCCCGGCGAGCAGGAGACTGTGCACTGTCGTCACGACTGGCCCCCGTTCTTCACGGTGCCGGACTCCAGCGCCGCCACTTCCCAGCGACCCGACCGGGCCTTGAGGCCGAGCTGGTAGGCCAGCGGCCATCGCCCGTCGCCGTCCCGGGCCTCGATTTGGACATGGACGCGGACCGTGATCCCGTCTGCCGGTACATGCTCGGCGGCCGCGGCCGCCTCAGCACCGAGGACCTGCTGGACGCCGGCCGCCGTGTAGGGGGCGGGGGAGACCGGTGTCAGCTTCACCCCGGGCGCGACATAGCGCTCGACCTCCCCGGCGCCCGTCAGGTACGCGCCGAAAAACTCCCCGATGGTCGAGGACAGGTCACTGTCGGAGGGAACCGTCACCGAGTACGGAGACTTGGCCACTGCGGCACGGGTCGGGCCCGCCACCACCCCCGGTGCACTCGTCACCGTGAACGAGGCGCCGCTGGCGTCGGCGGCCACCGGGACGATGAAGTAGCGCACCTTGCCGTCGGCGTACTGCGCAGCCACCGTCACCGCCCACCGGCCGGACTCGCGTTGCGCACTGCGCACCGCGGTCACCGACTCCAGCCTCCGTTGCGCATCGCCGGCCGGTTCAGGCAGATCAACGTCCGGCCCCATCGACTGCGCAAGCCGCGCCTGCGCACTTGTGGTGTCGTCGGCATTGCTGCGCAGCCACGCACGAGCGAACAGCTGCGCAAAGCCGGCCGGGTCGGCGCTGACCGCCGTAGTGCGCATGGCGGTCGGCTTGGTCGCGGGGGCAGCCACGAGCGTGGTCGGTCCGGACAGCACCGCGGTGCCCAGAGCAATGGGGCCGGCCGCGATGGCCGTGCAGAGGGCCAGCCGCGACAGACGTACGCGCTGCCGCATCCTCTCCAGACGGGCGCCCGAGACCGTTGCAGCAGTGGCCTCGCCATCGGAGGCCTGCCTGTGTGGTGGCATGGTGAAACTCCCAGGTCGGAACAGGTACTTGCCGGCCTTGAGCAAACCCGCGCGCTCCGACCCGGCCACCGACCACACAACCCCGACCACGATCACGATCAGGGCACAAGGCCGTGCTCGGCCCGGCTGCAACCCCGACCACGCGTCCGACCGGGCGCGGGTGCGAGCCCACCAATGTCCCCAGAGCAATGGGGACGACCAGCTCGAGGCAGTGCCCCAGGACGACACGGAGAATGAGGGTCCTGCCGCTGCCGCGCCGCGCAGCGTCCCACCAGCCAGCACGCACACCGACTGCGCACCTCTATCGATTGCGCAGCCCTACGGCGGGCGTCTCCGGTCGGTCTGCGCAACCGGCCGTACACGTGGACTGCGCAGGACCTCGGACTCGATGCGCAGCCACATGCCGATCTGGCACGGGGCTTCGTTGCGCTGCCGCGGTTGCGTATCCACTTGTCGCACGGGCTTGGCACATGGGGTCGGCCCGACCATGAGCCCGACCACGGCAGGTAAGGGGCTCGTTGCCAGATCGTGGCCTATGGCTGGGTGCTGTGGCCGCCGGCCCGGTCAGGACTGGGCGTGAGTCGGCGGCATGCATCTCGCAAAGTCCTCGTCACCGGCGAGGCCTGCAGCCGCACTGCCCGCCACAAACGCGGTACCAAACCCCGCAGGGCAGGCTGACAAGCCAATGCGCAGTTCAGCACACTGAGCGCATGCGATACGAAGAGAGGACGAAGCTCACCGTCGTGAGAGCCCTGGTCCCGGTGGTCATCATCCTCTCCGCCCCGGTGCTGCTGATGGCCGGAGCGCCAATCCGGCACCGATACATCCGCTACGTCCACCGGGACAAGGCCCCACAGATCCTGGACAAGAAACGGGGCTGGGTCAGCGTCCACTACTTCGTGATCACCAGCCGCCTTCTCGAATGGTTCTGCTGGCCCACAGAAACGCTCGCGCGTCTCACGTCCCGTCGGGGGTGAACGACGAGCCAGGGGCATGCATCGGACGCGATTCGTGTCTGCATCAGAGCGAGTGAGCGGTGCTTCCGCCGCACGACGCTTCGAACCAGGAGTCCGCGTGAGACCACGCGAGGAGACGGACAACGCGGAGGATGCGGTGGGTACGGTCGCGGTCCCGGTCTCCACCGGAGAACTATTGGCCGACCATCCGCTGGTTGGCAGCGAGATGTATAGAACTCGTTGGAATCCCTGGCGGCACTGCTCTCCTCGCAACGGCTGGGCCGATACCCCGCCGGTCGGCGGGAGCCGCGATCGCCGCCGAGACTCGCGCTGAGTGGCAACGGCGGTGTGCTTCGGCTCAAGGGCTGCCAGGGGAGAATGAGCGGCATGACACGTCTCCAGGCTCCGTTTGGCAGGTGGGATCCCGCGTCGCTGAGCGAAGTTGTTGCGAGGTTCTCGGGCCTGGAGTCCTGCTGGTGGGTGGCTGGAGGTTTTGCGATCGAGCTCGCGGTGGGGCAACGCATTCGGAGCCACGGGGACATCGACGTCTTGCTGTTGCGGCGTGACCAGCGAGAGGCCCAGCAGGTTCTGGCGGGCTGGCAATGGTGGGCCGCTGATCCACCGGGGAGCTTGCGTCCGTGGGCATGGGGCGAGGTCCTGCCCCTGAGAGTTCACGACATCTGGTGTCGGCCCGGGCCAGACGACCCCTGGCGTATTCAGGTCATGCTTGATGAGTCCCGCGGCCAGGAATGGGTGTCACGGCGTGACCCTCGGGTGTGCAGGCCGATCAGCACTCTCGGGATGACCTCGGCTGACGGCGTTCCGTATCTGGCTCCGGATGTGCAGCTCTACTACAAGGCCAAGACACCTCGGCTGAAGGATGAAGAGGACTTCGAGGCTGTGCTGCCCGTGCTCACGGATCCGCAGCGACGCTGGCTTGTCGAGGCGATCTCCAAGACGTATGGACCGCACCCTTGGATCGAGCGCCTGCAGGCGTGACCCTGCAGGCCAGTTCACCTGGCCGGTGCCTCACGGGAGTCGTGGAGATCGCTGGTTGGGGCTGCCGGGTGCGTAGTTCTTCCAGGTGGCTCCGGCATCGGTGGCGATGCGGGTGGCTAGCCGGACCAGGAAGTCGTCAGCCTGGGTGGTCTGCTGGCGGCATCCCCGCGTCGTGCTGATGCCCGGAGAGCTCTTGGCTGCCTTGGCACGGGGCTTGCAGAGTCGATGCCAGGTGGCGAAGTACTCGAGCAACCGAGCGTGTTCTGCGTCTTCAGTGGCGGCAATCCGCTGGGTGAGCCACCGCTCGGACAGCAGGAGTCGCCGGTCAAGGCGAGGCAGCACGCCGCTGTCCAGCAGGAGGTCGCGCAGGTAGACGGCGGTCTGCCGGTTCGGCTGGTGTCGGCGTACTTGTGAAGGTGCTCAACGAAGTACGGATGAAGGTGCCCAGCTGGGTGTTCGTCTGTGGGCTCGGGCAGGTGGACGCGTGCGACCATTGTGTTATGGAGAGTCCTGGTCCCTTGTTTCGTCGGCGCTTGTTGCTTGAGTCGCTGACCGTGCTGGCGGCTGATGCCCAGTCCCAGGTTGCCTGGCTGGCCAAGCACGAGGTGGTGACGGATGAGATTGCCCTGGACTTCGAGCACGCCTTTGGCATGGCTGAGGTCCTGGTGGATGAAGGGCGGCTCGGTCACGGTGTCCTGCCTGACCTGCAGGAGATCGACGCCGTTTTGAGCGAGATGAGCGGTGCGGAGAACGCTGATCGATGGACGAGGGAGGCGTTGTCCGTCGACGAGGGGTGGAGTCAGGCCCGGCTGGCCGCTCGCCGGGTACTTGTGGCCGAACTGGGTGAGTGGCAGCAGCCGCTGCCGGAGATTTCTGTCATCCGGTGACGGACTCCCCGTTATCGCTGGTCAGAGCACCTGGGTTTCCCGTTCGATGGCGGCGAGCCGGTTCTTGAGCCGGTAGCTGGGGCCATTGATCGAGATCACCTCACAGTTGGCTCCGCTTCAGTCGCGGCGCTGGCCACCCCCGACATGCCCCTGCGCCCTGGCCTGGGCGATCACCTGATCCAGCGCCGGCAGCAGGTCTTTGAGGACATCCACCTGGCCTCCCTCGCCCGTGCTGCGCAGCGTGAGCGAGACGCCATGGATGCGGCGCAGGCGATCCTCGATGGCCAGCTTGGGGAGATCCTCGCACACCATGCGCTGCAGGTACTGGGTCAGTGCCGCCCCCTCGGTCAGAGAGCACCAGCCCTCCGGCACATCGAAGAAGAGCTCCAGCCTGGTGGCGTGGTCTGCTCGCGCGCTGCGATCACCGTTGCGCAGCAGCCGGATGTGCTGGAAGGAGATGCCCGTGCCCTTCTCGATCTCCCTCAGCGAGTACTCCCGGCCGTTGTTCAGACGTGTACGCGTCAGGAACTGGAGCCGGTTCTGGAACAGTTTCCGACGGAATGCCTCCCTGGCCTTCTTCTCGGACGGCTCCGCTTCAGGGGCAGCGCCGTCCAGGAGAGCGCGCACTCGCTGGGGCTCGATGCCGGTCCTCTTCGAGATGTGGGTGACGTCCAGGAGCCGGTCCCGGCTGGTGCCGAGCTGCTGGGCGTAGGCGTCGACCTTACTGAGCAGCTCGGCAATGTTGTGCACGGGTGCCGGCTCAAGGGCGGCTTCATTCACCTGAGGTTCTCTCCAAGGGGGCCACGGCACTCAGCAGTGCCTAGGAAGCGTATATCCCAAGTGGTCCAGGCCACCATTGGTTCCTTAATAGTTGACCAGTGAAGCACGGGTGGCTATGTGCGTGAGCATCGGAGATCGGTGAATCGTCAATGCTCCTCTGACGCTGTTGCGGCCGCGGAGCTACCTGTCCTGTCTCCACGCCAAGCGTCTGCCTCCGCGGAGACCGACACGGCGTCGTGAACACCGCTTTGCCCAGCCGGACTGATCGGGCACGGCAGCCTGCACCTCCTCGTATCCGCGCCACTCGGGGGTGATTACTGCCCAGAACACCCCTGGAGACACGTAGGCGCCGTAAGGCCCAGCTGACTGAGGCGGCGTTGACACGGTGCCGCACAACAGCGGGGCTCACCAGGGCGGAGCCTCTGCCTTAGCAGCGCCAGCGGTGAGTTCAAGAGCCCGCTGCACGAGCGGTTGCCCCATGTGGTCGGCGACGCTGACGAGGTGAGAACACTCCTGTTTCTCGGGTACATCGGTGCCGGGAAGGGCCGGCACGCGCAGTGACTCGGCCACGGGGGCGTGCCGTTCACCTGGCATCGTCGGGCGTGCAGCAGCGTGACGGTGGCCTGGGCGGCCACCAGGCCGACGTCGGGCGACGGGGTCTGGCGGATGAGGTCTTCGAGCGTGCGGACGGGCGCGGTGCTCATCCATGCGGTCAGATGGCGGGCGCCGTCGCGGATTTCGATGCGCCGTCGTCGCAGGGAGAGCCGGGTGTCCAGTCCGCTCGACAGTCGGCGCAACGACCTGGGGCACCTGAGCGTACTCCGCAGCAAACCGCAGAGGCCGGCTTTGGCCTCGCAGGTCAGCCAGCGCCTAGAGCACCGCCATGGCGGCGATCGGCGACGTATGGAGCGGGAGCCACGCAACCACCCATCGGCGAAGAGCCGGGCGTGTGCACCAGCTGGGCTGCCACAGTTGCGTCATCACGTGGGCGTGCCCGACGCACAGAGGCGTCTCCGCGTGGATGAGCAGAGCCGCAATATTCGGCGAATGGAGCATGGTGCCGACGGCGCGGTAGATGGCGGGCGTCGCGAGGAGGAAGACGGCGCCGGCGTGCACGAGCGCAGAAGAGGTCAGCTGTAGCGCCGGGTCCAGCTCCCGGCGAGCCACCATCGCTTTTGACCACGCCGAGGCACAGACTCAACATGGCCGTGATCAAGTTGAATGTGGTAAGCGCCCCTTACCGCATGGGATCAGATCTCCGAGCGGCGGTTCGAGAAGCTGCTCGTCATGGAGTTTGTGGCAGCGCTGCTGTTGTCCGGGTCGAGTAGCGGCAGCACGACCGTTGCGAAGACCTCGGCGGTGAATTCCTCCTCATCGCCGTAGCACGACCGCAGCTGCGCAGGCCGCGTCAGGACTTCCTCCGCCACGCCAGGGGGGAGGGAAGGCAGATCGAGAAATGAGCCTGCAGTCACTTCGGCGCCCGCGGCATGGGAGGGTCCGCCAGCCAGCAGGTGGCGCAGCTCGTGGGCCCCTGTGTGCCGCCGCTGGCTTTCACTGTCGCGCGCATTGGTCACGATGAAGTCCGAGTCTGCGAGCACACAGAAACCGCTCACGTGCGGTGGGAGCTCCAGCTCCAGGAAGAGGATGTCGCGTCCTCGGCGATGGGCAACGGCGTCGACCAGGTCCTGGAATCGGTGACCCGGCCTCATGCCCAGATCGTGGTAGAGCCGCCGGGCTCGTCGGCTCTCACGGGCCCAGGCCAGATTCTCGCTCAGGGACCCGCCAAGTCGAGACAAAGCCTGCATCGCGCTTGAGACGCCGGCGCGGCGTGCGTTGGCTGATGCGCCGGGGGTGTGCATGGGTTAAGACTCCCCCCGAAAAGCCGTCGGCATCAGCTCCGCACGATGCGACCACTGCTGACCCCTGATCGCCTTTGGCATGAGGTGAAGGACTTGCTGGTCCGTGAGCATTGGTCGGCGCATGCTCGACGTCCCCCTTGACGTGGTGACAGGTTGTGACTGTCTGTTGACCTGGGACGAGACAGTATCAGCCCGGGCAGTCACAACGTCCAAGTCCTTGAGGGGGCGGAAATACGGAGTGGTGTTTGGTGAAGCACCGCCCCGCAAACCTGTTCAGGGTGACACGAACGGAGTCAGAAGAACCGGAAGTTCGCGGTCGCAGTTGGAGGAGAACGACGGCTCGGACTCGGCCGTCGGGTAACCGGGGGCGGGACTGAGATCGAAGCGGGTGAAGAGAAGATCGAGTGCTGTAGAAGCCATCATGCGCGCTAGCGGAGCACCTATACAGAAATGGGGGCCATGTCCAAAGGATAGGTGGCCGCCCGGCGGACGCGTGACGTCGAAGGCATCGGCCTGCGGGCCGAAGTGGTCTTCGTCCCGGCCCGTCGCGGCGACGCAGACCAGCACGGCCTCGCCTTGGCGGACCGTCACGCCTGTGTCCGGGAGTTCGATGTCCCGGGCGGCGTACCGGAACATCACCGTGCTGATTGGGCTGTAGTGCCGCAGAGTCTCCTCCACCACCGCGGACCACTTCACCGTTCCGCTGCGGACGAGCCGGAGCTGGTCGCGGTGCGCCATCAGGTTCTTGGCAGCGTTCGTGATCAGATTCCGCGTCGTCTCATGGCCCGCGAAGAGGAACAAGAACAGCGTCTCCATCAGTTCCTGCTGGTCAAGACTGCCGTCCTGAGCGTCGTGGGCGGCGAGGAGCGCGGTGGTCAGATCGCCGCCGGGCCTCTCGCGTCGCTGGGCAATCAGCTCGGCGATGACGGTACCGATGCCGGCCTCAGCTGCCTGGGCCTGTTCCGGGGTGGAACGGCTGTCGATCAGAGCGGTGTAGTCCGCGGCAAGTCTCTTGCGCACCGAGCGGTCCTCGAGTCCGAACAGACTGCAGATGACGCCCATGGGCAGTTCGAAGGCGAACGTGCTGCGCAGGTCGATCGGGTTACCCGGCGCCATGGCGCCCAGGTTGTCTACCAGCTCGCGAGTCATGTCTTCGATCAGCGGGCGCAGCCGCTCCACGCGGCGGGGGGTGAAGGCGGAGCTGACCAGCGATCTGAGCCTCCGGTGATCGGCGCCGTCCTTGGCGAGCATCCCCAGAGTGATCATTTTCAGCAGGGGCCAGTCACCGGGTACCTCGCCGGACTGCAGCGCTGCCCAGTGGCGGGGATCCTTGCGGAAGTCGCGGTGGGCGAAGACCAGTGAGCCGGTGCCGCGGTCGGCGGTGGCCCACACTGTCAAGCCCCCCGGAAGTGCCACCGGGACAAGGCATCCTGACTTGCGGATCCGTTCGCCCTCCTCCCACACGTTGGTGGCGAGCGGGTCCAGGCTCAAGAGGTGGTTCGTCATCAACTGCCTCCAGCCGACGTCGGGCGGGTGCGCGAGCGGGGCGCGCGGGGAGTGAAGGACACGGACAGCGAGTGCAGAGCACGCACGATGATGCTCGGTCCCCAGTTCTGCGGCCCGTAGGGATCGGCAAGGGTCATGACCGGCAGTCGCTCCGACAGAGACTCGACCGCGCATCGCACGATCGTGTGCGCCAGGGTGGGGACCGGACACTCGTGTGCGCCGGCGCCCCAGGCGAGGTGTGAGTCGTTGTGTCCCGTGTACGAGCCGCGCGGCTGGCTGGGCGAGTTGAGCCGCGGGTCGATGTTGGCGGCGGCCAGGCCCAGTATCAGCAGCTCCCCACGCTGAATGTCAGCCTTACCGAGGCGGACATCGCGCACGGCGATGCGACCGAGGACGTTCTGCACGGGTGGCCTCTCCCAGAGCGTCCGCTGCATTACGCCCTCGATGGCCATCCACCCTGCGAGAAGTTCCTGCTGCATTTTCAGCGTCGTGACCAGCTGTTCCAAGGTGTTGGCGATCCAGTTGGACGCGGACGGCATTCCGGCATTCAGCGCCAGCCAGACCTGCGCGCGAATCTCCTCGTCATTCAGTGCCGCCTCGGAGCTGATGAGCCAGGACATCGCGTCGGCTGCAGGTTCGACGCGGCGACGGTCCACATGGGCCCCGATGATCGCCTGGATCTGCCGGTCTGCCTCCGCAGCCTCCTCGCCGCCCTCCAGGAGCGCCGGGATCTGCGACAACAGCAGCTCTCCGTCTGCAAGGGGGAAGCCAAAGAGCCGCATAAGGACCAGCAGAGGCAGGGGCGCTGCGTACTGGGCGACAAGGTCGGCCTGCCCTGCCTCGCAGAAGCCGTCAATCAGGTGGTGCGCCGTATCCGTGGTGTACCGGATGACTCGCGCAGTACTCGTCCGTGTCAGGCTCTCTGCCAGAGCCCCACGAAGCCGTCGGTGTTCACCTCCACTCGCGAAGAGGGCGTTCTTCATCGGCCGGGTGTGCAGTTCCAGGGGCCAGTCTTCGGGGAGTTGGTCCCGCTCGCGCCACAAGCCCAGGTCCCGGCTGAAGGCGTACGGCTCCCCGCCCACCACTTCCTTGATCTCGGCATAGCCGATGACGAGCCAGGCAGGTACCCCGCTCAGCGTCACCGGCACCACATTGCCGTAGAGCTCCCGCATCCGCCGGTACAGCTCGTGCGGTTCCTCACGCATATCAGCGCTGGTCAGGGGCCATGCTCCGCCGTGTGCAGGACAGGAAGCCGGAGGTAACGGCTCCTCAGGCGTAGATATGGAGGGGTCAGGGAAGCCAGTCATGACACCGAATTTCTCAAGTCGTCCTGGACGCCAGGGCGGCTACAGACAGAGGAAGCTCCGTGGCGGCTGCGTCCGAGATCTTGCTGCACCCTCAGCCGGGTGTCAACAATTGAAGACGATGTGCAGGCGGGTGTGAGCTGGTCAGCGCAGGTCCGCCCTGAACTCGTTCCAGGGCGGACGGGGGCCGTCGGCCGTAGAAGGCGCTTCGCGGCCCGCGGCCGTGAAGCGAACGGAGCTCGGCGCGATCCGTGTGCTCATTCGTCGGGCTGCATTGAACCGTCGGCCTCCCTTCGGATGCCTTGCCCGCTGTCGGGCCGGGCTTGGCCGTCCCGGACCGATGCCCTACCGATTACGCCGTAGTGGGCGGGGCCCTCGTACTTCGGGCGGGGGTGATGCACACCGGGAGGGCAGAACACCTAGCGTCGCGCCAGTACCACCACGACCACCACGACCAGAGCCACCGCGTACCCCACCAGAACCGTCGGCGGAAGCCAAGGCTGAGACAATCCCGCGTGCCGTGCCTTGCGTGCCTTCGTCACGCACTCGTGCACGCCGATCAGGCCGCCCGCCAACCCGAGCAGATGCACATAGAGGTGCCAGCCCGAGTTGTCGAGGACCGTCAGCGCGAAGGCGCCGCCGCCTGTCAGCACCGTCGCCCAGAAGTACGCGATGAACGGCACCACTTCCGGCTCGTTCTTCTCAACCGCGCTGTCCGACACTGCTTCCTCGCCCCTTCGCTGTTGGTCGTGCTGGCGATCGTTGATCAGTTGCCAGAGACGCGGTCGCCCACCCCGAGGTTGTCCGACTCACGGCGACGGACCGCGAGGCCGTTCTCACCCTCTTCAGCTGCCGCTTGAAACCCTCCCCGCGCCTCCTGTAGGAGGGGCCGGAGACCAGGGCGGTGACGCTGCCCCTGACGCGCCGTTGAGGGGGAGACCAGACGAGGGATGCCTGCTCCCCGCGCACGCTGGGATGCGAAGGGCCTGGCTGCCCTGTCTCAGAAGTTAGTCGGCCGAATGCCGCTGACCGCGTGGATCGGCTTGAATGAGGCACGTGGACTCGGTTCGTTGAGACAGCCGGAGACTGGCCGTGCCGAAAGCCCGCAGGACGGGCAAGCGGCTGCAGTCACCCCACGAGTCGGGCCGAGCGGGCGGCGACATGTGGGCGGCTCGACGGGTGGATGCGCTGCATCAATGCGGTGCGGTGCGGACACCGACATCCCGAAGACGTGACCGGCGGAAGCAGCAGGGCCGCCAGCTTGCGCCTCACGACGCCTGCCTGATCGCGGTCCACCCAGCACTGTTGAAGGCGGCGTCGCCGGGCGCGACCATCTTCGGTTCGCTCTTGTTCGCGGTCTCCTGCATGGCGCGCTTGGTGGCGGCGCCGGAGAGCTTCCAGTCGCCGTCCGACCAGACGACGCCCGCCAGGGTGCGGGTGTAGCTGCTCTGTTCCTTGGCCGTCTCACTGTTCTTCTGGGTGACACGGGCCAGCACCCACGCGCTGACCTCGTCCGGCGAACTCTTGATGATCTTGTAGCCGATCACGGTGTTCCGCGCGTACGCCCCGGGCGGCAGCGGTCCGCTGGGCTTGACGCCCATGTCCATGTGGAGTTGCTTGTCGGTCTGGATGGCCTGGAGCTCGATCTGCTCGGCGTTGTCCGACGTCTGGTCGGTCTTGTCGACGTAGGAGTTGTAGATCCGCAGCTGCTCGTCCTCGGCGGACTTGTTGCCCTCCATGCCGGTGTTGTTCGCTGCCGCCATCATCGCTGCGGCGCCCTCGGTGGTGTGCGGGAAGCCGACTGGGCTGCCGTGCCTGTCCGTCCGCAATCCTCGAGGAAGCACCGTCCAGCGGTCCGGCTCGGTCCAGCCGTCCGGTGCCTGGTAGGTCGGGGCTGCGCTCGGGGAACCGGAGGCATCCGGCTTCCCGCCGCCCTTGGCCGTGTCCGAACCCCCGTCGTCCCCGTTCAGCGCCAGATAGCCCGTCAGAGCCATGACCACCGCGACCATTCCGCCCGCGGCCCACATCCCCCTGGTGTTCCACATACCCCTGGTGCGTGACACGTACGCTCCCCCTAACCTGCGATGCCGTCGAGAATCGTGATCAGCGACCCGGCCAGCAGAATCGGGGCGATGCCCCCACCCATCCACTTGAACGGCTTGCTGCCGCCGCCGTGCCGGCTCTTGTCCGCAATGGGCGGCTTGCAGACACCGAAGCCGACGCCACCGGCACCCGCCAGGACCAGCAGCCACAGCCCGTACCGAACAGCTTGCTGGCCGGACCGGTCAGTCCGTCGATCTTCGTGGCATTCGCGCCGGGGATGATGTCGTCAACCAGCGTGAGCGTATACACGTGATCAGTGTCCTTCCATCTGGAGGCGCAGCTTCTCGGCGCCGGCCTGAACTTCCTTGTCTCCCAGGGCCTGGTTTCGACCGTCCGCAAGACCGTTGGGTACGGCACCCTCGCGGTCCCGGCCACCCGGGCCTCCAGCGGCTTGAAGCGGTAGCGCGCCGCCCGGACCGGAGATCGGCAACCAGCATCAGCGGGCAGAGCAGCACCGGCCTCGCCGTACGGGACTCCCTCATTGCGGGTGCAGCACGCGGGCCCGGCCGGATCTCGCTGGGTCCAGCATACGAGCGATGGTTGCAATGGCAATGTCGTAGCTGTGTGTCGGGGTCAGTGCGCATCGAAGGGCAACCTCCCCGCCAGTCAACGGAGCTGGAGTCTCCGAATGTGTGATCACGCAGCAACTCCCCCTGTCTAGCTGTGCTTGCAGCACCTTAGCCTTGAGCTTCTGGGACTACAGAGGTTAGCGTGATCCCCTGGTAATCCTGAGTAGTATTTTTCGCGTCGGGGGAGGTCAGATCGTCGGTGCCGCTCTGCAGTCTGGTCGTGATCTTGTCTCGGCCATCGGAAGAACCGGGTCCGGATCGTGGCCTCTTGGCTCACTTCGGAGCGAATCATTTGTGTTCGCGATGTCAAATCCAGGACGGGGTTCGGTGGGGGCTTGTTGCCGTGGGCGGCAGTCTCTTCACTGGCGAGTCCACACTCGCTTCGGGCCGCTATGCCCCGATCATCGCTGGCTCTGTCCACCACTCTCGGCGCCGGCCGAGTGGTCTCAAGGCTCACCAACACCCAAGGTGTCTGCAATTGTTGACACTGTGGCCGCTGTTGCACGAGGATCTATCGATGTTGGAGCTGGCCGTCGTACGAGCCCGACGACGTACCAACCTGCCTAGGTGCATCTCCTTGCCCGTGCAGGCCTACTCGACGGGCGCCTACATCGGCAGCTGCCGACAGCGCGTACGGGGAGATTGAGGTGACACACGGCATTCAGGGGAGCTCGGTCCTCGCGGCCACGATTCGCGAGGGCGCCGGGCAGAGGCTTGCCCGTCAGCTTCTTCCGGGGGGACGCCGGATGGGACTCACGGCACCTGCAGAAGGATGCCGTACAGGGCACGCCAGCACAGCCGAACCAACCAGGCATCGCGTGCGGTCGAAGGCAACGACCGCACGCGGCGGCTGAACCGTAAGCACCCCCGCTCGAAGACTGTTGCGACCGGTCGCTCGGCGGAAAGCACCACCGGCACAAAACGTGAAAGACCGTCCCTTGGCGAAGGGACGGCCATCACGGACTCGCCCGAGTCAACGCACCACCAGATCAAGGACCGAAAACCCGAACACTGGGGTGCTCTAGCAGGCGTGTGCGACCACGCCACACCCAGGTTAGACCTGCCCAGGTCTCGCCGGGCACTATTCCCCGGCAAGATCCAGGTCTCCGTGGGGGCCAGGGCACCTCGTCCACACGAGGGGTGAACCATGTCACCACTTGCTATTGCCGTTCCCGATAGGTGTGGGGCACAGCACCCGCACAGGCGTGAGGCTGCCGAACGACGCCTGTTGAAAGGCCTGAGCACTGCGGCGGCCATGGCCGCGCTGCTGCTCGGAGGCTCACTCGCCACGGCGCCCGGTGCCGCTGCCCACGGCAGCGACATGTGCGACAAGAACATCGCCAACCACTGGCGGCACGCCGTCGAACAGACCTACACGCGCCTCGGCCCGGGGAACCCATTTCCGCAAGCAGTACGGGATGGGACTCGGCTGGAGAATCCACGTCACGTGCCAGGCCACCAACCACCACGGGAACGTCTGGTACTACGGGAGCTTCGGCGGAGAATCCCATGGCTGGATCTACTCCGCCTACCCGGCGCCGGGGCGCTACATGTGACGTGCGGCCCTACCGTTCGGGCCCGCTCAGCCGCTAGCTGACTGGCCTTCTCCTGATCCCCTGGTCGGTGTCCCCCGCATCGGACCGGGGCCGGCCGGCCGCCAACGTCGTTGTGGCGCGCAATCCCGCCACCCATCCCGTGGTGCGGATGTCCGGCCCGCCCGGGGTGCCGCTGGTCGACGGCACCCCGGGCTCCCGTGACCGTGCCCCGGCTCGCCGCGATGCTCTGGGGCTCTGTCGGGTGCCTCTTCAGAGTCGGACGTATCCCGCCAGGCCGTTCTACAACGCCCCGCGCCCGATCTCCGCCGTGATCGCGAACGTGATACCCGACGACGCCGACCGGGCCCGGGACACGGGCTGCCGCCACCCGGCCGCAGCAGGGAGGGTTGAGATGCGCTCGGCGCTCGGCGCTCGGCGCTCGGCGCCACCACCGACCGGCCGTGGCCGGAGCGATTCGTGAGGACCAGGCCATCGGCCGGCCGGTATCGACTCCGCCGCACGCCGGCATCGACGACCGTCTCGTCACGGGGTCGTCGCGGCGTGCGCCAAACGGCTGCGCGGAGTGGCTGACCGAGATACGACGCGCATCGCCTGTCCCATCCACGCGACCAGCTGCACCCGCTGAGCGGCGTCGCCCCCTATACTCGGGAGCCCTGTCCATGGTGTTACCCACCACTGACCTCGCAGCTCTTGCTGACACTTCGTCGTCCCCTGGTGTCGCCGCGATCGTGGCGCCCGACGGCGACGACGCCTATGCGCGCGAGGCCGCCTTCCACGGCTGGCAGAGCATCGTGGTCACGCCCGCACCGCCCTCGCGTCTCCGGGCGCACACCACGGCACGTTCTGCCAATGGCCCACACCTGGTGCACGTTCAGCACACAAGTTCCCTGCGGCAGACCGCCCGGACGCTCCGCACCCATGGCGTGAGCGCCGTGGTGGCAGGAAGCCCCGCCGGAGTGGCGCTCGCTGACCAGCTGGCGCAGCACCTCGGTCTTCCCGGCGGCAGCCCGGCGACCTCGCTGGTGCGGATGGACCGCGGGTTCCAGGCCGAGGTCCTGACGCGCGCGGGCATCCCGGCACCCCGCAGCATCCGTACCAGCAGTCTCACCGCGGTATTGAGCTGGGCGGAGGAGACCGGACTGCCCGCATACCTCGTGGCCCCGGCGGACACCGCCGTCGACGCACCGGCCCGTCTGTGCCGGACCAGCAGCAACATCGCCGATGCCTGGCAGGACGTCCGGCGTTCCGCCCTCCGCCACGGCATGAACCCGGGCGTCGTCGTGCAAGAGGTCCTGGCAGGCTCTCGGTACGTGGTCGATTCCGTCACGGGACGCCGCCTGGACGGGGCCCGGGAACACACCATCACCGCGATATGGGCCGAGACCAGGAATCGCGAGGGGTGTCAGGACCGGTCCGACCTCCTCGACCGCCGGGGCCTGGTCCCCCGTTCCCTCTACCCCTACCTGCTGCGGGTGTTGGACACGCTGGGCGTGGCGGCCGGAGCGGTCCGCAGCCACGTCACCTTCACCGACAGGCACGGACCCGTCCTTGAACGTGCCCAGATGGCCCCACCTCTCTCCGCGGCCGACGCGGTCCTGCGGATGCTCACCGGCCGCGACCACGTGGGCGACACAGTCCAAGCGATCCTCCACGGTCTGCCCCCGGCTGCCCCGCGCTCGGTGCGCCCCCACATCGCGCGTGTCTCACTGATCGCGCCGGACGGCGGGGTCCTCGATGAGCGGATGCTCCGCACAATCATCACTTTGCCCACCGTGGCGGCGGTCGTAGGCGACCTGCATCCGGGGGCCCGGGTGCCTCGCACCGTCGACTCCGCCACGGTTGCCGGCGAGCTCATTCTGGCCGCCTCAACGCGCCGGGCGGTGGACAAGGACTACCGGGTCATCCGGTCTGCCGAACGCCTGGGGCTGTACCAGGGGGCTGCACGACAACCATCCTGAGCTCCGCCGCTCCCGCCCCTCCAGCCCATCCCGAGCACGTCGGCTGGGGCAGCATCCTGCGCCTGCCTTACAGCGCAGGTCTGTTGGCCACCACGCTCTTGAACCGCCCGCCGCTCGGCATGGCGTCCTCGCCATGCCGCTGACGGCCAGGGCAGAGGGCGGCACCACGCACTCAAAAAGAGAGATGGACTTCACGATCATGCGATCCATCACGACCACACGCCAGCGGCTGATTGCCGTCACCATCGCCGTCGGACTGGCCGTCGGCTTGGCCGGCTGCGGCCACAACGACGACAAGAAGCATGCATCGCCGACCTCCAAAGCGGCGCCAACTTGTACGCACGCGGTGCAAAGGTGTCCCTTCGTACCTGTGCAAGTGTCCTTCCAACTGCCCCAGTTCGCTGCCGGCACCATCACGATTGCCGAGTGAGACAGCCATGGACCAGACCGCCACACGCTCGCCGGGCCCGCACCGCGCCAACCGCCATTGCCGCATCCATGCTGGTGGCCGCAACTGTCATCGGCGCAACCACCACCCCGGCCGATGCCGCCAGCACAAAGCTGCCGCCCGCGGCCAGCCGCGTGCCCAGCTTCGTGGCTACGCCGAACAGCACCCGGTGGCCAGCAATTCAGCCGAAGGGGCCGCCGTAAGAATCGGCGGGTCGAAGTGTCGTACCTCCGGCCGCGAAGCTGATCCCAGCACTACGCCCGACAGCTGCAGCAACCGCCAGCCCCACTGTCCGGCCGACGGCCCTCCGCCTCACGCCGCCTGACCATCACTTCCACCAGACCAGCGGTCAGCCTCCGCAGACCCGCACAGGAGACCTGCATGCCGAGCACACCCAATGCGCGCCCTGACACCCCCACACCCGGCCCGGCCTACACAGCGCCGCCCAGCTATCACGCACACTCAGCTCAGAGCAGCACCGCCTCGTGGACTGCGGGAACCACCTCGCCCCTCCCCGCACTCCCATACGCACCGCGGGTTGGGTGCAAGATATGCGGTGCTCTGGAAGCCGCCGATGCGGATATCCGGGCTCACCAGGGGCTGCTTGTCCTCATGCGCTTCCACACCCTGCCGGGACCGTTCTGCCGAAGCTGCGGGATCTCACTGACGCGGGACATGACCACCAAGACGCTCTGGCAAGGATGGTGGAGCCCCATCTCGCTCATCGCATTCACACCCTTCACGCTCCTGGCGAACCTGCGCGCCTACCGGAAGTTCACCAGGCTCCCGCATCCGGTTCCCCGGAGCGGAACGCCTCTGGCCGAGGTCAGGCCGGTCCACGAACGACCGCTCGCGTATGTGGCCGCCCTCCCGGCGCTGTGGGCGTTGTGGTACATCGCCGGGGGGATCGCCAGGATGATCACTCAGGCGCATTGACCGCTGCGCCAGGTCAGGTTCTTCGGCAGGCCACCAGACCAGAACAACCCCGGGAGCGGACGATGGACAGCACCACGGCGGATCTCTGCCACGGTGAGCGGAATAACCCTGTTGGTGGGGGCGTTTCTGCAGCCCCTTTTGCGGCATCGGCGGCGAGGCCGGTGAGGAAGGCGTGGGCTGGCACCGGCACATCACCCTGGCCATGCTCGCCCACGCGTTCCTCGCGGTAATGGCCGTACGAAAAAGGGGTGAGTCGGCCGACACACCCGACCTCGTGGACCTCACACCAGCCGAAATCCGTCGTCTGCTGGCAGCCGAACCCCGCCACCGTCCTGCACGCCGCGACCACGTGCTGAACTGGTCCCGATGGCGCCGCCGCCACCGGGCCCGTGCCTGACGCTGTCACTACATGCGGCGCAGGCCCACGTTGGTGGGGCAACCTGCCCAAGTCCGTCCCACGCATGGCACACCCGCACACCCTCGCCGTGCTCCTCACCGCTAGGCCGCTGACCAGCAGAAATACAGGAGTCCGGCTGGAGTGCTAGGGCGGTCTCTAGCTCGCCCGTCTCTCCCGGCATGTCAGCAAGACGGCCAGGGCCGGGACCGTTCCAGCAGCGCCCCACCACAGGACGCCGGAAGCAAGCGACAGACGCTCCACATCACGCGTAAAAGCAAAGGTCAACACGACCAGGACGACAGGAAACATCGCAACAGCCAGCCCGAATGCCGCGCTGCGACGCGCCAACCGCACCGATGACGCGTTACCTGCCGCCATACGGACTCCCGCGACGATCAGCGCACTCCCCACGAGGAATAGCGCAACGGTGAACGCACTGCTGGAAACCGCTTCGACAATCACGCCGACCGCTATCAAGAGAATCCAGAGGCCAGCGAGCAACGGCACCACGAACATCGCGAAAGCTCCCCACACGCGGGACCGGTATAACAGAGACGTTATACCGGTCCCGCGCCGGTAGGATCAGTTGGCAGCGGCCCGGCACGGTCGGTTCGTCCTCTACGTGCTCAACCGTTCGCCCGTCCTCGTCTTTCTTAGCCCAACGCTTCTCGCCGGGGGCGGCCCGCTTATCCGAAGGAGCCATCCCTGGTTCGAAGGAACGCGGGTTGACGTGCAGCTCCCTGCCCTGGGCGTCCTTGAGTGGCTCCCCCCTGCCCTACGACGGGCACGGTGTCGGGCACCTTGCTGTTGTCGACGGTTCCGTCGGCGTTGACCCAGGGAGGGAGGGACGCAGGCTCTGAGGTGCTGGATGCCGGCCCTGAGTCCGGCCCTGACGCCGACGCCGACGCTGAGATCGACATGACCCCACCGGCTGTGGGAACGGCGACCGATGGGGCGCTCTTGGCCATCGCATGGCTGTCGCCCCAGCCGACCAACTTGCCATCCCTGTACGGGCTGCCGTGCTCGATCGACCAGATGGACTTCTTGTATCCCCCGTGGTCTGCCGGCGCGGTTCGTGAGAACCGAATACTGACGATCAGCTACCCATGGAGCACCCTCAGTTCGGAAACACGTACTGATCGACAACGAATCCCCCCGGCGAGGCTGTCGACCCGCGGACCATCGAGCCACGGAGACCCGGCGTCAGAACACCTCGCTCCCAGCGGGGGCTGGCGGCCATAGCACCTGCGGCGTCCTGAGCCCCCACACATCTGGGACCGTTGAGTCGCCGGTCAAGGTCTCCGGTTTACGTGGCGCGTGCGCCGCCGACTGCGGGCGCCTGAGGGACTGTTCAGCGGCTTGCAAAGTAGTGGGACAGCCACCTCCGTGGTCCTGGAGGTGGCTGTCCCGGGGGTCGCCGGCCCGCGGCGCGGAGGGGGTTGCGCAACACTTCATGTCCCCTCCACGCCGCCGGAACTCTGCGACTTTCAGCGGGCAGTCACCTGCCCCACCCCGCCGGTGCCTACCGGCGGGCGTATTCAGCGAGTTCGGGGTACTCCTGGGCCAGTTGCTCGCGCAATCGCAGGGTCTCCGCTTGATCCGACTCCTGCTGAGCGGTGGCCACGACTTCCTCGGCTTCCTTGGCCTGGCGTCGGCCTTGTTCCTTCTTGCGTTCCTGGTGTTCGGCGTAGGCCTCATCGAGGACTTTCTGCCAAGCCTCCGACGCCTGGTGGCGTCGCGTCTCGTTCTGGCGGGCGAGTTCCCCGGCAAGTCGTTGGGCTGCGGCTGCGGCCTTGGCTGCACGCTCCCGGCAGTCAGGGCACAGTCCGTCGGCCGGAAGCTCACCCCTGCCTGGCCGGCGGCAGTCGGCATCCGCGCATTCCCATCGGACTCGGGTGGCCTCCTGCTGCCGAGGGCCGGGGACCGGGCTCTTCGGACGGCTGCGCCGGTCGTGCTGCCGTTCCGGGCAGGCCCGACACGGCTCGCCGTCGTCGATGTCGATCCCGTCCTCGCAGCGTGCATTGCCGCAGGGCTGCGAGCTGATCAGCCGTACGACAACGCCGGGGTAGCTCCTGATCTCGCCCTGCCGGTCCTTGTCCGCGAAGCTCCAGGCGTACCAGCGCCGTTCGAGGCGGGCGGCGATCTGTTCGGCGGTGCGCTGAGCCGGTCCGGTCCCCAGGGTCGCGAGGATCGCGTCTCGTACCGTCGGCGGGCGATAGGCGGGCATCTTGGCCACGAGGGAGGCAGGGTAGGCGCTCTCCACGAGCTTGACTGCCCTAGCCTGCTCCCGGGTCATCCGCACCTGGTTCTTCTTGCTGGTGGCCTGCTCAGGTGCCTTGACGTCGTTCGTCACGGCGGAGCCGCTGGGCTCGCACGTCCTACTACCTGTAGTAGCCCTGCGGGCGTCACCGGCGCTTCGCGCCGAAGGCGCCTGCTCGTTCTCCTTCTTGTAGTTAAGGGTTCTTGTAGTTATCCCCCCGAACTGAGGGGTCACGTGGCCCCTCAACTGAGGGCCTACATCTGCCCCCAACTGAGGGGAGACGTATCCCCCCGATCCGGGGGATACGTTCTGACCTGCAGATTTGATTGAGTTGGCGTGCTGGATCCCATCGAGGACGGCACCGTCGTACGCCCTGCCCAGGCGCTCGTAGAACTCGCTGAGGGACCGGGAACCGGTGTAGCCGTCGGGCGGGGTGCGGCGCAGCTTGTAGACGTTCTTCTTCTGGGGGCCCTTGCCGTCGGGCACCTTGATCACCTTGAGAGCGCCGATGGCTTCGAGCTCCCGGGCGAAGCTGGTGATCTTGTCGCCGCGTGAGTAGCCGAGCAGCATGGCAAGGATCTCCGTGCTGGGCCACACGTAGCGGTCGCCGCGCTTGTAGTTGAGGTGCATGGCGAGGATCCAGTACAGCTCTTTGGCCTTCGCGCTGACGTCGGCCAGGCCGATCCAGTGGCCGAGCTGGACGTAGGGCAGCTCGTCCTCGGCCTCGACCTCGAAAGGATCCGTGTCGGTGTCCTGGGCGCGGATGGTGGCGAGCATCTGGGCGATGCTGCGTGCTCGGGCGTCGTTCATGGGCGCGCCTCCGTACCGGCCGGGGCCGGTCGGGGAGCGGGGCGGAGCAGATGCACGTGGCATTCCCCCTTCGGGCTAGCGAGGGGGTCTCCAGTGCCGAGGGTCGCGCATTGTGACTGGTCTGTGAGATGGAAAACCGGTCGGTACGTTTTATCCTTGGCAGCGGCGTGGTCGCACACGCCGTCTGGAGCACCCTCAGGGTTTGGGTTCGGTCCTTGATCACTGATGGTGCGTTTGACTCGGGCGAGTCACTGTGGCCGTTCCTTCGCCAAGGGACGGCCACAGGCATGTCAGGGCAGGGCCGTCAGCACGGCACCGGCCTGGTCAGGCGTGGCATGGCCGGGCGCCGCGGCGTTGCCCGGTGGATGGAGCGGCGGGATCGCCGCAACGCGTACTCTGCTCACTGAGTGCGCCTCCTCCTTGGGTGAGTCAGGTGTGTGTCCGAACTTGGGCTGGGCCGAGGGCGGCGTGCTCTATCGCCGGTGGGAAGACCTCCGGCAGGCCCGGCACGCCGGATGGCACGGCGCGGCGAACTGGCCCAAGGCGATCTGCGCGCTGGCCGCACTGTGCCTGGTCATCATGACCCCTCGCCGCCGCCAGCGACATCGTCGGCACCGCACTGCAGGGACTGTTCGACGACGCTCCGCCCTGGGCGCCGCTGACGCCCACGGCCTATGGAACATGGTTGACCATCCGATCCGCACCTATCTGGGGCAGAAAGGGCAACGGGTGGACACGGCAATGCGCGTTGGACTGCTCGGGGTCGCCGGGGTAGCTGTCTACGGAGATGCGGATCAGGTAGCGGGCCACCGGTTCCTCGCCGGCCTTCCGCAGCCGCCGCCGCATGGTCAGCCGGTACGAGCAGCCGGAGCGGGCGTGCTTGGCCTTGGCAACCGCCTTCTCCCGGGCAAGGAGGTCTTCGTCGTTGCTGCTGATTCAAACGCGGACGGTGCCCCGAACGTTGCCAAGCCATCAGCTACATCCGCAATCGAATAGACCCCTTGTTGTCGTGGGGTTTTGTCCGCCCAGGACAGGACGAGGCCAACTGAAAGCCCGGATGTCCCCCCACCCCGGGCAGCGGACTGTCAGGACTCGAATCGACCAGGGAGCCCGGGGGCGGGCCCGGCTGCCGGGAGCGGGGTCAGCTGCACGTCCAGACGCGGCCCGAGTGGATCAAGGCGCCGGATCCCGTGTGCCTTGGCCGGTCAGTTGACGACTTGCACTTCCTGGACGGCGACGCTGAACGGGGTGGTGCGGGTCTCGGTGAATTCTCCGGCGTCGCCGAGAGCTGCCGCCCGCCACTGGACGGTCCATGTGGCCGTGGCCTTCCCCGCGTACTTCTCGTCCTTCTGCCCGATGGACGCGGCCTTGTAGAGGTGGCCGCAGTCGGGTGACGGGTTCTTGCCCTGGGAGGCGTCGTAGGGGGTGCCGGGGCCGGTGCACGTGACCGTTGTGCCGTCGCCCATGTCCCAGGCGATGGACGACACCTTGGCCGTGGCGGTGACCGTGACCCCGCCGGCCGTCGCCGACGCGGAGTTCGGTCCGTACGTCGTGGCCGACTTCCTGACCCACAGCCACATGGGCATGCCCACCACGTACCGACCGCCGGTCCTCGGGCTGGCGATGTCCGGGCCCGCCAGCTTCATGGAGTCAGCCGCCCGGCGGGCCAGCACCTGCGGATCGATCTGCGGCCCGGTCGGTGCCTTGGTCCCGGCCGGGATGAAAACGGTCCGCGCCGTGTCCGTGCCGGGGCAGCTCACCCCGTAGACCGCGCCCTTTTCGCTCTGGTGCCCGTGCCAGTACATGTTCTCCGGCGGAGGCTGCGGAACGAGCTTGGTGTACGTGCAGGAGGGCCCCGACGACTTGCCCCTGCCCGAAGCGCCGGCCCGCCGTAGCCGGCCCGTTGCTGGGCTGCTGCCGCCGTCCTGGGCGCACACCTTGACAAAGAGCGTGGCACCCCGGCAGACGCCCGCGCTGGGGCCATCGGCCCCGTACGCGACAGGCACGAGACCGCCCACCAGAAGCGCTGCGGCCGCTGCCGCCTTCCTCAGCATGTGGGCCCGCCCTGCGGATTGAGGCTGGTCACCATCCACCGACCGTGCCACCGCTCCGCCTTCGCGGTCATGACGTACCGCAGCGGCTGGGCGGAGGGCAGCGGGATCACCTTCCGCGCCTTGATGTCGTACGTCTGGTACTTCGACAGATCCACGCAGTCCGCCAGCGTGGCCTTCGGGGTGGTGGCCTCCATGTCGAGCCCGGTCACCTTCGCGTGGTGTCTGATCTCCCCGCGCACCACAGTCCCGGCCTCCTTCATCCGGGCGAGATCGTTGCGGATCTGTCCGAGCGCCTCGGCCGTTGCGTACTTCTCCACCTCGGTGCCCTTGGCTGAGGCCTTCCGGTACGCCTTCATCTGCTCTGCAGACATGGAGCTGTACACAGCCAGCACCGCCACCTTGTCCGTCTTCTGAGGACCAGCCGACGGCGACACGTCAGCCGATGCCGCACGCGTCGCCGAGGAGTCCTCAGAGGCCTTCCCGTCCCCGTCGCTGCCACCGCATCCCGCGAGCGCGAAAGCCAGCGCCACAGTGCCGCAGAGCGCCACTGCACCGTGCCTTTGTCGAGCCGCCACCATCGGACCACCTCCGTGCAGTCGCGAACAGAACCGGATGACCGTAACGCGCAGCACGAGACCAGTCACAGAAGATCTCGGAGTAGCTGAGCAAACACCCGCCGCCCGCCGCCCAGGTGCACAACCTCCGCGTACGGCATCGCGTACGCAGAGGTATCGGCAACCCGCACCGGCTTGCCCGCATGGGCTGAGCCGGGTAAGCGCCGCGCCCGCGCGGAGGGCAGCTGCAACCCTCCGTGGTGAGCCACACGCGCAGTGATGTCCTGTGAGTCATCGCCCGAGAAGTAGGCCGCGTCCGATGGCCAGGCACGTGGCTCTCCTCGTCGGCACGCGTCAAGCTCCCTCTCCTCTACTCCAGCATGCGTTCTGCGTTATGCGGAACCCAGGGGAAGGGCACGTCCGGCCACCGCGCGGCAGCCCACGCGTCGAGGTCAACGGTGAGAACGGCATTGATGAAGACCTGAGGCGGCCGGTAGCTGTGGGCGGTGACGTAGTGGGTGATGAGGAACGGTGCGGCATAGGCGATGCTGGCATCGCCCGGGATCCGGATCTCGCCATTCCCCTCCGGAGCCTCGTCCTCAGGACACAGGTCGCACTCGTGCACCCCGAGGCAGACATTCATCCACTGAGTCCTCTGAACCGCCTGCAGTTTTTCCACGAACGCAGTGGGGACACTTCCGGTCGAGTACGGCTTGCCAGCCTCAAGCCATCCGATGTTCAGCCGGGTGTACTCCGGGCGGTACCAGAGCGCGTAGAGGCCCGACTCCCCGTCTATGAAAGTGTCATCGTCCAGGTAGTCGTACTCGCTGAGATCTTCGTAGAACACTGGGGCATCCTCCCCGAACAGGTCGGCGGGGGCATAACCACTTGGGCGCGCCAGTAGTCGTCGTTGGCGCTGTAGCGGCGCAGGCCGGGGGAATGGCGCGTGGGCGTCCTTCAGGCGGCCGGTATGGCGGTTCGGCGGGCGTCGAGGTTGTCAGCGACGGCTCGGGTGGGGTGGTCAGCCTCGAGGGTGCCGACAATGTGGCGCAGGTCTCCACAGGGGCGGGGAGCACTCGAACGGCGTGATCAGCGACCTGACTTACCTGGAGGCATCCCCGGGTCCGGGAAATGGACGGTGTCGCCGCGAGTGCCAGGGAGCAGCTCCAATGGGGGAACGCGAGGGTGTTGCTCCGGCGGGACCACCTCGCGGCGCGGAGAGCAGAGGGTTCCGAGCGCCGCCGTTCTGGACGTCGAGGGCCATCCCCACGGCAGCGGGGGCAGATTCGGCGAAGGCGGCAAGAAGGTGGCCGGCGGGGCCGTCCTCGCAAATGTGCGGAACAGGAGTTCTACCTCCCGCATCCCGGCTGGCGGGCCATCTCCGCAGGTGCGGGGAGCAGAAGGCGATCTGCACTGGTTGTCAGATTGAGGAAAAGTAGACCGTGATGTCCTTGGCCGCATCGACAGAGAGGGTTGAGGATCCGAACCTTCAGTTCGGGGTTCTAGAACGGCAGGGCGTCACGGTGTAAGAGGGCGAGCACGCCGCCGTCACTATCAGGAACGCGATGATCTGCCGGACATCGCGCAGTTTGTCCGACCGATTGTTCCTTCGGCACCACACCACGCCGGCGATCGTCGGCAGCCATGCCGCCGGATACAGCACCCATGCGGCGCGCTCCCCGGAATTGCCGCCAAAGTTGGCAAGCGCGATGGCTCCCGAGCTCAGGATGGCTGCTGCGATCCACCACCAGTCGGCGACGGTGGACTTCTCCCGATTCTGTTCGGCGGTCAACTTCTCTCCCCACATGAGTACGGACTCCCGCTGTAGCGGCAGCGGGAGAGCAGTCAACCACTGACGATCAGCCCTGGCGCGCGATTCAGGACCAAGGTGCCGACGACTGCGGACCATGTCGTCGAGGCTGGTGAGGTAGAGGGAGAAGCCGCCCCGGCAGGCGGCGCCTGAGAGAGCAACCGCGATGTGGGTCTTGCCGACTCCTGGCGTTATCGAGGGTTCGGTTCGAGATTCGATTCGGCATGTTGTCACTGGTGGGACCTTCATGAGATCGATGTGACGTGGCTGCGATGTCAGTGCAGCCACGGATGTTGGCCCGATGGTTCAGAAAGTCGACGAGCGGGCCGTCGAAGCAGCCGTGAACGATGCCGAACAGGCGATAGCCGAGTTCGACGGGGCCTGCCGGTGGCTGGCTGCTGCTCGGCAGGGACCGATGGAGCCTCTTGCGGCCGAGGTCTGGGTGTTCGACAAGGATCTTGCCCGGCTGGTGTTGGTGAAGCACCGTTGGCGGGGTTGGGTTCCTCCGGGTGGGAAGGTCGAGGCCGGCGAGACACCGCGGGAGGGTGCGACCCGAGAGCTTGTCGAGGAGACGGGACTCCGGGCGGAACTGCTGCCCGAGCCGGCAGCGGTTGCGGTTCGCTCTTATCACCCGGACTTGCCGGTCACTCTCGGGCTGTCGTATGCCGCTGTCGTTGATGCAGCGGCTTCGTTTGTCCCGGAGGCCGGGCAGCCGGTGGCTTGGAAGAGGTTGGACGAGAGCTGGGAGAGCTATTTTCCCGACGATCTATCCCGAATCCGTCAGCATGCCGCATGGTTGGCTGATCGATTGGGCCGCTACTGAGGGACTGGTGAGGTTCCTCCACGGCGGGCGAGTTCGCGGGTGAGGTCGAGATTCTCGCCTTGGGCTGGTTCGAGCACGTCCCGCAGAGCTTGTACTTCTTCGCGGCGTCGCTTCTTCAGGCGGCCGATCCGCTGGTTAGCGCAAGGATGAGGGGGCTCTGTTCATCGGCCGGAGGCGCCGGCGCGGGGAGCGGACGAGCCCGGGCCCGCAGACGTTCAATACGACCATGCAGGTCGGGGCGGCTATAGAGGAAGAAGTGGGAGACGCTGGACGGCCTGGAAGGTGATCGGCTCGCCTCGCTTGACCAGAGTGCCGATCGCCTTCTCCGCCGCCTCCGTCTTGGCCTGCGACCCCGCCTTCGCAGCGGCAGCGAGGGTTTGGGCGCGCTTGGTGCGGGCGTCGGTCATGGCCGAGTCCTTCGGTGACGGTCGAGGGCGAGAGCGACGGGGCCAGTGGGGGCAGCGCCGCTGCCGGCGCCATGGACCGCCCGGCCGGGCTTGGATCGGATGTATCCAGGTCGAGGAAACCGAGGTAGCCCTCGTGCTGGAGCCGGGCAAGCCGTCAGGGACTCTCTTCAACCCCTTGGTCGTCATGGCAGTCCACCGTTCCCTCGACACAGGCACGGCCCCCTGGACCTTTCCTTTGTGTCGGCCCCCTGGCCAGGGGGTGCAGCCGGCGACCGCGATGGCCAGTGCCACCAGTAACGCGGGCAGACCTAGCCACACCTTCATCTTCTGCAACTGACTCATCGCAGCTCCCCCAATTCGATCGTGATGCGAGTGCTCGCAGCGGCTTTCCCGTCGGGTGCACCACACAGCCGTTTGGTTCCAGCCACGTCGCCACCTACACCGTGAGCGACCACGATGACGCCCGTGGGCCAGGGCCGTCGCCGTCGAGCTGCATTGCCGGAGGGAGCAGCCCGAAGCCGACGGCCACGAAGTGGCACCGCCGTCACTGCTGGCGCCTTGGCCACGTAACTTGCCTGGCTGAACAGCCGGAGCGTATGGACGCCTCCGGCTGTGCCCCGTGCAGCGCCGCTGTGTTCCTCTCGCGGCGCTGGAGCAGCTCAGCCGGTGGTGGGGTAGGCCATGAGATTGTCGCCGGCATGGTCGAGGGCGAGTCCTGCGGATTCGTCGACCAGGATGGGTGCGAGGTCTGGCTGTGCGGGGGTGTCCTTGCCGGTGCGGGCATCGAGGGCGACGGGACCGTTCTTGGTGCGGCCGTACACCCGGCCGTGCCAGGCCGCGGTGACCTCCGGGGCGATGCGGTCGGCCTGTTTGTTTGGCAGATGCCACAGGGCAGCACCGCTGGTGGCGTCGAACGCGTAAGCGACTTCGGCTGGTGAGCCCGTTCCCGAGCAGACGAGGGTGCGCTTGAGGTCGTAGTCGCAGCTGGATCCGGCGAGTTCGGCCGGCATGTCCTGCTTGGTTGCGCCGGTGCGAGCGTCGAGGAGGCGGTGGTAGTGGTTGCCGCTGCCGTAGTCGCGGCCCTGGACCAGGACGAGGTCCGGACCGGCTGGATACGCTGCCAGCTCGAAGCTGTCCTGGCCATCCCAAAGGTGCTTGCCGGTGGTGATGTCGTATCCGACAGCCCTCTGATGTTCGTCGACTGCCTCGAGGGTTGTCCCTGCAACGGTGGAGCCGGCGACCGAGGCTGCCTCGAACCCGTCCTTCGCCCAAACCTGGCGGTGGGATGCCAGGTCGATTCCGTAGGTGATCGAGTGGTACGTGCCGGCGACTACGACAGCGCCCATGCCGCCGCTGGTCCCGGCGACGGCAGTGTGCAGATCAAGAGCTCCGTCGGCCCAGGCGGGCAGTCTCAGCGACATCCGCCACAGCGCTGTACCAGTGTCCGCGTTGCTGCCAGTGACTTCGAGCGCTATGTGGTCCGCCTGGGTACCAGTGCCGGCCTGTTCGATCAGGAAGGGCGCAACCACGGTGGGAGTGCCCCGGGTGACGACGGCAGGCGCCTGGGCCGGATTGTCATCGCCCATGGTCTCGACCGCGCTCAGCGGCTCGCCCTGCGGTCGGATGGTGGCCGTGATGTGCCCGGTAGCCGTGTCGACAGCCTGCACACGGTCGGGTGCCGCCACGTACGCCGTGGCCTTGTAGAGAGCAACGGGAATCTTGCTATCGAGTGTGCCGCCGAGGGTCAGCCGCCCGGACGTCGCCTCCATGGGCATCACGTTGCCTGCCTCGACAGCGAACCGTGCTGGCGGATCATGGACCGGACGGGGCCTGGGAGCCGACTTGCTGGCTGTGGGCGCAGTCGCCTTTGGATGGCCTCGGTCATCAGCGCACCCTGTAACAGCAGCCGTTAAGACTGCCGCGACGGTCAACCACCTTGCCGCGCTGCTTAGTTGTGCGTGCCTCATAGCGTCCCCGCTCTCCAGGAAACCGACAGACGATCACCCTAATCGGGGCAGCAGCGCACGTCGGCCTTCCGCCAGTCGGCCCAACAAAACCGCCAGGTTCGTCGTCCTTCCCCGCCGATGGGCGGTCGAGCAGCCTCTGGCCTGGATCATGCATGCCCGCAAACATGCGCCGGACTATGAACGGCTATCCAGCATTCTGAGTCGTTGATCACCTGGGCGGCCATCATGCTCATGGCCGGGCGAATCGCCTGCCGAACCTCCCGCAGAAGCGGCCAGCCGGACTACCGCGCAACCCAACCGGACTGATCATTTGGGAGGCGCCTGTCGTCACCTCGCCCCTCACCAGCCCGAAGCCGTCTCATAACCCGCCGCCTGACGCGAGTGGAAAGACCCGTAATTCTTCGCATCACTCAGCTACGAGATCTTCGAGGTGCCTGACCGGCAGCATCACGGTCGCCGGCAGGCAGCCTGCTTGAGCAGCCAGCTCTGGGCCGAGTCCAGTACTGCGTCCCGGTTGCGAGCTACCGGGCGCGGGTCCTTGACGATCTCCTCGTCCGGCGGGATCGCTGCGTCATATGTACGGCCCGTCCGGTCCGCCTCTCTGACTTCTGTGAGGATCAGCATGGCCCCGTCGGAGAGGCGGTATGCGTCGTTTCCCGTCGGGACGCCGCGGGTCTGTTCGCCGAAGAACCGGGTGTCCGGACGTCCGTGGAAGGCCACCACGACCGCTTCACCCGCACTGGCCGTCTTTTTGCTGGTCAGGACAGCGACTGGTGGCCTGCTCCTGGCGACGGGTCGGCTGTCGCTCCAGCCGGCCGACTTGCCGTCTTCGTACGGGGCGCCGTTCTTGATCGACCAAACGGACTTCTTGCCGTCCGCGTCCACAAACATGCCCGCCTTGCCATCGCCCAGAATGGGCCCGACGACGGCAAGCACCGGCCATATGCCGCCGCCGGTCTCCGACCTCAGATCGACCACCCAGCCGCAGGCTCCCGTGCGGTCCGCCTTCGCTACGGCGTCGCGGCCCTGCCGCACGTACTTGTCGTACGTCTTCTGGGAACCGTTCACTCCGGGCAGAGAGACATACCCGATGTCGTTCTTCATGGAACGGCCCTGGAGACCGTCAAAAGACACCGCGGACGGCCCCAGGTTCGCCTTGGCCTGCTCCGGCTCCCAGAAGGTGCTGTGCCCATCGCCCAGAGTCCGCAATGCCGAGTAGATCGCCCCATAGGTGTCCGCCGGCTTCCGCGCCCCGCGAGCCTGCGAGAACGCTTTGCTCCGCAGGTCTGCCCAGTCGACCTGATGACGGGCAAGGGAGTGCTCTTCCATGATGGTCAGCGCCTTCGACAAGTACGTCCGCGCTGCGGGCGTTATGCCGTCGCTGGACGCATCCTGTGAACCGCTCGTACACCCCGACACTGCAACGACGAATCCGACCAGCCCAGCGCAGGCAGACATACGCAGTGAACGTCCCCGACCCATCCATCCCCCCAGGCCTCTTGCAGCAGCAACCCCAAGGTTAGCGATCAGCCACCGATGAGTTCCCAGATGAGAAAGAGGTACTTGTTCGTGGTGGAGGTCAGGTAACGGCGCCGGGTGGAGCTGAGATAATCGGGACCATGGCTGCACAGTCCTCACCCGTCCCTTCGCTCGCCACCGCGGACGTGCTGCGGGACCGGTATGCACGGCGTCTGCCCAGGTCGCTCGATGACCTCACCGGGCCCGTGCATGGCGAGGTCATGCTGCCGCTGCATGTCGCCTGGTCCGGTCTTCGCACCTACGACCTGGACCGGCCCCGCCTTCGGATGAGCCTGTACCGCACTGTCCTGGCCGAAGGCCAGCGCGATGACCTGACGACCCTGCTCAACCAGGACCTGCTGCTCGCCCAGTGGCCTGTGCTGCGCACACTGGTCAGCCGGCACATCCGTCTGGTGTGGGAGGACGCCTTTCCCGCGCTCCGGCGGACATCGGCCGCCGCGTGAACCTCAGTGACCTGCACCGCCGGCTCCTGAGAGATGTTCTGGCCATCGGCACGCCCTATCCGCTGGTGATCACTGGTGGGTATGCCGTCCAGGCCCATGGGCTCGTCGACCGCCTGAGCCAGGACCTCGACGTCGCCACCGAGAATCCGGCCCCGATGAGGGACATCGTCCATGATCTTGAGCAGGGGCTGACCCGGCGAGGCTGGGCTGTCACGGTCATCAGTGCGGACCCGCTCTCCGCGCGGCTGGTGGCTGCTGACCCCGCCACCGGCGAAGACTGCGAGGTG
Source organism: Streptomyces sp. NPDC002004 (assembly GCF_053593975.1). Lineage (NCBI taxonomy): Bacteria > Bacillati > Actinomycetota > Actinomycetes > Kitasatosporales > Streptomycetaceae > Streptomyces > Streptomyces sp. NPDC002004. Next base: position 55,398 of record NZ_JBSFDP010000027.1, read on the forward strand.
GACGTCCTCAAGGAGAACCTCTGGGCACCGCCCAAGGAGACCGAGTACGGCCCTGTCCTCGCGCTCGACGACGTCATCGGTACCAAAGTCCGCGCGCTGGCGGACCGAGGCGCCGTGAGAGACCTCATCGACGTGCACGCCGCCGCAGAGCATCACGCCACCGCCGACCTTGAACGGCTCGGAGAGCGGCACGGCCGTGACGAGTTCAGCCTCCACGAACTCCGCGACCGCCTCGTCGGCACCGAGTGGTACGACGACGAGGAGTTCGCCGCCTACGGACTCGGATCCGAGAAGATCACACACCTGCGCGCCTGGGCGCAGACTTGGGCGAACGACCTTGATCAGCGGCTCGGCGCAGACGACGGGGCCTGACAGAGAGACTGCTGCGGTTCGTGCACGCCTGGCTTCGGGCCAGGTCATGTGCCGCAGTGCCCTGCCGATGGCCTGGACGATGTTGTGAGGCGCGCGGTTGGGGCCAGCAGCGCAACACAGTCCACGGCTCGGACGTCGACACCTTCGCCCAGGGCGTGGCAAGCACCGTACCGACACTTTCAGATCGGGTTAATGTAAAGGCTAAATCTAGGGGAAAGGCTGGTAGGGTTTCGGGTGGGAGGAAGACATGGCATCCGAGGAAGAGCTGTTCGCGAGCGTGGACGCCCTGCTGGAGGAGGAGCCTCAGCTGCCGCCCCCCGCGGAACGCGCCCGCCTGCGCGAGGCCGCCGGCATCACCCAGGCTCGCCTCGCCAAGGCTCTCAAGTCCACGACACAGACCGTCAAGAACTGGGAGAACGGCCGCTCCGAACCCAAGGAGCCACGTCTGTCCGCGTACCAGCGGCTGCTGAACGGCTGGGCAGCGAAGTACCCCCCGCACGGCGCCACTCCCGCCGCTACCGCCGAACCCCAGCCGACTTCCGAGATGTTCACCGGCACGGCCGCGCCCGAGGCAAAGACCGTCGCCCCGACGAAGGCAGCTGCCGCCCCGGCCGCGCTGGGGCGGCAAGCCTCGCGCCGCCCGTCGTCGTCGCACCGTCCGGCCGCGAAGAAGGCCGCCAAGGCCGCCGTCGACCCACGCTTCCCGCACGGCCCGCTCGCCGTGCTGGACGGCGACGGTTCCGCGTATGGAGTGGGCGGCATCGTGCTCGACTGCCCCGCGACCACTATCCCGGAGCTAGTGGAGTGGACTCTCAAGGAATCCGGCCTCGGCTCTGCCAAGCTGCACCGCAACGGCAAGGACTCCGACCCGCTGATCGTGCTCACCGCCGAGGCCGCCGTGAAGGTCGGGCTGCCCGAGCGCCTGGAGGGCCACGAGCAGCGCCGCTCCCTGCGCCTCCCCGAGGACCACCCAGTCGTCAAGCAGATCACCCAGGCGAAGTGGCAGCTCACACAGCGCGGCTTCGGCCCGTGGGCGCGCATCTACCGCAAGGCCACCGGCAGTCAGCGGCAGTGCGTGCAGCTTGCCGTCCTGACCTGGGACGCACTCGACACCCGCTCCTGGCCCGGCGTAGCAGAGATGGCGCCGGCCGACATCGCCCGCGTCCTCGGCGTCTACGCAACCCGGGTCATCACCCCGCGCGGCAGCACGGCCGTGTCGGGCCTGGAGCTGATGACGGCGCTGCGCCCGCCGACCCGAGCCGTTAGGGACGAGGCGACCGGCAACTGGGTCTCCGGCCACAACCCCGGCTCGCTGGGGACAGCGCCGATGGATCCGGCACCTCCGGAAGCCACCCAGGAGCACCCCGTGGTCGTCAACTCCGGTTGGACCGGCGGGTTCCTGGACGAGGAGGCGTACCAGTGGGTGCGCGACGTCGACCTGCTCACCGATGCAGAGTGCATGCTTCCCTACGCGGTGGGCCTGGACCTGAACACGGCGTTCCTCGCTGCGGCCGCCCGGCTCACCGTGGGCCTGTCCGGCCCCGAGCACTTCGTGAACCCGCGATTCAATCCCAAGATCCCCGGGAGCTGGTTCGTGGACCTCTCCCTCATCGAGCTCGACCCGCGGCTCCCGTCGCCGTTCACCCCCTCGGGTGTCCGGCCGACCGGCCCGGCCTGGTACCAGACGCACACCGTCGCCTACGCCCAGGAACTCGGCTACAACGTCCAGCCGATCGAGGCGTACCTGCGCCGGGACACCGGCGCGTACCTGGACCCCTGGCATGACCGCCTGAGGAACGCTTACGTCGACACCCTCACCGAACTCGGCATCACCCGGGACCTGGACGAGCACGCGTTCCTCGCGGCGATGGAGCGCTACAAGGAGGCCGACCCGGCGCTGGCCGCGGTGCTCTCCGCCATCAAGTCCACGGTCAAGGGAGGCATCGGCAAGCTGCGCGAACGCCCGCAGGGCCGTCACTACAAGGACGGAGACCGCTGGCCCGCCCTGGAGCGGCCCACCTGGCGACCCGACATCCGCGCCGCGGTCATCAGCAAGGCCCGAGTCAACATGCACCGCAAGCTGCTCAACATGTCCCGGATGACGGGCCTGTACCCGCTCGCCGTACTGTCCGACTGCGTCGTCTACCCGAGCCCCGGCTCCTCGCCGCTGGACTTCCTGCCCTACGCGGCCTCCGGCAAGCCGCAGCCCGGCGGCTTCCGCCTCGGACCCGCGCCGGGCCTGGCGAAGCTGGAAGGCGTCCAGGAGATGGCCTGGGCGGTCGACCTCATGGAGAAGGGCCTCAATCCAGCGCGCCACATCAAGGGCGGAGACGCCGTCCTCGACGAAGGGGAGTGAGCCGTGGGAGAGATCGAGGACGCGATTGAGCGGGCCGACCGGGAGGCGTTCACCCGGGAGCCGCCCAAGACGCTCAAGGGCCAGATCGGGTTCCTGCTCAAGCAGTTGAAGTCCGCGAAGGCTGTCGCTCAGGAGCTCGGCGTCACCGCCGACTCGGTCAACCGCTACCGGCGTGGTGCCCGCAAGCACCCGCCCAAGGACATCCAGCAGAAGATTGAGGCGGCGGTGCGGGCCCGCTGGCAGCCGCAGGTGCGCAAGCGTCGGCGCAAGCAGGCCGCCACTACGGGCGGCATCACAGTGGAGACGAGGGCTCGGTTCGGCTACACCGCGCCGGTCGGCACGACCGACGACGGACGCTTTCGGCGCCTCACCGTGCACCTCCCTCCGGAGTACGCGCAGCGCCTGTTCGACGCCCGCGACGCGGGTGTCAGTGACCAGCAGATGCGCCAGATCATCGCCGACGGATTCAAAGAGATCTACTTCCAGGACGGCGGAGCCCGCGCGATGGGACTCTCAGATGTCGCTATGACCGACATCGACTACCTGGATCTCGATTACTGACACGGAGCCGGATGGGGGACGAGGGGAGGCGCTGAGTTTCTGCCGTTCTTTTCTGCGGGCCACGCAAATCATTCAGGCGGATCTGTCACGCAGCTGAATCGAATCCCCAGTCGCGTCACTCGACGCCCCGGTGCCGGTCGCCGTGGACACCGCGGATGCCGGGGTCACGAATCGCCGCAACCAGCGCCGGGTGTTGCAGATGCTCGCCTCCCCGCTGGTGATCTCAGCAGCCGAAGAGCTGTACGAGGCGATCAGGGCAGCAGCGACGGCACAGTTTGAGCTGCATCTGCGGAACCGTGGCCGTGCCGGCCGGCTGTGCGACCTCGACGCCGAGGCGTTCACCCGCCAATTCGGACGGGTCGACTCGGCGCTTGAGGAGTTCAGCAGTACGGGATACGAGAAGACGCGTGCCTGACGGAGGCGAGCAGTGGCTTCGTGCATCTCGAGGGGCTCTGGTCCACTTTCCGTGGAGGCTCACGGAATGTGATGTCAGTGGTGTGTGGTGGGATGGCCGGACTCTGCCGTTGATCTGCTGGGAGACCATCGTGACGTCTTCATACCCGTCCCTGACTCGTGCTTTGGCCGAGGCTTTGGTCGATGTCCTGTGGTTCATCGACGGCAGCGAAGACGAGCAGATGGATCAGGACGATGCGGTCAAGGTGATGGAGGGCGTCGCTCACGTGGTCAGTACGCTGCCTAATGATCAGCGACGGGAACTGATTGAGCTGGTCGGGGAGATGGCAGCCGCCGAGAACGACCCGGCTCGTCGCGAGTTCCTGGAAGAGTTCCCGGAAGACTTCGGGCTGATCGACGATGAGTCCTGAGCAGCCCATTCAGGAGTAGAGCAGGACGCGCTTGCGTAGGAGTTCGAAGCCGGCGCGGCCGAACATCTGGCGCTTCAGCATCTTGATCCGGTTGACATGGCCTTCGACGACTCCGGAGTTCCACGGCTGCGAGAGTCCGGCAGTGACGGCGTCGAAGTCGCGCTCCAGATGCCGGGCGAATCGCTGGAGGCTGGGCAGGTCGGCGGCGGTTACCGCTTCGATCCATGCCGGCAGTTGGTGGCCTTGCAGCTGGGTGAGCATGTGTGCGAAGGAGCGCACATGCTCGGCGAGTGCGTCCAGTTCGGGGCAGTTAGCCAGCACGGCCTTGAGATGGAGCCGTTCGCTCTCGGCCAGGGCGTCGGAGTGGGTGAGGATCCAGCGGGTGACGGCGCGGGCGGATGGCGGCCGGGGGCTGACCGGCTGGGGCTTGCCGCGTAGGTTCCGGCTGACGTAGGCGCGGACGTTGCCGTAGCCGTCTGGGTAGCCCTGCGCCTTAATCTCCTCCCACAGTTTCCAGGCGTTGGTGCAGCCTTGCTGCCATCGCTGGTCCAGGTAGGGCTTGTAGGCGTCAAGCTTGGTGGCGCGACTTTGCCACTGGCCGGTGAACAGCTGCTCCGGCTCGGTGGCGCGGGAGAATCGGAGAACGGTGTTGAGGCCCATGCCGAGCTGCCGGGCGATGGACCGCTTGCTGTGACCGGCGGCCAGCAGGGCGTGGACGGTGGCGTGCTTGGCGCGAGTGCGTTCGGCGAACCGGTGGCCCGTTGGCCACGGCGAGGACGCAGGCGACTCCGGCGCCTGTTTCGACGTCGACGAGCACGGTTCCGTAGATCCGGCCCTTGCGCTGAGCGTATTCGTCGACGCCGAGCACGCGGGGAGTGGCGGTGGGCGGATCCGGCAGCGACGTGATCAGCCTCAGCAGGGTGTTCCGGCTGACACGCACTCCGAAGGCGTCCGACATTCGGGCGTCGGCCCGACCCGCGAGCGCGAGGCCGACCGAGACGAGCGTCGATCGCAGCCGCTCCGTCCGCCGAGCGAATCGACGAGTGAGGCCGGGCACCTGCTCGGCAAACGTCTTACGCGGGCAGGAGCCCTCCGCGCATACGAACCGGCGCACCCGCAACGACATGACGACGAGCTTGCCCGACGTGGGTAGATCACGGGGAAACCGCAGGTAAGAGCCGTGTATTTGACTCGACCAGCACCCGCAGCCCGGACAGGCCGCCCGCCTGGCCGTGGACCGGGCCTCCACGCTTACGACAGCGTCAGCCACGTCGACCGACTCCACTGACATGTTCTCCACCGACCCGAACAGCAGCTCTTCCAGCTTCGGCCGCACGTTGTTCACGGCGCAGAACTGTCGACGCCATCACCCTCCGGCAGATCGATTTTCGGGCGACCTCAACCGCCATCGAACGACGACCAACCGTCACGCTGTGTACGCGACCACAAGAAGTGGACCAGAGCCTCTCGAGGAACAGCGACTGTCGACAGGTTCTGGGGTCAGTTGTCGATCAGCCGGTTGGTGAATGTCGAAGCGAGATGACGGCATGGCCGAGTTCGGGAACGTGGGACGGCTAGACGCGTGTCAGGGCGGCCGGCCGTCGAGGCAGGTAGCGGCAGGAGCGGGACGTATGTGGCTGGCGCCGGTGCTACGGGACCAGCAGGGCCAGCGCCTCCTTCGCATTGTGGTCGGCGATTTCCTGCATCACTGTGCGGTGTGGAAAGTCGCCGTCCAGGAGGCGCAGGGGGCCGGCCACCAGGGAGAGACGCATCGCGAGCATGAAGAGGTCGAGCCGTGCTGGATCGAGTCCGGGGCGTGACAAAGCCGGGTATTGCTCGCCGAAACGAAGCTGCAGGAACACGTGCTCCCACTCCACATCGAAAAACATCAGACCCTCGATGTCGATGAGCACGGGGTGTCCGGAACCATCGACCAGGACGTGGTCGGGCCCGAGTTCGCCGTGGATCAGCCCGTGTTCCGCGCGCGGAGACACCCGTGTGGCCAGTTCCTGCAGGCGATCGTGCAAGGGGGCCGCGGCTGATCCGATCCTGGGGTCGCGTTCGGCCGCCTCGGCGAGATCCCCGAAGGCACGCTCAAGCACAAGCTGCTCGCACGAAACGCCACTTGCTTTGTCGCCCCGTTCAAGCACGTCCACTCTGCCGTACTGCCGACTGTGCTGCTCGTGCATCACTTCGAGCATTGCTGCCAGCTCGCTCAAGGCATCTGATGCGCGTGCAGGATCCGAACTCAGGAGCGCTTCCAGAGTGCCGCCGACAACGTCCTCAACCACCGCCACATCCGCCGGGTAGCGCTGTCGGCTGTCGTCAGCCAGGAGTACCCCTGGAACCCGGACTCCGAGGCGGTCCAGCCTTCGCTGAGCGGCCAGAAATGGGGCCAGCCCGGAGGCGGGAGAGAACGGGTTGGCCGCGTCGATGCCTTCCGCAGTCGGCCAGAAGTTCTCGCCCTCGGCCCAGCTGTAGACGATCACACTTGCTGCACGTGATCCGTCCACGTGAACCCGGTAGACCCCCTTCTTGCTCCCGCCTCGCAACCGGTCCACTGCGACAACGTGGACTCCCGCCCCCAGTGCCTCATGCACGACCCTCGACAAGGCTTCAGCATGTGTGAACTGGCGCATCCGCCGACCTTATCCTCGGCCCGGCGTGCCGTTGGTCCGAGTCCGCCTTCCAGCGAGTCAGCCGGCCTTGGCAGGATCTTCGGCTCGTGCTCACACCTGCCCCGGGGCCATTACGAAGGTGGCGGCTTCCCACCGGGCGGCGCAGGCTGCACGAGTTCCAGTTCCTCGTCGAGATACATCTCGCCCCCAGCGAGCGGAAAGTCGACCAACAGCTCTCCGGTGGATGCCCGAGCGATGACAGTGCCTACCGGGTCCTCCGGGTGATCTGTCTCCTCACGCGGTCTCACGCGGTCGCCGGGTTCGAAGCGTCGTGCGTCGGAAGCACCGCTCAGTCCCTCTGATTCAGACACCAGTCGCGTCCTTCCAGGCCCCTCTGGCCCTCGGTCCAGTAGGCAGTGATGATGCTCCGCGACCCAGTACCCGCAGGGCACAGCCAGCAGCGCAACGGCGGGCCGGGCGGCGCTGAACCACGGCAGCGCGGCCAGAGTGTCGGCGGTGTCCTGGTCCGGGAACTGTTCTCCGGGACTCTGCCCGGCCGGGGTGCGCCGCCGTCCGCAAGTCTGCGGAGCGGCACGCTGCGCGCGCCTCGCCGCCTCGTCGTATGCCCGGTCGCCGCTCCGCGCCTGCCGGAACGCCAGGCAGCCGCCGGTGGGGCAGGCCTGTATGGGGTCTGCCCCACCGGTTCATCGAGCTGTTCAGTTGGCGTGGCGGGTGGGTGTGGGCTGGGGCTGGCCGAAGCCGTGGACGGTGGTGATGGTGCCGGTGTTGGTGCGGTCTCCTCTGCTGTCGATCCCGAAGTGGCCGCTTGCTCCGGCTATGGCGTTGTTGCGCAGTGCGTAGAGCTCGTTCCTGACGGCGTACCGGTTCGGCAGGCTGGGCGGCCCGTCGCTGTTGGCGGCGGCGTTGTGCAGGGCCGTTGAGGCGGTGAGGACGGCGTCGTGGGCGACGAGGGACCAGTAGCTGCCGGTGAGGTGTTCCTGCGGGAACCGCTGGCCATGGTGGGGTGCTGTGAAGTCCTTCGCGAAGGCGTCGTAGAGGCCGTGGTCGAGGTTGTCGTGACTGTGGAACTGGGCGGGGCTGGGGAAGGACGCGTACAGGACCGTGATCGGTGCGTCGTTGTCGTGGAGGGCTTCCGTGTTGGGGTCGAGGGCTGCCGCGTCGGAGCCGGTGATGACGGTGATGGGCTGGGTGTGGCAGCTCCTGCTGGCCAGGGCGTCGAGGAAGTCGGGCAGATACTTGACCCGGGCGGCGTAGTAGACGGTGTCGACCGTCTTGCCGGTGTTGCAGAGGTTCTGGCTGATGGTGGGCAGGATGGCGCCGGGCCCGCCGCGGGGGTCGAAGGCGAAGTCGGAGGTGCTGTCGAGGTACTTCTTCAGGCCTTTGACGGTATGGAAGCCGCGGTTGAGGGACTCGGTGTAGAGGTCCTTGGTTCCGTTGGGCGTCACTGACGTGCTGACCAGGGCCGCGGTGCGCTGGGCGGGGCCGAGTTCCTTGCTGATGGCTTCGAGCTGGTCGGTGTTGGTGAGGGCGACGCGGGCCAGACCGTTGATCGGGCCCTTTGCGTCGACCGCGCCGGTGGCGTCGAGCCCGTCGGCGGTGATCAGGTCACCCACCATCGGCAGATCGGCCTTGCTCAGCTCCCGGGCGGCGTCGACGGTCTCCTGCTGGCTCAGTCCCAGGCCGGCGACCGCCACCAACCGACCGCTCTTCTTCATTGCGGTGAGCTCGCCGACAGCGTGATCCCACTGGGTCTCGGCACTCCCGAGATTGCCCACGACCAGCCGGATCTTGGGGCGGCTGTTCTTGTCGTTCTCCTCCTCGACGGCGGTGTAGGCGCCTTCGAGCTCGGCGACGTACTGGCCGACCGTCAGGTTGTTAGCGCTGGTTGATGTCAGCGGGGTCAGGAACGCCACCGTCACATAGTCACCGCCCTCGGTCACGGCGTGGTTCTCCGCGGCGATGGCCGTCATGACCGGCTTCAGATTCCTGCCGAAGACGGCCGTGCCGTCACTGCCGTCGGTGATGCCCGTGCACTCGCCGCCGGCCCTGGTGAGCAGGTGCGGGTTCATGGTGCCGCAGTGCTGCTTCTTGAACCGTTCCCTGGCCTGCACCTGACGGTGCACGCGCTGGTCGTGCACGCGCTGCTGATGCAGCTGCCACGCCCCCGCGCCGATGGCGAGAGCGGCAACGACGATGCCGGCGACCACACCTGTGCGCAGCCTTCGGCGCCCGCCCGCAGGGCGCACCTGCCGGGTGCCGGGCCCGGCGGGAGGCACGGCCTGGCCGGCCTCGTCCGGCACCGCGTCTTCGGGCGTGTCTGTCTTGGTGTGTCCGTCCGGGACGGGGTCCCTGGGCGCGCTCGTCTCCGTGTGTCTGTCCGGGACTGATCCTGTCGGCGTGCCAATCTCCGTGTTCCCGTGCGGGACCAGGTCTTCAGGTGCTTCTCCATCTGGGGAACTGGGTGGGCCCGCGTCGTCCGGCGGCGTCACCTTGGCGGGTGCCGTCTCGTCCCGCTTCAGTGCTTCCCAGCACGTCAGCCACGGTTGAAGTTCCGTATCGCCCAGACCACAGGCACGCAGGAACCTGATCACGAACTCTCTGCTCGGCAGCGCGTCCTTGTTCAGCGTGGTGGAGACAGTGGCGGACGCCAACCTCCGACCGGAGCCGTCGTCACTGGCCTCCTCCAGCTTCTTGAGCGAGCTGCCCCGGCTCAGGCGTAACTCGCCCAGTGCGTCGCGGAACTGCTTCTGCGTGCGTACCTCTCGCAGGTCGGGCCACATTCCGTGACCTCTTCGCGTGGCCTGCCCGTCCTCCGGCTGCGTCATCACATGCCTCCCGGGGCGTCGGCGGCCGGGCTCTGCCTGCTCAGCAAGAAGCCGATCTGTGTGGCTGCGGCTCCTGCCGCCATGACCAGCCCGAGGGCGTCGCTGACGGAGTGCCCGATGCTCACGAAGACAAGCACCACCACCACGATCACCGTGAAGATGGTGATCCGGTTCCCGGGCGTGAGACTCGCTCCGCACAGGGCATGTTCCGGTGACGTCGCCTGCCGGCGCCGCCATCGCGTAGCGCGTACTGACATGGGGTTCTGCCTTCCTGGGCGCGGCGGGGATCCGCCAGGGATGTTGGCTCCACATCCGGTTACCGGCCGTGATGCGGTCGTCACCCAGATAACGGCGTCGCTCGGGCTCGCGGCAACCCCTTCACCGTGATTGAAAGAAACCCGAACAGGCCGTCAGATAAAGAACGGTCGATCTCGCTTTCCGTTCGATTTGCGATCTCGCCCGAGCGCGCGGATTGCTTCGGCTGTCGGGCTTCGGATGCCATCAGGACGAGACCGGGAACGGGCTGCGGAGGACGGTCGGCCGGCATCGTCGAGCCCGTCTGTCCGTTCCGTTGACCCTCTGTGAGCTGCTCATTCGGTGTTCGGAATGCTTCCGAAGCGTGGAGGATCTTGCGCAGGGAGGTCGGTCGGTGGTGAGCTGGCAAGCGGAACCCCGTCACTCGAAATCGCCGTCCTCTCCTTCCTGGGCGCGGCAATCCATGACTGGGGTGAAGAGGGGACTCCTGTTACCGGCTGGAGTCCCCTCGCCGTATCCGCCTTCGCAACGCAAACACGGCTATTCCGGTCCCCTTGAACACATTCCGATGTCGAGGACGGCTGCGTTGCGGGCTTACCGGTCGTCTCCGCCGCGGTCTTGGTCACGGTCGCCGCAACCGCCCTGGGCGACCGTCAACATCGCCAGCAAGACGCTGTACGGCATGTACGAGTCGAACTCTGCGCTCTGGGCGGCGGCAGCGGAGGGCCGTTGCTCCACGGAAAGACGGCCCTGGGTCTTCTCTCCGGCGGCAGCGACGACGACGTGCAGCTCCTCCTCCCGTGGCACCTACCGGAACTACTTCACGAGGGTGTAGACGGTGCTGAACCAGCGCGGCGTGCACGCCTATTGACTGCGCGCCCCGTCCAGCGGCCGCAACCGGTGAACCCTTCATGGGTCAGCCGCGTCACATGAGCGGGACAGCCCGCTTCGTCATCCTTCCGGGAGGTCACGTGCGCGCCAGTTCGTTGCGCTCCGTCAGTCTGCTTGCCGGAGTGGCGCTGTCCGCCCCCGGTCGCCGATTGGGCGGGCCCGCGACGTCTCCGGTCTTCCGCTCAACCGGCTGGTCTGTGTTTCCGCAGACGAGCGATCGGCGCCCGCCGCGTCGACGCCGCCGGCGGAGACGTCACCACAGCGCTGCACTAATGGCTGGTCGGGACCAGCCGTATCCGCGCCGATGCTCAGACCAGCCACCTGGAAGTGCGCACCTGGCGCTCACGCCGACGTGAACCCCAGCCCCCGCGAGGGTGCCTGCTTCTGACAGCCACCGTGAGGTGCCGCGGCTCGAGAGGCCGGTCGCGGCTGGTGCGTGAGGACTTTGGTCCAGAGCGTGCTCACGTCATCGCGTGGAGCCAGGCATCGCCGGATGGAGGGACGAAGAAGTATCCGCCGCCGGTTGTGAGGGTGTACTTGGCCATGGCTTCGCCCTGCAGCCTCTTCTGGACCGTCTCGAACCCTTGCTTCAGGTCGCGCTGGAAGCAGGAGAAGATCAGCCCCTGATCGTCAGCGGTGTGGTGGTAGTTGTAGCTGCGTCGGACCAGGGGAGGCGGGATGCGGCGGTCGGGCGCTGCCATGCGTACGTGGGAATCCAACGGTGTGGTCTTGCCGTGCGGATCGGCGGCAAAGACTGCCCGCTCGCTGCTGGGGGTGCCGTCCAGCCAACGCCCATCTGTGCGACGGCCGATGATGCGCTCCTGTTCAGAGACGGTGTCACGGTCCCAGAAGTCTGTTGCGAGCCTGATGATCCGTATCACCTGATAGCTTCCTCCGACTGCCCATGCCGGCTCGCCTTGTCCAGGCTTGACCGTTGCACGCTCGGCGACCTCTTCTGGAGTAGCGGGGTTTCCGTACCCCTCGGTGAAGTGGAATGGGTTGCGGGCGAGTCCTCTACCGGCTTCGGTTCGGTTGTCCGGACGGTCACCCGAAAGACGCCAGCGCATCTTCCAATGCGGCAGCGAGCGCAGCGCTTGCATGGCTGCCTTTTGGACAGCTTCGGCCGAGGTGCCGGTTACCTGAACCAGGAGATTTCCGTGCGACTGCGAGGGATCCAGTACGTCGCCCGTGTAGGACGGCATCACCTTAAGGTACCGCGGAGCCTCGGCCCCTGCGGCAAGGCAGCCTGCGCCCAGCGCAAGCCAGGCAGATATGTTGCCTCCGTCGATGGCGGCGACAGCGCGATGTGCCGTGCGTAATGCAGCATCGCGGTGCTCGCTGCCTGCTGCAAGGTCAAGGGAGATGACCTGCGCGTAGGGCCACGGAGCTGCTCCTCGCAGATGGGCAGGAGTTTCATCGTGGTCATGAGACTTGGTATGCAGGGCAACGGCACCGACCGCTGCCAGTCCGCCGGCCCCTGCCGCGGCCACAGCGGACGTGCGCAGGACTCTGCGCCTGCTCCACTTCGTCAACGGGTTGTTCAAGACGGCATCCATTTATTGCTCTCCCTGCCTGACGCTCATCGTTCCGCCCCGCCAGCTGTCGCCTGTACAAGTTTCCTGGCTGCTTGCGCGCCAGCCCGCAGTAGCTCAAGGCGCTCCGACCCGGGCGCCTCGTCAAGATCGCCAGAAAAGTCAGTGGCCGTTTCATTCTCGAACGGTTTGTAGCCCCACTTACCCATCTACCTACTACGGGTTCCGGATTCCATCGACGAAGACACGGGAACCTCACTGGTCGAATGCGACTTCCAGTTGAGTGGTACGGAAGGTTCGATCATTGTAGAGATTCCTTCCGTACCATTCAATTCCGCTGCTTCCGCCGCCTCCTCCACAGCGCGGGACTCCGGACGATCCGCTTCCACGATCTCCGGCACTCGACCGCCACCCTGCTCTGGAACAGGGCATCGACCTCGTCGTCATCAAGGAACTCCTCGGCCACGCCCACATCGGCGTCACCGCCGGCGTTTACGCTCACGTCCACTCCGCCTGCAACGCCAAGCCATCGACACCCTGGGCGATGCACTCGGCCTGACCGACGACGCCTCCACGACCCACCCAGCGCGGCCGTCGTCCGCTGACGTTGCCGTCAGCGTTGCCGTCAACCAACTCAGAGGGGTCTGCCGGAAGTATCTCTCCGGCAGACCCCTCTTCGTTCATTGTTCTGCGATTACTGATCTCGTCGATGCGCGAATTAGCCCGATTCTGTACGCCTCGGCAGGGTGCGAATTCCCTCTCTGAACGACGGCCTCCTGAGCAGTCACCAAGAAGCCGTCATTCCAATCGCCGCTACCGCAAATCTACCCACAGATCAGGAGAGTCCACTACTTCTTCGAGACCATTGAAATCCCTCCCATTGCAAGGGAGAACATTCGAACCAGAGCCTTCCGGACATCCGGGTCTCGATCAAGCCGCTCCAACGATTCGTACCTCGCCGGATCAATATCGATCGTGGCAACTCCCCCAGCAACTCCGTCATCCACGGTCGAGAACAGGAGAAGGCATCGGTAGGCGCGCACAACTCTCCCTCTCTCTTCACGCATCAGCGACTGAAGGACGACGCTTCCTTCCTTGACCTGGCTGCGGAGTGCATCCACCGAGGTCCACCGAGTCGCCCAGCCTCGCTCCTCCGCCTCCAGTTGGATATCGAGCAGCGTATCGAAGCTGATCTGACACACACGGAAGTCTGAGTCAGTCGCACGAATCACAGACATCGGAGCATCAGTCCTCACCCAAAACGTCGATACGGATTGGCGTGTCTGGGTCGATACGCCCGTCCTGTATTCTCCTTTGGAGTTCATCCCACCGATGATGCCCTCCAAGGATGATTCCCCCGCGTGAGACGGCTATCCCATCCCCTTCCGCGGCCTTATTGATCGAGTCCAGAAGCTCCTGGTCGCTCAATTCCTCGTGATACCACTGCGATGCAGGATCCCGAGTTGACTCGCCCGGCGTGTATTTCTGGGCAACATCACCAGCCGTCTCTTGACGTGTCGCCCATCCGCACCCTCCGGAATTGTGGACGAGTACCGGCGTGGCCCCTGCCAGCACATAGTACGTGTGCTGGTCGTTGACGGTGAGGTTGTAGACCGTGGTCCGAGCGCGGTAGTGCCGGACAGCGGCGATCTGGATCCAGGTGCCGCTGCTGGTCTGTAGCCATTGCCCGGTTTGGAGGTGGCCTGCGTCGACCCACTGGTGCAGTTTGGGTACCCAGAAGGGGTGGCCGTCGGTGGCGGTGACGGTATCGGTCTTGGTGCTGCTGGGGTCGTCGGTGTCGAGGGTTATGTCGACGAGTTGTTTGTCTCCGCTGCCCTTGATCAGGGCAGTGACTGTGCGGGGCCCGGTTTCGCCGCTTGAGGGGTCGGTGGCGGTGACCTCGTCACCGATCTCGACATCCTTGATGGGTTTGCGGGTGCCGTCGGCCATCAGGACGGGGGTGTCGGCGGTGAAGCTGTTGGGCAGGGCGCACCGGCCGAGTTTGGTGCCTGCTCGTGCGTCGAGGAAGGCGCCGAGGCCTTCGCCGAGCATGCCGGACAGGCAGCCGGTGGCGGCTGCTGTGCCGACCTGGCCCCAGTTGACCTTGCGGCCGGAGAGGCGTTGGGTGAGCCAGTCCAGGCCGCCGTCCATGAGTCCGCCGACGACGCAGGCGGCGATCATGGGGTTGTTGCCCGTGGGGTCGGTGTATGTCGTGGGGGAGGACAGGGCGTACTGGTAGAGGTTGGTTCCGCCGGCCTGGCCGACGGGGTCTTGGGAGATGAAGCGGCCGGTCTGGGTGTCGTAGTAGCGGTTGCGGTAGTACAGCAGGCCGGTGCCGTCGTTTTCGCGTCCGGTGAAGGTGTATGGGTTGGAGGAGGCGGTGCCGGAGGCGGTGGGGGTGCCGTTGGGGTCGTAGGTGTACGTGGTGGCGACGGTGCCGTCGCTGTTGGCGAGTCCGACGACGGTGCCGAGCGCATCGGTGAGATAGACCTGGGTCTTGCCGCCTTCGGTGCGGGTCAGGAACTCGTCCAGCCCTGAGGTGGCCACTGTTGCCTTCGCCGTTCCCGATGCGTCCTGTTCGACCAGCGGGTTGGTGCCGTCGGTCAGGAAACGGTTCGTGGCGCCACCGGTTGTTTTGGAAAGCCGCTCGCCGAGGGGGTCGTAGCCGAACGTCGAGGCGGTGCCTGCCTTGGTCAGGCCGGTGAGTTCTCCGCGTGCGTTCCAGGTGTAGGTGCGCAGTCCGTCGTTCTTGAGCTGGCCGTCGGCGTCATAAGTGAAGTCGCGGCCGCCGTAGGTGGTGATGCGGTTGTCTTTGCCGAACTGCGTCCCGCTCTCGGCGGCAGGGAGCGCCACCTTGGCCAGGGAGCCGGTCAGGCCTGTCTGCAGGGTGCGGTCGTCCCTCGTGTAGCTCAGGTCGCCGATGGTTTTGGTGCCTTGGGCGTAGGCGATGGACTTGGTCATGCCCGTGGTGTCGTAGCCCGTGGTGCGGGTGATCCCTCCGGGCAGGGAGGCGGTCTTTTCCCGGCCGGCGGCGTCCAGCTTGAAGGCGACGTCCTGGGTGCCGGTCTTGACCGAGGTGAGGATGCTGGATTTGTCGTAGCCGTAGGACGTGGTCGTTGCGGCCGCGGTCATCGTTGTGCGGCGGTCGGCGTTGTCGTAGGTGTAGCCGACGGCGCCGGTGGGGCCAGTGGTGGTGGTCAGGCGGTCGTAGTCGTCGTAGGTGAAGCTCTGGTTGCCGGCCTGGCTGTCGGTGATCTGTTTGAGCCGGTCGTTGCCGTCGTAGCCGTAGGTGACGGTGGATTCGGCCTGGCCAACGGCATTGACGCCGTACTTGGCGGCCGTGGGGCGGCCGAGCAGGTCGTACTCGGCTGTGGCGGCTTGATCCGATCTGCTGGTGGCCTTCTTCAGATGGCCGGCGGCGTCGTACTCGAAGGACGCCTGTGCGCCGAGCGGGTCGGTTGCCGTTTTCGCGCGGTCGGCGGCGTCGTAGGTCCAGGTGGTGGTGTTGTCGCGGGCGTCGGTGAGGGTGGTGAGGTTGCCGTTGGCGTCGTAGTCGAGCGCGGTGGTGCTGCCCAGCGGGTCGGTGACCTCACGGCTCTGGTTGAGCTTGTCGTAGGAGACGGTTGTCCGTGAGCCCGCTTCGTCCGTCAGGGCGCTGATGCGTCCGGCGGCGTCGGTGAACTGCGTGGTGGTGCGGCCTTCGCTGTCCTTGACCGCTGCCAGGTCGCCGTGGCGGTAGGAGTACTCGGTGACGGCGTTGGCGTTGTCGGTGACGGTCTTGACCTGGCCGTCCGGCTCGTAGGCGAAGGCGGTCTTGCGGCCCTCGGGGTCGGTGGCCGTCTGCAGGTCGCGTCCGTCGTAGGTGAAGCTGGTGAGGTTGCCCAGGGCGTCGGTGGACTTGGAGGGCTGGTCGTAGGGTCCGTCGAAGGCCGTGGTCCCGGTCTGACGGGCCTTGGCCGTGCCGGCCAGTTCCGTGGCGGATGTGACGTGCCCGCCTGCGTCGTAGGAGAGCTCGGTGCGGCGCCCGTAGGGGTCCACGACAGCGGAGACGCGGTGGTTCGTGCCGCGTTCGTAGACGGTCTTGCGGGCCAGCGATGTTCCGTAGGCCTGGGTGTCGTTGATGCCGAAGCCGGAGAGGTCGAACTCCACACGGCGGACCGCTCCGCCGGGCTGGGTCACGTCCGTGGCGGTGATCTGCCCGGTTCCGGTCTGGGTGTAGGCGAAGGAGAACTCCTGGCCCTCGGTCAGCGTCTGCTTCTTGACCCGGCTGCCTGCGTCGTAGCTGTTGGTCATGTAGACGATGCCGCGGGCGTCTGTGGCCGTGGCGATGCGGTTGGAGGCGCCGTCGTAGGTGTAGGAGCTCACCTTCCCGGCCGGATCGGTGACCTTCTCCAGCCGCCCCGCACTGTCGTAGGTGTAGGAGGTGCTGCGGCCGGTGTTGTCCCGTGCCTTGGTCACGCGGTGCTGGTCGTCGTAGCTGAGGGAGATCCAGCGGCCGCCGGGGCTGGTGATGGTGGTGATGTCGCCCTTGGTGCCGTTGGAGCGGGTCAGGCGCAGCGCGTTGCCGTGCCGGTCACGGATCTCCTGCAGGGGCCCGTACCAGGGGAAGATGTAGTCGGTGCCGTCCCGCAGGCGCAGGTGCCAGGCGCCTGACTCCTCGGTGATCTTGGAGCCGTTCAGGGCGGTCGGAGTGCCGTCGGGTTCGAAGACCGCGTCGCTGTAGCTCGAACCGGCCGACGTGCGCACGAAGTGGATCTTCTTGCCGCCCGGCAAGTACAGGTCGACCTCGGTGTAGAGATGCTTGGAGTGCAGGTACAGGTTGTACGACAGGTCCCGTCCGACACCGAAGGCGCGGGAGCGGCTGTCGCCCTGCCAGTAGGAGCGGGTGACCTCGGCCGACCCGAGCGGGTCGGCCACCGCCAGGTCGGTGCGGGAATCGGTGAGCAGACCGGTCTGCAGATCGACCGGGTCCCCGGAAAGCCAGTCGAACAGGTCGGCGATGGCGGAGACGTCGAACGGGATGACGTCGGAGATGCTCAGCATGGCCCCGTTGAAGGCCCAGATCCGCGTCTTCTTGTCGGGGACGACCTGCTTGCCGTCACGGGTGACGGTTCCGTGCCCGTAGGTGTGCCAGCCCTTGCCTGCCGGGTCGTAGGCGAGGAAGTCCACCCGGGTGCCCGGGGCTTCGTGGGTGTAGTTCGGATAGATGACCTGAGCGCCCTTGGGGAAGA
This sequence comes from Streptomyces sp. NPDC002004, assembly GCF_053593975.1. Lineage (NCBI taxonomy): Bacteria > Bacillati > Actinomycetota > Actinomycetes > Kitasatosporales > Streptomycetaceae > Streptomyces > Streptomyces sp. NPDC002004. The sequence continues at coordinate 72,884 of NZ_JBSFDP010000027.1, forward strand.
TATAGGTGCCGCCCGGCTGCACGGTGAAGAAGACGGGCACGGCGCTGTTCTTGGGCAGCGGGAACGGGGGCCGGTCGACGGGGATGGCCGTGATGCCCAGCTCGGTCACGGTCCTGCCGTGTTCGTCGCGCACGACCGAGCCCTTGGGAATGCGTACCTCGAGGCCGGGGATCTGCGGGGTGGTGAGGGTGATGTCGCTCTTCGCGGGGGCGTCGAAGGTGACGGTGTGCCTGGTGTCCAGCGGTGTCATCCACACGGGGAAGCCCAGGTCGGTACTGCGGTCCTTCACCGGGTGGACGCGGATGTTGTAGCGGCCGTAGGTGCGCTTCTTCGTGTTCGCGCTCGCCCCGTCCACGACGAGGGTCTTGGCGCGGGCGCTGATGCCTGCCAGGACGAAGCGGCCGTGGCTGTCGGTGCGGACGCTCTTGGCGCCGACGCGGATGGTGACCTTGGCCAGTGGTGTGCCGTCCAGTTTGAGAACGTGGCCGGTCACGGCAGTGCTGCCGGGCGGGGCGCGCAGGCTGGCCGGGGCCTTCGGGGCCGCGCCGCGGCCGGTGATCCAGTCCCTGCCCTTCAGGTTCGCCGTGCTCGGCTGCCAGGCGTCCGGTCCCGTGGGCACGATGCCCGCGGCTTTCTTGGCCTTCTCTGCCTTCGCCTTCTCCTGCTTTTCCAGGGCGCTGCACTTGTCGGCGCGGACCTTCACCGAGTCTGGAATCGGCAGGGCGAAGCGAAGGAGCAGGCACACGCCGTTCAGCGAGTAGCGCGGCACATCGGCGGTGAGTGCAGGCGCATGGGCCTTGGCGGCCGCCGCTGCTGTCTTCAGGGTGAGAGAAACGCTGCCGGTGCCCGCGTTGCTGGGGTCGATCAGCACCTTGTAGGTCCCGGCTTCGGGAAGATTCGCCAGCGCGATCGTGCCGGAGGCCCCGGCAGAGACGAAGCGGTCGTCGACGACGGTCGTGCCGGAGGGGGCCAGCACGCTCACGGACAGGCTCTTGGTGAACGTGTTGGAGGCCAGCCCCAGGGAGAGACTGTCGCCCTTCTGCGCGGTGAACGAGGCATGGACGTTCTGCCCGGCCCGCGCCACGGTTGCCTTGACGGCGGATCCGCCCCGGGACAGCGTTCCGATGTCGGTGGGCTTGGACAGGGTCAGGACGACTTTGCCGGTGTCCAGCTTCTGGCCGGCGACGCGGACGGTGTAGGTGCCGGCCGCGGTCAGGGCCGGACTGTCCCAGCCGTCATCGCGCCCCGGGGCCGTGGTGAAGCTGGTGAGGTATTTGCCGTCAGGCCCGTTGACCGTAACGGCCGCATACGACGGGATGGTGGTCCCACTGGCTCCAAGGCTCAGGTAGTCGCCGGCCTTGGCAGTGAAGGCGGCCACCCCGTCCTGACCGGGCCGGGCCAGGTTCAATGTGGTCGACGCGGCCGTGGGGTCGAGGGTGACGCCCTGGGCATAGTGGGAAACGGTCACCTTCACGGTGCCCGTCCCGCCGGCATCGGGGTCGCAGCGCAGCGTGTACTGCCCCGTCTGCGACAGCGCATCGAGATCCAGCGAATTGCTGTCGCCGTTCGGGACGGGCACGTAGTCCAACTGCGAGCCGTCCGGCAGATACACGTAGCAGCGCACATAGCTGGTCATCGCCTTGGCGTCGACGGCCAGGCTCAGGCTGTCGCCCTTGGTGGCGGTGAACGTCCAGTGGCCGTCCTGCCCTATGCGGGGCAGGCCGGTGGTCACCGTGGGCCCGTCGAAGGCCAGCGACCCGCCGGCGGGATGGGACACCATCACCGCCACCGATCCGGTATCGGAATTCCGTGGGGCGATGACGAACTGGTACGTGCCCGACTCCGGCAGATCCTCCAGCTCCCAGTCCGCCGACACACCGCCGAAATGACTCGAGGCGACAGTCGTTCCCTGCGGGGAGACAAGGCTGATGTCGACCTGACCGGAGAACGTCGCGCCCTGCAGGCCGAACCCGATCGCATCCCCCTGGTCGGCGTCGAAGAGGATCCGCGCCTTGTGCTGGGCGTTCACCACCGTTACCTGCGACGGGTCCGAGTCGGTGACCGAGGCACGCATCGTCGAATCGAACAATGCCTCCGACGCGTCCTGCGTCACGGTGAAGTCGTCGGGCGCGGCCGACGAGCCGTCGGGAGTGTCCAGCTCCACGCGTCCCGTCCGGGCTTTGGGGGGCACGGCAACCGTCAGCGAGGTGCTGGTCTGGTCCTTGACTTCGGCGACGAGGCCGTTGAACCGCACCACGTTGTCGGTGGTGGCCGAGGCGAACCCTGAGCCTGTCAGGGTGACCTCGGTACCGGGCACGCCCGAGACCGGATCGATCTTCGTGATGGCAGGGCCGGAAGAAGCGACGGTGAATGACTCGCCCGCCTCGGCTGTCGAACCGCCCACGGTCACCGCGACCTTGCCGCTGTTCGCGCCTGTCGGGACGGTCACCACGAGGCGGGTGGCGGAAGCCGATGTGACGGTGGCCGTCTTCCCGCCGAAGGTCACCTTGTTATTCGCGGCCGTAGTGCTGAAGCCGGTGCCGGACAGGGTGACCTTGGCGCCAGGCGCCGCACGTACAGGTACCACCGAGAGCACCGACAGGGTGCTGGAGGCGAACCGGTCGATGCCGAGCCGGTTGCCGGCCCGGTCGTAGCGGTAACGGGCCGTCTCACCGCTGGGGTCGGTCACACCGACGAGACGCCCTGCCGCATCGTAGGCATAGACCGCATTGTTGGTTGTGGGCCCAGCGGCAGCCGCGCCCGCTCTCGCCGCAGTCGACCCGCTCGCCTTGTGCGGCGGCGTTGGCTTCGCAGCGGCGGACCTCGCAGATGCGGGCTTGGGTGGCTCCGCCTGGGCCGACACCGTCCCGGCGACCAGCGCAAGGACGAGCACACTTGCCGTCACCAGCCTGCGTCGGCCGTTTCTTGCTGCACGAAGTAACCCGCCCCGCGATTCCACGCGCCCTCCCCAGAGCACTTCACAGGACGCCTGAGCCCCCCATGAACCCCACCCTCAACTCACGATCCGTCACACCATAAGAACCGCACGTCATGCACGTGACACCAATCCCACGACGTGACCGAGACCCGTCCTGCCACAGGAGTGAACTCGCCCGTCCTCGGCGCTCACATCGCTCGCCAGCAGAGCTGGTCACAAGCCGATTCACGGAAAGGCGACCCCCCTTGAGGAGGCGCTCATCTGTTCGCTACTGATGACTTGAACGCGATGGCGACTGATGGGGGCGGATGTGGGGTGTGCCGTTCATCGATCCGCTGAGCGATGGGCGATACCGGGCCTGCGGACCGTCCCGCAGGATCGTGATCGGTGAAGCCGACGGAGCAGAAGAAGCCATCGCCTTGGTGCTTGCCGGGCTTCCAGCCGGTGCGGACCAGCGGTCGCCGGCACCGCTGACAATTGGTAGAGGCTGTGGCTGCCAGGGGAGTCTCTCAACGGCGCATCAGTGCCACCGCTGTGCCATCGCAGCTGAGACTGCGCCACGAAATCGGAGGCCCTGCAACGCCCCCCTCAGGTCTGCGCCATGTCTACGAAGCGTGAATAGTGCAGTTGTGCGGCCACTGTGATCGTCGCTGTGGGGCCCGTTGCGTTGCTTGCCGACGATCAGGTCAGCCTCCCCAGCATGAGGGCTCTCCTTCTCGTATGCATCATCCCGATACAGCAGGATGACCATGTCAGCGTCCTGCTCGATGGATCCGGATTCGCGGAGGTCGGAGACCTGCGGCTTCTTGTCCGTGAGCTGCTCGGGTCCTCGGTTGAGCTGTGACAGAACCACGATCGGCAGGTGCAGCTGCTTGGCCAGGAGCTTCGGACTCCCGGAGATGTCTGCGACTTCCTGCTCACGGACATCGGAACGGCGCCTGCCGCCAGCGGCCACCAGCTGCAGATAGTCGATGATGATCAGCGCAAGAGCCGACAGCCGCCCCTTCAGGCGACGGCACTCATGACAAGCCGACAACTCACTCGTCGGCTACGCAACATCGGGCTTCCCTCCGGAGCCGGCCGAGGCGCGGCTCTCCTCGACCGCTGTGCCCGGATGCCCCTGCGGCTCTCCGACGCCTCCTCGGGGTCAGCTCATTCGCGGCCGAACGGCGGGCCCCAGGAGCCGTCAGGGCCGCCTACGCAGCCGGGGGCGCCCGCCAATCAGACGGATGAGAGTCATGACGCAGGAAGGAGCTGGACGACCCCCACCCACGGAAAGTTGCCTGAACCGACTCCTACCGCCTCGCCAGGACCAGGGCCCGAGCCGAAGCACCAGCCAAGGCTGGCTGACCTCAGGAATACCGGCCGGCTCGAGTGCGATTCTTCAGCTATGACGACGAGACGGCGGAGCCAGGCCGAACGGGACGAGATCCCGGTTGAGATCGGTTATGCGCTGCTGAGCGCATGCTTCCTCGGCGCCGTCGTGTTCGCGACGATCGCCGGGCCGGCCACTGTCTGGCACCTTCCTCCTGCGGTTGAGAAGTTCCTACTGGTCGCCGGGGCTTGGGTTGCTGGAATTCTTGCGGTGATCCGTGTTGTTCATGTCCTATGGCGAAACGGACAGCACCGCTAACACTCCGCCGACCCATGCGACGGACGTCCGTTCGCATGAGGGTGTCAGGCGCCGTTATTTCTCTTGAACATCCGCAAGCCGACTCATCTCCCACTGCCTCCCGAGTACATGGACAATCGCTGCTCTGAGAAGTGAGCGAAGCCAGGACGGCGTCTGAAACAGCGGGAGGGAGGAAACGGCCAGATGGCTATCCCCTCCCATGAAGGTCATGTCGTGGTACTCGTGCTGGTGCCCGTGTAGTGGGGGAACGCGCACAGCGGAGTGATTTCACCGAACTACTCACGACCGTCGTGCGGATTCTCCAAAGTGTGCCTGTACTCCCCAACCTGGCAGGACCATCCAGAGGCGCCGGGGTCTTCCCATAGGACCGTATTTGCCGCAATTCTGGGAACAGCGGGTCGCTCTGTTCCTGGCACCACAGGAAGCCCCACGGCGTAGAGTTCGACATACGCGTCTGGGATTCTGTATGCCATTTCGTAAAGAATGCGCTCCTCGGCTTCTGAGGAGTCCACCCTGAAGCCGATCCCTATACCCGCTTCATCCCGGACGAGAATGTCGACGAAGTCCCCTTCCTCTGAATTAATAAAAGTAATCAGAGGCTTGACGGTAATGCCGATCGATAGGTCGCGGATGACCCGCTCGGCAAGTTCCTCCAATGGATACACGTAATTTTCCTCTTCGGTGAGGGTTGCTCGGTGTCGGGGCGTATCAGATCAACGTGACGGTGAAGTCAAACGTGGTTGTGATGTGGGCGAACACCTTCCCAAACGGCCAGGTCATAACTCATGGCCGCATTGTGCTTGGCGCGACTGACGCTCACACCGGCGGCTTGCTCCTGCGCGAGTCGGACCTTGCCGGATCCGTGTCCCGGGGGCCGGCCGCCACCTACCGGCGGCTGGCGGCCGGCCCCCGGGACACGGCCCTCCTGCGACGGCGCCTGTACCGCCTGTCCGCCCAGCTGCACTTCCACCCGTACTGGCGCGGTGCGCGTGCACGCCGACGGCTCGCGTGGAAGCCCCGGCGATCGCGGCTCCCGCCGACTGGCGGGGTAAGGGCATGTGGCCATTGCGAGGCGCAAAGTGGCTGGATCTCCGCAGCCGGTGGCCGCTTGTTGCTCAAAGTGATGCCGCAAGGCAGCCGAGGACACCGGCCTCTCGCCGGACCTGCTGTGCTTTTACCCCCACGGCGACACCGTCGTCCTGGGCGGCGCAGCGATCGACGGCGAGGGCGATCTGGGCCCTGACGACAGGGCGGCGGCTGGCATCTTCGCCCGCTGTGCCGAGGTCGAGCCCCGCCTTGCCCAGGCTCGCGTCCTGAATCACCGGGTCGGCGCTCTGCCGACCCGCGCCACGGTCCGTGTGGAGGAAGAGGTGTGGGAGTACGGCACCGTGGTCGTGCACACACAACTACGGCCACGGAGGCGCCGGCGTCACACTGCGGTGGGGGTGCGCCGAGGAGACTCGCGCGTTGCTTTCCGCCAAATGATCTGAACCTGGAGGATCAGGCGTTGCAGCAGACTACTGAGAAGCAGGCGGGCGTAGCCGCGGCCATCATCGTTCACGAGAGACGGGTACTGATGGTGCGGCGCCGTGTCAGCGAGGGTTCGCTGTGCTGGCAGTTCCCGGCCGGCAAGGTCGAACCTGGTGAGACACGTGAAGACGCTGCCGTCCGTGAGACACGGGAGGAGACGGGCTTGGCCGTGGCGGCTGTGAAGCGGCTCGGTGAGCGTGTCCACCCAGAAACGGGTCGGCTGATGTCGTACATCGCTTGTGAGGTACTGAGCGGCACAGCGCATATCGCAGCCCCCGACGAACTGGCCGATCTTGCGTGGGTGACTCATGGCGAGATGCCTCGCTACGTGCCGCATGGGGTGTTCGGGCCTGTGCGGGCGTACCTCGACGCGGCCCTCCCTTCCTGACAGCTGGCGTTCGCGACAGGCGGCCCGGGCCTCCGCTGCGGAACTGCTTCACGTCCGCAGGCGAGATCGTTCAGGGAGCTCCAGCACGCCTATAGCCGGCCCACAATCGGCCGCCGGCCTGCCCGAGCACCTCGTCCACGACCGTGATGAGGGGCTCTGCTCTCTCGCCCAGTACCTCCTGTAGGCCGTGGTGGAGGCGTGTGCTGAGCCCTGGCGCGGTTGTCTCAACACGGCGTGCCAGCCACTTCCCGCCGCCACTCCAAGATCCGGCAATTGCCAGCGCCAGCTCACCGGTCCGACGGACCAGTTCGGTCGCGATGAACAGGCGCTCGCTCTGGTCGTCGCTTCCCGCGAGGTCGTCCAGGAGGTCGGTGATCGCGTAGCGGCGGTCGTCGATCTCTTCCGCCGACACCGGGGGTGGTCCTGCGGCGGTCAGCTTCCGGGCCTGTGCGGCGAGACGCGCTCCGAGTCCGTCGGTGTCGAAGAGCAGCAGCCCGTCGGCACACATCCACAGCAGCGGTGACCGGCGCTTGCGTACTTCCCGTTCGACGTAGGCGTGCCACGTCGCTTCGGTGTGCACGAACATCTCCACCGGCCAGTCGGCGTACTGGAGGCTCGCCCGGTACGGGGCTGGGGCTCCGTGGAGCAGGACCACGATGTCGAGGTCCGACGTCGCCGTGCGGCGGCCTGTCACGACGCTGCCGCCCAGGAACGCGGCGCGCGCATCGGGGTGGCGTTCCTCTACGACGGCACGAGCGGCCTCGATCGCATCCATGCACCAACTATCAGCACTGGCCCCGTTGTGCGCAGGCCCTTTCTTGGTCCGACCGCGATGTCTCGCTGTAGGATCTCGCGGCTCGCGACATAGAGAACAGCGCTGACCAGCAGATCTCTGGTGTGTCTCAGTCCATATCCGGTACGTGCTTCTCAGCCCCGTGGCATTTCTTCGAGACCGGCGTCAACGGCTTTGAGCTTCGGAACAGGCGTCGCCGCGGCGTGTTCGGTTCGCGGACCAGGGTCTGAACAGCCAGCGCTCGATCTCGTCGACGCCGAAGCGGCGACCGAGCAGCCTGCTCTCCTCGTGGGCTCAGCGGTCCAGGAGCGCGCAGTACCGGACGTAGGTGCTGGTGGGCCATCTGTCCTCACCGAGCGAGTCCCGCTTGCAGGTGCCCCGGAGGTGGCGGCCACCTGGGAGTCGAGGATCACGTGGTCCTCCGGCCCCCCCCCGCATCAGTGCCCTGTGGGCTCTGGCGACGCTCGGCCCCACCGCCCTGGACGACCGGATCCGGGCCGTCACCGAGGCCCAGACTGCACTGGAACCCGCGACTTGAGCACGTATCCCCGCACTTCCCCCTCCTCAAGGGGCGATGACGGAGCGGAATCCGCTGCCGCCCGCGTGGAACGATCGCGGGTCATCCATGAGCCCGGGCACCGGTTCGTCTTCCTCGTCGAGGAGGGCGCTGCTGGAGCTCTGCCGTCTATGTCGCTAGGCATCATCCTGAAGGGGACACGCGAGCGCGGTGTGGCCGCAGGAGGCCTTTCATTTGTACGACGACACGCTGGTGTCGGTCGAGCTTCTTACGGCGCAGGTGAACATCAGGCACAGTCTGAGGTCGCCCTCTACCTGAAGGCGTTCGAGCAGCTACGGAGCACGGCCGTGTACGGCGCCGACGCCGGGCGCTGATCATCAAGGCTATCGATGCGCTGCACTGAGCCCGGCTCCCGGCGGCTGTACCGCCGCCACGCCAGGGGCCCCAGCGGCAGCGCCGGCACCCAAGCGACAGCCCGGCATCACTCACACGACCTGTCTGGCCGCGCTCCCCGGAGCCAGATCAGATGATGCTCCCCGTACGTCAAGGAAGAGATCACAACCCAGTCGGTCTTCGAACGCTCCCGGGGGCAGCTACTCCTCAGCATCGTGACTCTTCTACCTTGTCAGTTGATTGGTGAGTGGACGGGGGCGGACCGAATACATCCGTCGTAGCGATAGGCCTGGTGTGTGAGGTTCTTCTGTTTCGGTGAAAGTACTCAAAAGTGCGCCGCTGAGGAGGGGGAGTGCCAGGTCACAGAGTCTGCTCCCCGCGCCCGCGGGGATGAGCCAAGGGGATGGTTAGAAGGCGGCCGGCCAGGCCAGCGCTCCAAGGCGCCCAGGGGGCTCTCTGAGGAGCCACAGTGATGTGTTGCTGCCGGCAACCGCAGGACTTGAAGAGCTCGACGGACCAACGCGTCCCGGCAGGCGTCATCCAGCCTCCAATACTGACCTGTGCTGGGTGACGCGGTTTCACTGATCGCCCAGGAGAGAAGGCGCTGTTGAACCGCTGGCCGACCGGCGCCAGCCAGGTAGAACTTGTCCGCGGCGTCCCCCTCTTCACGGGCCACTTCGATAACCGCGACCTGCAGACGGCGAAGCGCACCTACCCCGGGCGCCGTGCCGTCCTCAATGCCGACGGCGGCTTGGAATCCACCCTGTCGGCCTGGGCCAGCCCACCCCGAACTTGAGCGATCCGCTGCATTCCTGAAGCGGTCGCGGTGCGCTGCCGCACTGCGGGCCAGGTGTCCTCCAAGGCGGTCTCGGCAGCATCGGACTGACGGCTCCGTATGCTCCTCATCGGCTGGCGGCGGCTTGCCTCCCTACCCTGACAGCATCGGAACCCAGTGATCCATCACCTGGCGCAGACGCTGGCGGTGGTCGGCAATCCAGTCGTCCGGCGGGACGAGCGGGACCCGCACGGTGACCATGGACCCAGACTCGTCCTCCACGGCCACCTCCGGGCAATCACGCTCGCCGGTGAGCTGGATGAAGATGGACGGCCCTCTGCTCATCTCCATCCAGGCCACGTCTTCGCCGGCGTCGAGCCAGTCCAGCGCGTCGGCCCAGCTTTCCAGCCTCGAAACGGACAGCGCCAGGTCGATACGGCCGGACACGAAGGGCGTCTTGACGACGATCTCGGCGTCGAGTCCGGCGGTCCACCTGGGGTTACGTCCCAGAACGTTGACCGTGACGCTGTTCCCTTCGTCATCAGCGAGGGAGATGAGCTCCCCCAGGGGGCTGTCGCCCATGGCTGCCCTTTCGTCGGCGAGTAGTGAGAGAGCCTCGCCTGGTTAAAGGGCATCCGAGGAACAGGACCACCACGAACTGCAGTTCACGCAGTTCATGGGCGCTTGGGCGCCCTCCTATCGAGCGAGAGAATCGCAGTATGACTGACATCGTCGAAGCAGCCTGGCGCGAGATCCTGGCCACCGCTGGTGAGCCGACCCGACCGGGGAGCTCTCCGCTGTTGACGCCGTTCGCCGAGATGGTGCGAGTGGCGTACGCCGAGCCGCTGCTGCGTCAGCTTTACCCGTGGACGGGCATGTGGGAGCTGCACTTCAGCAGGTGCACGGAGCGCCGCCCCACCTGGGACATCCCCTACATCGGCACTCTGGGAGTCGACCGGTACTGCGTTGACGGACCGAGCCGAAGTAGCCCGCGGATCGCCGAGACGCACAGTGCGCAAGCTGCCGTGAGGATGGTCATTGAGCGGCTGCCGCCGGGCTGTGGCCCGTCCTTCGTCGGCGATGCGGAGGAACTGGCCGCATACGAGAAGGCACGAGGCAGCGCGTAGGAGCAGGATGGACGTGCGGCAGGAGCCGTCGAGTGCGCGGGATGCCTCGGCTTCGCCCATCCCCTGGGCCGTTGACGAGCCTCATGCATCACGCCACCTCCCCGGCCAGCTCCTGGACGCGGTGGGGGCGCACGAGGTTCTCGCGCTCACTGGCGGATTCCGCGAACGGGGCCGGGAACCTGCCCGTGAGTGCGGGAGTCCAGAAGCCGCCCGTCAAGCAATCCACGCCTCGCCGTGTCGATGCCGGTCCAACCCCACGGCTGAGAATTCGTCCTCGTCGGCGCCGGCCGCTACGCCCAACCGCCGCAGTGCCTGAGAGATGGGACTGCCGGCAGGCGGAAAGGGCTGGCCCTCCTCCACGTGGAGCGGTCCCAGCACGAGGGTGCCGCCATCCCACACGGCAGCCCGCTGCTCGCCCACGCCGCCGAAGTACTCAGCTTCCACGTAGGCCACCGGCCCACTGACTGACCAGGCAGCGAGGGTCTTCTCGGCCCCTCTTGGCAACCGCCAGAACCCCAGCGCGCCTACGTCGCTGCTGTCTGCGACGGAATCGAACAGAGCGTCCGTCATCGGTATCAGCGACAGGCCCTGTCCGATCGACGCCAGCCGGGCGGCGGGCAGGTCTCTCACCGCGGCACTCAGTGCTTCCCCGTCAGCGATCACCGCTTGCAGGTCGTAACCCATTCCAACGCCCCCTCCAGATCGAAGGCCCCATCTTGGCCCACACGGCGAAGCTGAACTCGCGCGGTACTCCCGCCCAGAACCACCACACCCCCGGCGGGTTCTCGCCGGAGCATCGGTCAGCCTCCTCGAACCCGCTGGCTGCGGAGTACGACCGCGGCGCTGTCCCTGAGAGCCTCGTCACTCGGCGGCAGTTACGAGGCTGAGCCCTGGCGGTCACCGTCATAGGTGTCTCATCTGGTAGCGCGGTGCGGATTCGCCTGGGCTTGGTGCCCTTCTTGTGGTGGGCGGGGCGGCTGAAGGCCTCGCCAGTGGCGATGCCTTCAGCTCACGTCTTGCAAGTGCTGGCGCTGGAGACCGTGGACTGGTGGAACCGCGCCCGTTGAGCATGGCCGAGGGCGGCCACCCGAGTGCCCGGGCGGCAGCCCCCGACTTGTCGGCTGTCAGCCGACAGCGGAGCCCTTGGCCGCTTCGCTCTCCGGCAGGGCGGTGTTCTTGTCGGTCGAGGGGAACGAGTGGCTCTGCGGCTCCATCTCCAGCCAGCGGTAGGCCCACTCCCGGTGGACGACGAGGTCCTTCGCCCAGGGGAAGACCTGCGGGGTCATGCCCTTGATGGCGCCGATCATCTCGTCGGTCGCACTGTCGACGCGAGCGCTGCGGATGTTGGCGTTCAACCCTTCTGGAACGTGAAACTCGAAAGTGAGCTTGAGAACGCGCCTGCTGGCCATGTTCTCCTCCTTGGTCGATGACGTGTCGCCAGCATTCCGCAATCTCCGCAGATTGGCTGACCTGGTGATGGTGGCGGGGGCGGAACACTGGCCCCGTCGGGTGTGCGCGTGTTCCGGGATGAGCGTCCGGGCCGGGGTTCGGCGCGGACGGGAGGCCGGCCGAAGGGCAGCGGGGACCGGGTGCCCAGGGAGCAACTGCATCAGAGCATCGCCCGGTTGCTGGACGCGGAGCCGGCCGTCACCGCGGCGGCTTTGGTTGAGGAGCTCGGCGTCGCCATGACGACAGCGACGGCCGCTCTGGCGGCGCTGCGGGGCGGGGCCGACGGATTGCCGACCTTCTCGAGGAGCGGCCGCAGATGTCCCTCCTGCAGGCGGCCGAACGCCTGGGCTACCCGCCCATCACCCACCGCAGCGCGCTGGCCGCAGCCCGCTCTGAGCAGCGGATCCGCAGGTGGTGCAAATGGCGGCTGTGCTCTCGCGGCCGTGGTCCGCCTGGTGCCGGGCCAGGAAGCGGCGGCGGTGGTGTGGGACGAGCGTTTCGGCTGGCATACATCGGCAAGCCGACGACACCCGTTCGGCAAGGACACGGGGTGCGCCCGGAGGGGGAAGGGATTCGGTACCTGACCGACCAGGCGCGCCCCGTGCCAATCTGCCCTCGTGGCCGCATTGCGCTGCTGAACCCGGTCTCGCTGCCGAGGTGTGGTGCGCAGCCTTCCCTTCCGCCGTGCTGCTCCCACCATGGGCGGCAGTGATCTGTCGGGCGCGTCCGGGAGCCCGTGCCTGGCGCAGCAAGGCGCGGAAGGGCGCATGCCAAGGCGCGGCCGAGTGGGGGTGATGCCTCCAGCAGGACAGCCTTCGCCGCCTCATCGGCGTACTCGTCGTATTGGAAGATAAGGCCTGCCCCTCCAGCCGGCACCGTCCTCGGGAATGAGCTGCGTTAAGTACCCTTTCGCGTCGATGGCAGGGCGCTTCGACGGGCAACGGGCAGTTCAGCTGGCCCATGATCGATGACAGCCAGAGCCGGAAGGGCGGCATCGCGCTGAACCACTTCTACACCTGCAACCGGATCATCGAAAGCGACGGATTTCTCGTCTGGATCAAGTAATGGTGAGGGGACACCTCGTGAACGAACCTGTTGTCAGCGCATCCGGGCCGGTGCCTGTTGCCTACCACCAGTTCCATGTCACCGATCCGGAAGGTTCCGTATCACCCGAGGAGACCGATCCTTCGGACACCGGCCTGGTATCGATCAGTGATGGCCAGATCGAGATCAGTACGGGTATCCATACCGGTGACGTTGAGGTCATGGCAGCCGCCTACCGCAGCGAGGCCGCACCAGATGCAGGCGACTGGCAGGAGATCGTGGAAGTCTCTGTCCACTCTCCCTCAGGAGAGCTCTTGGTCAGCGCGCTGATGGCCGACCTCGACGAGGAGCTCCCCTCCCTCGCCGTCTCAGGACCGGGAAACTACCGGCTCCGTGTCCATGCACGCGGACGTGACACCGCAATCGACCTCACACGCGACGAGATCACGGAGTGGTACCTCCTCCAGTGCTGGCCCGCTCCACCCTCAGAACCCCTCACCTTCCGTGCGACCGATAGTTGTGGCACCCAGCTCCGTTCCCCTCAGCCAACGGACACACCCATCCTCAACCATGAGCCACGCGGACAGAGCGCGCGAGAACGCGACATCCTGAGGAAGTTCTGACACAGCCAAGCCCCCTCCACCACCACTTCACTAGGCAGATGAGGGGGGCTTCGTGCTGCCAGACACAGTCCCGGCATGAGCTGGGCGTAGAAAAGGAGCGTCAGCCGACCTGTACCGATGCTCAATCCCGTGACTGCGGGACAGTCTTCTGTGCGGGGGCGCCTGGCGCAGGGCGTGACCGTCGCGGGTGATGCGGTCCATGTCCAGTCAGCGGGGCGCTCTCCTGCCGGAGATACTGGGTGCACTGGGACCTCAAGACCGTTCGCGAACGCGGCGCGCGCCCTGCAGAACCGCGCATGGGCTTCCTCGTGCTGCTCGCGTCGCTCTTGTGGCAGTGCACTGACCGCGGACTGAACGGGCAGTACCTGGGGGTGGGTCGGTACGGGGCCGGAGAACGGCTGTGAACGGCGCGGGTGTTAGCTTCTTCCACGTGGTGGAACACCTGGACGAGACCAGAGCGGCCTACGACGGGATCGTCGAGCTCTATGCGTCGATGTTCGCTGATCGGCTGGAGACGCGGCCGTTCGCGCGGACTATGGTCGGCACCTTCGCCGAGCTGGTGCGCGGGACGGGGAACCTGCGGGCGGCCGACGTCGGGTGCGGGCCCGGACATCTGACGGCCATGCTGCACGACTTGGGGCTGGACGCCTTCGGGCTCGACCTCTCCCCGGCCATGATCGACCACGCCCGGCGGGCACATCCGGCGCTGCGGTTCGAGGAGGCACGGATGGAGGCCCTGCCGGTCGAGGACGGCGCGCTCGGCGGCGTGCTGGCCCACTACTCGATGATCCATACTCCGCCCGAGGAATTGCCCGCGCTGCTCGCCGAGCAAGTACGTGTCCTGGCACCAGGGGGCCTGCTCCTGGTCTCGTTCTTCGCGACCGAAGGACCGGAGCCGGTCCGCTTCGATCACAAGGTGACGCCCGCCTATAGCTGGCCGGTGGACCGGTACGCCGAGTTGCTGGCTGGAGCCGGGCTCGTCACATTCGCCCGGCTGCTCCACGACCCGGCCTCCGAGCGGGGCTTCCTCGACGCCCACTTGCTCGCCCGCCTCCACTAGAGCGTGCTGCGGCTGACCTAACGTTTTGCTTATGAACACCCCAGACGACGACATCGACGAGCAGGCATGCGTGACCATCCGCTGCCAGGACAACTTGTCCGTCGGAGTCAGGTTCCGTGACCGGTTCAGCTTCGACGAAGACTCCGTGCACTACGCGATCGAGGTGTGGGCTCCGGGATTGACCGCTCGCGTCAGTGAGGTTGTGGCCTGGGTCTGGGACAGCGATCTCGCGCCGTTCCTGGAAGAGCTGGCTGCGGACTTCCGAGGGTGGAACGGCGTGCGGAGCTGGCAGACCAACGACCGAGATCTGACCGTGTCCGCAGTGTTCCGGTCCGGTGGGCACATTGGTCTGACCTGGACGCTGCGCCCCTGGCCGGAGAGCGCGGGCGGGTGGAGCGCCTCGGTGACCACGTGGCTGGAAGCCGGGGAGCAAATGACGTCTTTCGCCTCCGACATCGGTGAGTTCCTCGCTAGGGAGAGGCGCGATGCCGCCTAGTTTCCGGATCATCTGGACGCTGGCTGGGCACGGCTGGGCGGACTGCCGGGTTGAGGCGCACGCTGCGAAGATTGACCTCACCGCCTCGTATGTCAGCAGTGCTCCGGAGGACTTGCTGATGCTGTGGCCCGGCTTGTCGCCGGCGAGACGGAGACTCGCGCGCAGTTAGAGGCGGAGCCGACCGCCTTCCGATGGATCTTTTATCGCGAGGAGGACACCGTCTGGCTCCGCCTGCTTGAACTGAGCCGCAGCGGCGATCACGACAACAGGGGGGGGCTGAACTGTGGTCCGGGGTGCTGAGCGTCGACGCTTTGGCCCGTGCGGTGGTTCGGTGCTTCGACGAGATCGCGAACGTCTACGGTGAGAGCGGTTACCGAGGCAAGTGGGGTGAGCACTTCCCCCGGGACGAGCTCGAGGCCCTCAGGCGAGTCTGGCAGGGGCATCGTTCCGACAACGCTCCATAACCGAGCCCGGGCGAGTACGGGCGGACATGGCGTACGCGTCCCTTCGTAACCGTGCCTACCTGCGCAGGCGCGGTATCCGCTGCGCCATCCCGGGCAAGGTCGACCAGGCCGGCAACCGCAAGAAGCAAGGATGCCGAGAAGGTCGGCCGCCGACGTTCGATCCGGTCGACTACCGCGAGCGCCACGCGGTCGAATGCGGCATCAACCGCCTCAAGAGGCACCGGGCTGTGGCCACCCGGTAGGAGAAGTTGGCGGGCCGCTGCGAGCCACCGTCCTCGTCGGCGCCATCAAAGAGTGGCTGTGACGTACGGGTCCCCAGACAGCTCGTAGATCCGCACTTGTCGGCCGCCGCTGGAGTCGACGGTCTCACGGACCTAACGCATTCCCAGTTTGGTCATGATCCGTCCGGAGGCGAGTCAGTACCGAAAGCTGGCCCGCTCCTCGGTGAGGTAGATCATCCACGGGTGGATCGGCTCGCCACCGGCCGCGGGCCGCAGTTCCACCCCGAGATTTCGCACGGCGGCAATCGCTCCCATCAGGTGCTCAGGGAAGTGCTGGCGCCGCGCCTCCTCCTGCGCAGCGAAGAGCGGACTGAGCTCATCCCAACCCGCTCCTGGCACGAACCGGCACAGGAACCACGGTTGGTCGACGCCCACGTCCCAGAGGGAGCCGACCAGGCAGTCGCCATGCCAAACCTCGTATGCGGCTGTCCCTGCCATGCACCCCCCAGACCGTTGCCCAGACAGCAACCACACTGCCACTCGATTGTGAGACACCAACCCGCCATCAGTGGATCAATCACCCGGGAAGGTACGCCCTTCGCGCCCTCCCGAGGAGCTGATCCACAAGTCCTGAGCTTCGCTCGTTCAGTCGACCACCAGGTCCGGCTCGTCCTCCGTCGCCAGCTCCCGATGCCTTCCTTCTCCGAAGAGCTCACCGATCGCCATGCCCGGAAACTCCAGCGGTTCCTTGCGCCCCTGCAGTTCGATCCGCACCCGCCAGCGACAGCCCCGGTGCGCCACCAGCACATCTACGTACTCAGGTCCCGGCACCTGAAGCCCCACCAGCTCCGGGCCGCCTTCAGGCCCGTACTCGCGGAACGTGGGCATGGACGCCAGATCCTGCACCAGCCAGGCAAGATGCGCCCATCCCGGTGAGCCCGCGTCCGGCGTCCAGTGCCACTCGGCACGCTCCGCGTCGTTCTCCGGGACCACCCGGCCCCCGCTGAGGACCTCGCGCCGGACCTCGTTGGCCGCGGTGTGGCAGAACTCGAACGTTCTGCTCGCCACATCCACCCGCCGCAGCTCAGTCCCTCGTGCCCCGGCCCGGAAGACCAGATCCGAAACGCCTTGCAGGAACCCCGCAACAGCCGCATTCGGTTCGGTGGCATTCGGCGTATGCCCCTTCACCGGCCCGTGCGAGCCGACTGTCATGGACGATACGCGGCGCTTCGTGGCACGGCTCATCGGATTTCCCTTTCCATACGATGCACCACGCTGCCCCGGACGCGCCCCCGAGGCGCCGCGTCCTCGCCACCGGCGAGGCCTTCAGCCGCCCCGCCCACGAGTTCGGCGCAGCCTGATGTCCGAGAGGTGGCGGGGCCGACCAGGGCTGGCCTGCTCGGCCCCGCCGCCGGTCAGTCGATCAGGTTGTGCAGTTCCATCGTGCAGCCCCCGGCAGCAAAGACACTGGCGATGACGGCTTTAGGGTAGGACTTTTCGGCGAAGATGGTGAGCACGCCGACGCCGATGCCGACGCCAGCGGCTATGAAGAGGATCAGCGCGGTGCGCTGTGACAAGAGCGCTGGCTTCCCGGCCGGGGCCGATCCGGGCGTGCTTGGTGGATCAGGGTGTTCGCATGCGAGGGAGCGCGGGTCCCGAGATGTCGGGATCCTCCTCGAAGGCGGAGGAGCAGAGACGGCGGACACCTGTGGTGGCGTCGTCCGCGTGGGGTGCGCCTCGCGGTCGGCGGCGCGAGTTTCAGGAACGTCTGTTGCTCAGCGGTGTGAACGCCTGGTTCCACGGGAGAGTGATGTCGCTGAGTTTCGGTTCTGGCTCAGGTTTTGTGGTCCGTTACGGTGGGTCACAGGCTAGGGATCTCATTCGAGTAGGTTCACAGCGAACCGAGGAACCCGCTGACAGCTGCGGCGAACTCCACTGGGACGGTCTCGTGGATGGTGTGTCCGGCGGGAAGTTCGATGAGTCGAGTGTGGGGGCGCCGCGCCGCCATGTCCTTCGCGTGCTCCGCGCTGAGCACCGAGCTGCGGCTGCCGCGGACGAGCAAGGCTGGGCAGTCGCTGGCGAGCCAGTCGTCCCAGTGATCCCCGTTGAGGTGCTGCTGTGAGGCATTCATGTCCTTCGGGTCGAAGGCAAGTCCCCATCCGTCGGGGTATTCACGGACGGCGTCTATGAGATAGGTCGCCGAGGGCCCGAGTTCTTCCAACAGCTCGGTCCGGGTCGGTGCCCGGTGCGGCCAGGACAGGCTGAAGGACAGGTTGCCATCGACCTCGACGCCGATGTCCTCAACGATTAGTGCGTCCACAAGTCCGGGGAACCATGCCGCGAGCTGGTAGGCGTTGACGCCGCCCAGGGAGTGACCAAGTACGACCGCGCCGCGGATCCCCAGATGTTCCACCATTGCTGCGGCGTCCTCGACGTAGCCGGTGCGGGAGAAATCGGGAGAACTGTCGGAGAGCCCGTGTCCACGCTGGTCGAGCGCGATGATCCGCCAGGAGTCGCCCAGCTCCCAAGCCAGGCGCGCGAAAGTACGGCCGTCTGCAAAATGCCCGTGCAGGGCGAACAGAGGGCTGCCCGAACCACCGAAGTCGTGGCGAGCACCGTTTCAGGCACGGGCCCTGCTTCAGCCGCAGCGGATCGTGCCGGCCGCTGCTCTGCGTACGCGGCGAAGGCGGCGACGATCGCCTCGTACCTGGGGCTGTCGTGGCTGCCGGTGGCGGCCGCGGAAGACCTCACGCCTCGGCACCTGCGGGCGTACGCGGTCATAGCGAGGACCATCCCCGCAGGTGCGGGGATGGTCCTCGTCGGCGGCAGGGACGCGGGCCGCGCTGTCGCTGCGGGAGCGAAGGCCTTTTGCATGGCCTTTTGCACTCGCCGCTGGGCGGAGGGCCTGCGTCCTCACGAGAAGAGTTCGGTGATCTCGTCGGCCACCTCGTCGACGGCCGTCTCATAGTCGTCATCGTCGAGGATCGGGGTGCGCGAGGTGACGCGGTGGCGGAGCTCGGCCAGGTGGTTGAGTACCTCTTCCTCGGACAGCCTCTGGTCGAACCCGTCAACGTGAAGTTCGGCGTCGTGCTTCATCGAATGCCTCCCCCGCGGAAGTCGTAGCCGAGTGAGTTCTTGAGGTCTTTGCGGGCTGCGCTAAGCCTGCTCTTCACCGTGCCTGGGGGAATGTCCAGGTACTTGGCGACGTCGTCGATGGAGTAGCCGTCCATGTAGTGCATGACGAGGCACTCGCGCTTGTCCCGCGTCAAGTTCCCAATCGCGGTGTGCAGTGCGATCTTGTCCACCGTCGCGGATGCGGGATCCAGGGCGTCGCACGGCGTGCCCGTATCCGAGTCATTCAATGAGTACTCGGGGTGGGCTGCGAGCTTCCGGTGGGCTCGCATAAGGATGCGTCGCCCCGTGAGAGCTACCCAGGCCACGGGATCGGGATGTTCGCTCACTTCCACCCACTTGCGATAGGCGATTTCGAAGGCCCGGCTTGCTGCCTCCTGAGCCATGTCCCAGTTGTTCTGCCGCGCGTTGAGGATGCGGCAGATCTGCAGGAAATGGGCCTTGAAGAAGTCGTCGAAGCTCCTGGTCGGAGGGCGAGGAGGGAGGATTGCCGCTCTGAGGTCGGCCAAGAGCTCGTTGGCGCGCGCCGCCAGGGGCCAGCTGGTGTGCTCGATGAGGAGGCGGGTACCGCAGCGGTCCCCGAAGAGGACCACCAGATGTTCTCCGGGCCGGAACCGTGACGGCCACAGGATCCCCTGGGCCCAGGGATTGTGCTGGCGCAGCCTCGATGACCAGATCCGAGTGCGGACTAGGTCGTCAGAGAAAACGAGTTCGGACGAAGCGCCGATGGCGGCGAGGGCCTCAGCTGTCGTGAGATCAATGAGCGCGAGCGAATTCGTGGTCTGCAACTTGGTGAGCTGTCGGTCCGCGACCACCGCCTGCGGCACGAGCCGCGACCCCTCAGGGGTGAACTCCGTTGCCCTCAATAGTGTGTCCGCGACCGCCGCATGAGGAGTCAGGGCGGCGTAGAGGTAGGGGTACGGGTCTTCCGGAGTGCCGTCGAAGCGCCCGCCCAGCAGGATGTCCGCAGGGCGGGGGTTGAACGCTGTTGAGGGGAAGCGCGTGCGGTGGACCCTGTACAGCGAGGTGTCCTTCGAAAGCGATCGTGGGTGAACCGTCAGCGGCACTGCCGCCGGAAGAAACACAGGCATGCCTATTGATCACTTCTCCTCGGCGCTGGGCAGAGCGGTGTGACGGGCAGGAAGCACTTCGGGGGGCTGCGAGACCACGCGATCGCGGCGGACGGACTCGCCGACGATGACGTCGAGCCGCTCCTGTGCGGGAACGGCGATTTCCAGGACGCTTCCGTCGGCCCGCCGGTCGTAGATCCTGCCTCCTTGTTGGATTGCCCCCGGTGCCGTGAGCAGCGTCGTACGCCGCTCACGCTCGAACGTGGCCGCGTTCTTACCCTCGACCCAGATCCGGATCGTGTGCCACATGCCGCCCTCCCGTCCCTTCCGGATGCCTCCCGCGAGCGACAGCGCCGCTCGGATCGTCTGAACCACCATGCCCGCTCCATCGGCTCGTCGTGTCTGCCTTTCAACTCGGTAAGACCGCCGATGGCGGTCCGGTTCGCACGAATTTCTGGAAATCCTCGATCCGTCTCCCATCCAGCAGCCCTGCGGTTGCTGGATGCGGCCCACAAGCCCCTTGGGCCACTCGTTGCTCGCCAGTACAGGGTGTCGCGACGGGGGCCGGAGTGCGCGGCATCCAGCACCACAGGGGCGCGATCACCATGGCCAAGGACGAGCAGAAGAAGGGCAAGAGCCCAGACGCCACGAAGATGGCCGGCGACATCGTCACGAGTCAGTCCGCCGAGGTCAAGCAGCTCCAGGGCATCCTCGACCGGCTCTGAGCGGCATCATCTCTGACCGCCCGGGCAAGGAGGCCTTCGCCGGCTTGCCCGGGCGGTCGTGCGCCACGGCGCGGCGACCGCATCCGGCATCCCCGGCGGCCGTCGCCCAGCCGGCCAACCAATCCGCAATCGGACGGGCTCCCAACAGGGACAAGAGACAGCAACGCTTTCTTGCCTGTCGTGTGCAGCTGGAGCATATACGCAGCATGGCGTGGTCGCGTCGTAGCAAGGAAAGGCTGCCCCATGAGCACAAAGGCTGCGGCCACCCGGCCGAGCCGCCGGTTCGGCCGAGGCGAGATCCGCCGTCTTGTCGCGATGTACGGCTTCATAGCGGTGCTGCATGTGGCGGGGTTCGGCCTCTTCGCGTACTACAACGCCCGCTACCACAACCTCGCCGACAGCCAGGGCATTGAGGTCGGGGCCACGTTCCCGCGGGGGTGCGGGACTGAGGTCGGTGACGGCAACGTTCAGCGCATCGTCGGTGGCCGCGAGTTCGAGGGTGTATCGGCCGCCGCCGTGGCGCAGGGCGTTGGTGGTGAGCTCGGAGACCACGAGAGCAAGGGTCTCCGCCGTCCCGGGGGCCGGAACCTGTTTCGAGGTCCTCGGCGCAGGTGCGGGCGACGTCACGAGCGTGAGCGATTCCGGCGGGGTTGTCACCCTCAACAACCACAGGGGCTCTGGGGGCCTGCGTGCGCGTCGTCTCCGTGTCGGTCATGCGCTACCACCCCGCCCTGGATCGGTTGTGCCGCCGGGTACAGCGTGTGCCCGGCGGGCGAGGGTTCTCCCCGGGACGTCACTCTTCCAGGTGTGTTTACGGTAGAACTCCACGCATCAGCCCTGAAGAAAATCTGTCGTGGCAACAGTAGACATTGCCTCGTTGCAGGGTTACTGTTTCTGTTGTACCCAGGAAGTCGATGAGGGCACGGCAGAGATGAACTGCCGTGCATGCAGGTCAAGTAGGACGCGGCCCCCAGGGGTCGCGAGCAGCACCCGCGTTCCAGCAGTACAACCGAGTAACCGAAGGTAAGGAGCGGAACGCCATCAGGATCGCCCGGGCGAGGAAGAAATCCGCCTGGGTACCGCAGGCCCCGGATTGGAAGGTGGTCCCCGGTCACGCATCCGCGATCCCCGCAGCCCCGCCCTCCCAGGCGGAACCTGCGGACAAAGAAGGCCGGCACGGTGTGCCGGTAGATGGTGTTGAAAGCTCGGGGCCCGGGTGCCGTATGGCACCCGGGCCCCCCGACGCGTCCCCTGGAAGAAGAGGTCTATGCCCCCTGCCGGTCCCCGTCCCGTCGACAATCTCGACGACGACGACTACCCCGCCTACACCATGGGTCGGGCCACCGAGATGCTCGGCACCACCCCCGCCTTCCTCCGCGCCCTCGGCGAACACCGCCTGATCACCCCACTGCGCTCCGAAGGCGGTCACCGCCGCTACTCCCGCTACCAACTGCGCATCGCCGCCCGCGCCCGCGAACTCGTCGACCAGGGCACCCCCATCGAGGCCGCCTGCCGCATCGTCATCCTCGAAGACCAACTCGAAGAAGCCCAGCGCATCAACGAGCAACTGCGCACCCAGGGCAGCGAGTCCCAATCGCAGACCTCAGCCTGAACCAGGACGCCGGGCCGCCCGCTGGAGTCGCTGTCCGGCACTGGCAAGGTCCGTGCCGGCCAGCTCAGCCTCCGCGTCCAGGGCCTCGGCTACGGAAGCGCAGACGGCGGCGTCGCCTAGCGTTAATGGCTGCTTCGTTGGCCCAGGGCCGGAAGTGGGTGGGTTCAGGAGGATGTGAGGGTGTCGAGTTGCGCTGCGAGGTCGGGGTGGGTGGTGGTCAGGTGGGGGCGGGTGGCGTTGAGGGGGTGGATGAGCTCGGCGGGGTCGTCGTGGGCGAGGGCGGCGTGGAGCCGGCTGAGCGGGAGACGGGCCGCGCTAGGCAGGTCGGTGAGGGCGGTGATCTGACCTGCGATGCGGCGCAGGTCGGCTGCGTTGCGGCGGGCCCAGGCGGCCTGGGTGCGGTCGGCGGCTCGGCGTTCGCGGGTGGCCTGGACGCGTTGTTCGCCGGTGGTTCCGGCCGGGCCGGGCCGGTTGCGCAGGTAGCGGCGTTCGGCGGCCTGGCGGCTGGCGACGCCGAGGGGGTGGGCGAGGTCCGCCCAGCTGGCACCCGCGTCCCGGGCGGTCTCGATCAGGCCGGATTCCCATCCGGCGAGCTGCTCGCGTACCTGCCGCAGCAGCAGAAGCGAGGCCAGGGCCTGCTCCGGGCCGACATCGTGAGCCTCCGCAGCGTCGGGAGCCTCGTGCCGGGCGGCATGCAGGGCGTCGTCTATGGCGTGAAGGGCTGCCGCGGCGGCGAGGAACGACGCCGGGCTGTGTGCGTCGGCACTGGACGATGCCGGCTGGTCGGCCGGGGTCATGAGCACCTCCCACAGGTAGTCATCCTATGGACGACACCATGTTTGTCATCCATTGGATGACATGTTACAACGGTGTCAGTGAGCGCATTGGCAGCAACTGCCCGAACCTTCCTGGAGGTGTTTTCCCATGTTGATGCGCACCGACCCCTTCCGTGAGCTGGACCGGCTGGCCCAGCAGCTGATGGGCCCGGGTACCTGGTCCAGGCCGTCCCCGATGCCGATGGACGCCTACCGCGAGGGCGACCAGTACGTGGTGGCCTTCGACATCCCCGGCGTCAGCGCGGACGCGATCGACATCGACGTCGAACGCAACATGCTGACCGTCAAGGCCGAGCGCCGGCCCGTGACCAAGGCCGACGACGTGCAGATGGAACTGTCGGAACGGCCGCTGGGCGTCTTCTCCCGCCAGATCGTGCTCGCCGACACCCTCGACACCGAGCACATCCAGGCCGACTACGACGCAGGCGTACTCACCCTGCGCATCCCGATCGCCGAGCGCGCCAAGCCCCGCAAGATCGCCATCGGCATCGGGACCGGCCGCAAGGAGATCTCCGGCTGAGCCGGACAGCCATGGGCTGAACAGCGGCGGAGGACGGGCACCCATCTGATCTCCCCCTCGCCCGTCCTCCGCGCCCCTCGGACCTGAGGAAGAGGTGACGGCCGACGTGACTGTGCGACGCGAAGCGTTCCTCGACCATGTGAAGGAACGCGGCGAATACGACACCCTGCAGGAAGCCGAACGTGCGGCCCGCGTGGTGCTCGCCCTGCTGGGCGCACACCTGGTCGGCGAAGTACGCGCCCAGCTGGCGGCGCGTCTGCCGGAAGGCTTCGCCCTGATCCTTCTCAACCCGCTGCAGAGCGCCGAGCCGCTACCCCCGGAGCGGTTCGTGCGCGCGACCGCGGCCTGGATCGAAGGGGCCACCGAACAGACCGCGGCCTGGGACGTCAGCGCCGTCCTGTCCACGGTCGCCGACGCCGCCGGAGACGACCTCCTCGAGGCGATCCTGCTCCAGCTCCCCGTGGGCTACGACCTCCTCTTCGGCCGCCCCCAGCCCACCTGACCACCCACCCCCGGTGGCCGCACACCGGCCACCACGACCCTGGTGACAGAAAGGCAACCACCGCAGTGATGTCCGACCAGAGCGCGCCGCTCCAGCAGCCCTACGGGAGGGCGTACGAGCACATGCTGGAGAAGGTCCGCTATGAAGGCGCCTACCCAACCCGTGAGAAGGCCGAGGAAGCCGTCCGCCTCGTCCTCGCGGGACTGGGACGTCAGCTGACCGGCGACGAACGCGTCGAACTGGCCGCCCGCCTCCCCTTCGAAGCGGCAAGCGTCCTCACCGCCCAGATCCCAGCCACCCAGCCGCTGGGTGGCTGGGCCTTCGTCAAGGACCTCGCCGCCCGCACCGGCGCCTCCCTGGGCACCACCCGCTGGGATACCGGATCCGTCTTCTCCGCCGTCGCGGCCTACGCCGGCCCCGACCTGCTGACCCGCATCCTGCGCCAGCTCCCCTCCGGCTACGCGTTGCTGTTCGGCCGCGCCGAACTCACCCCCGCCGCGTAGAAGGCGACGTGCGTGCTCGGGGCGGGCACGCACGTCGCCGCGTCACTGCCCCGCAAGGGTCCTGACGTGTTGTTGAACGACCCGAGTTGTTGAACTCCCATGTTGGACAACGGAACTCGATTCGCGCCCGGCGCGTCGAAGCCCAGGAGCTATGTTCAACAGCCGAATCGGTTGATGAACGCCGCGGACATTGCTCGCCGAGTCCTCAGCGAGGGCCCAGGTGCGGAGCTATCCGACTCCGGCCCGTGCCCGCCCACTTGCTGCAGGAAGTTACTACGAGTGTTACGTGGACTCCCACACTGCTGATAGGGGTGCCCAGCACCCGCGGTCGTCGGCGCCTACACCGGGACCGTCACTCACTCGGTCGGTTATGACACGCCCGCAGCGCCAGCAAGCCGTCGCGTTGCGGCTCGCCACTCGCGCTCACGGCCTGGCAGGGAGGATGCTGAAGGCATGGAGGCCGTACCCATAGTCGTCCACGCCCCATCGTCGACCGGGGGCAGACGGGTCACTGCACACGGCGAGACCCTGGGCATGGCCCACAGTGATTGGGACTTGGCCGAGCTCTTGCACCACGCCGGACTGCCGCACCCCGAGGAGCTGCTGGACGACTCGGCGTGGGTGAAGTGGCAGGGCGGCCGGCCCCCACCGCTACGAGCTGCTGTGAGTCGCCGAGTCGGAATCGCCCCGGCTGCGGCTCTCCTCCACGAGAGCCGCAGCCGCGTGCACGCGGAGCGATCGCATTGACGCAGGTCGACACGGTGGCACCGCGTGCGTATGGCCGACGCAGGCGGGCGAGCGGTTGATGCCGCACTCGGCGGCGTGGCGCCCACGCCGCCCAGCATCCTGCCAGCCTCTCTTCGCTGGGCGGCCCTGCCGCTCCTTGCGGGCTCGTCTTGACCTTCTTCAGGGGACGATGTGGAACGTGAGTTCCGTGGTCGTGTCGTCGACGACGTGCCCATGCACGTAGCCGCGGCTCGTCTCGTAGCTCCCTGCGCCTCCGGTGATCGCGAGGTTGAAGTCGCTGGGAGGCGGGGCGTAGGGAGGATGACCCTGAACAGTGATGTCGCCGTCGGCGAGGGCGAAGGTGATCAGGCACTGCAGGGTGCCATATGAACGTACGCGCCGTAGTTATTGCCGAGATCTTCGACGACCTAGCCGAGATGTGCGAGGACGCAGCGAGTTTCTTCGGCGGGGCGGACGGATTGCCGATCCGGGGACTGGAGCTTGCCGCTCGCCAGTGGCATCGGGCTGGCCGCATTGTCCGAGAATCCCACGGTCCCTCACCGGATGATCTCCTGGCAAGAGCTGTCGACGCCTGCTGGCAAGGTGCTGGCGTTACGGCGAGACGTCGGCCAGGAGGCTGTTCACCGGGCGCCTAGGTGTGCTGTCCGGACAGGTTGGTGACGCGGCTGGCTGGGGTGTGGCCGCTGATTCCGGTGTGGGGTCGGTGGTAGTTGTACCAGTCCAGCCAGTCG
>NZ_JBSFDP010000028.1:0-97969 GCF_053593975.1 Streptomyces sp. NPDC002004
TCCGTGCGGCGCGCAAGGCCAGCCGTGCCGCACGCCGGTCACCCGGCCACGACACCGAGGGGCCGGTGAGTACGTCCTCACTGGACCGGGCCCGCATCACGTCCGCCGCATGACCACCGCGCCGCCGGTGCACCATGAACGATTGCCCAAAGGGATAACCACTGGGACGGCGTCGGAACCGTGTGCGATGCTCGGCGACGTGGAGACCCGGTCCGTCAGCCCCGTGTTCGTCGGACGCACCGACGAACTGGGCACGTTGAACGACGCGCTCGCCCGCGCCGCAGGCCCCGTCCGGGAGCCCGGCGCGGGCGAGCCGCAGGCCCTGCTGCTCGGCGGCGAGGCGGGCGTCGGCAAGTCCCGACTGATCGAGGAGTTCCTCGACGGGGCGTCCCGCACGGGCGCCGTCGTGGCGCTCGGCGGTTGCGTGGAGATCGGTGCCGACGGCCTGCCCTTCGCCCCGTTCTCGACCGCGCTGCGCGCCCTGCGCCGCCGGCTCCCCGACGAACTCGCCGCCGCAGCGGAGGGCCAGGAGGAGGAGCTGGCGCGGCTGCTGCCCGAGCTCGGCGAGGCTCCGCGCAGCCGGCACGACGAGGAGGGCACCGCCCGCCTCTTCGAACTCACCGCCCGCCTCCTGGAGCGCCTCGCCGCCGACCGCACCGTCGTCATCGCCCTGGAGGACCTGCACTGGGCCGACGCCTCCACCCGCCACCTCCTCGCCTACCTCTTCCGCACCCTGCGCACCGGCCGCCTCGTCATCGTCGCGACCTACCGCTCCGACGACATCCACCGCCGCCACCCGCTGCGGCCCCTCCTCGCCGAACTCGACCGGCTGCGCACCGTCCGCCGGATCGAGCTCGCCCGGTTCAGCCGCGACGAGGTCTGCCGCCAGATGGCGGGAATTCTCGCCGCCGAGCCCGAACAGGACCTCGTCGACGACATCTTTGAACGCTCCGACGGCAACGCCTTCTTCGTCGAGGAGCTGGCCGTCGCCGCCCACGAGGGGTGCTGCACCGGCCTCACCGACTCCCTGCGCGACCTGCTCCTGGTCCGGGTGGAACGGCTGCCCGAGGACGCCCAGCGGGTCGCGCGGTTCGTCGCCGAGGGAGGCTCCACCGTCGAGCACGCCCTGCTGGCCGCCGTGTCCGGGCTGCCCGAGGACGACCTGATCGAGGCGCTGCGCGCGGCCGTCGGCGCCAACATCCTCCTCGCCACCCCCGACGACGACGGCTACCGCTTCCGGCACTCCCTGGTCCGCGAGGCCGTCAGCGACGACCTGCTGCCCGGTGAGCGCTCCCGGCTCAACCGCCGGTACGCCGAAGCCCTGGAGGCCGACGCGACGCTCGTCCCCGCCGACCAGCGCACCACCCGCCTCGCCAGCTACTGGTACCACGCGCACGACGCCGCCAAGGCGCTCCCCGCCGTACTGCGCGCGTCCGTGGAGGCCCGCCGCCGGCACGCCTACTCGGAGCAACTGCGGCTCCTGGAGCGGGCCATGGAGCTGTGGGACGCAGCCCCGGAGGACATCCGCGCGGAGCTGCGCCCCGTCGACTACGCCGAGGTCTACCCCTGCCCACTGCCTGAACGGCTCGCGGGCGCCTCCGGCGGCTGCGACCCGGCCACCACCCCGCTCGCCTATCTCGACCTGATGGCCGAGGCCGCCGTCGCGGGCCGCCTCTGCGGCGAGCGCGACCGCGCAATGAAGATCACGAAGCGCGCCGTGCGGCTTCTCGAGGACGGCAGCGACCCGCTGCGCGCCGCCTGGTTCTGGGTCCAGCGCTCCCGCCTCGTGCAGAACCAGGGCCGCGGCGACGGCTGGCAGGAACTCGCCACCGCCCAGGAGCTGGTGCGCGGTCTGCCGCCCTCCGAGGTGCACGCCGACGTCCTCGCCAGCGTCGCCGCCTGGTCCATGCTGCACGCCCCGGGACCCGAGACCCTGGCCGCCGCCGAACGCGCCGTGGAGTACGCCCGCATGGTCGGGGCGAGCGAGATCGAGATGAACGCCCGGCTCACCCTCGGCGGCCTGCGGGTCGACGCGGGCGACGTCGACACCGGCCTCGCGGAGATGTACGAGGTCAAGGACGCCGTCATCGAGCTGGGCACCGCCTCCATCGTCGGCCGCAGTCATGTGAACCTGCCCTCCTCGCTGGAGAGCATCGGCCGCTCCCGCGAGGCCGTCGACATCCTCCGCGCGGGCGTCCGGCTCACCCGCAGATACGGCCTGCGCGACGCCGAGGCCTGGGTGTGGGGCAACCTCTCCGAATCCCTGTACGCCCTGGGCGACTGGGAGGAGGCCGCCGAGGCCGCCGGCACCGCCCTGCGCACCGGCCACAGCGCCAAACCACAGGGCTCTGGCGCGCTCCGGCTCGCCCATCTGGCGCTGTCCCGCGGCAGCCTGGGCGATGCGGCCCGCCTGCTCGCCCTCGCACACGGGCACTACGGCACGCACGACCCCATGCCGCAGAACTCCCTGCCGCTGGTGCGCATCGCCCTCGGCATCGCGGCCGGGGAGGGCCGCATCCTCGACGCCCGCGACGAACTCGACCGGGCGCTCGCCGCCGGCTTCCCGCCCGGCACCCAGCGCTACGGCTGGCCGCTGCTCCTCGCCGCCGCCACGGCCGAGGCCGACGCCCGCGGGCTGCCGCTCGCCGAGCCGGGCCGCGCCGCCGCCCTCGACCGCATTCGTGGCGCCGCCAGGACCCTGGCCACCGGGGTGCCGCTGTGGGTCGCGTACGACCTGTGGGTACGTGCCGAGCTGCTGCGCGCCCAGGGGGACGGCACCCCCGAGGCGTGGCTCGACGTCGTCACCGCCTTCGGCCCGCTGGAGCGTCCTTTCGAACTGGCCTGCGTACGCCACCGCCTCGCCGAGGCCCTGCTCACCGCGTCGGGCGCCGACGAGGACCGCGAGCGCGCCGCCGAACTGCTGCGCCAGGCACGGGCGGTGGCCGACCATCTGGGGGCCCGGCCGCTCGCGGACTCCGTCGCCCGCCTCGCCCAGCGCGCCCGCCTCACCCTCACCCGCTGCGAGGCCCCGGCCGCGGACCCCGTGGAGCGGCTCGGCCTCACCGGCCGCGAGCGCGAGGTCCTCCGCCTGGTCGCCGCGGGGCGCACCAACCGCCAGATCGCCGAGCACCTCTTCATCTCACCGAAGACGGCCAGCGTCCATGTCTCCAACATCCTGGCCAAGCTGGGGGTCTCGGGACGGGGCGAGGCGGCGGCGCTGGCCCACCGGCTGCAGCTGTTCGCGGCCGAGCCGGTGGCCGGCAAGTGACGGGGGACGGTTCCGCGGCGGCGCCGTTACGCTGGAAACGAGGACTCGGCCTGGGGAGGCACCGTGTTCAACCTGATCGAGGAGCTGTTCGCACCGGGACGCAGGCACACGGACGAGGAGCGCAAGCGGCTGGAACTCACCCGCGTCGACCTCAACGACGGTGACCCGGGGCGGGGTCCGATAGACCTGTCGTCGGGCAAGGTGGTCGTGCGGATGCCGCCCAGGAGCCAGGAGTGAGCCCCCGGTTCACTTGACCCGGACCTCCAGGATCCGGTCGTCCCCCTTCACCGGTGTGCCGCGGCCGTCCGTCTCGCTCGTCGTGAGCCACAACCGGTCGCCGCCCGCGGACACGACGGTGCGCAGCCGGCCGTACGTGCCGTGCAGGAACGCCTCGGGCTTCGGCTTGCCCGTGACGCCCCGGACCGGGATGCGCCACAGACGCTGACCCCGCAGCCCCGCCATCCAGACCGACCCCTCGGCGTACGCGATGCCGCTGGGCGAGGCGTCGTCGGTGCGCCACTGCGTCACCGGGTCGCGGAAACCCGCCTTGCCCGCGATGCCCTCGGCCTCCGGCCAGCCGTAGTTGCCGCCGGGCACGATCCGGTTCAGCTCGTCCCAGGTGTCCTGGCCGAACTCCGAGGCCCACAGCCGCTTGTGCTCGTCCCAGGCCAGCCCCTGCACATTGCGGTGACCGTACGAGTACACGTACGAGGACGAGCCGAACGGATTGCCCGGCGCGGGGCGGCCGTCCGGCGTCATCCGCAGGATCTTGCCGCCCAGCGACTTCTTGTCCTGCGCGAGGCCCCGGTCACCGGTTTCGCCCGTGCCCGCGTAGAGCATGCCGTCCGGGCCGAACGCGATCCGTCCGCCGTTGTGGATGACCCCCTTCGGGATGCCCCGCAACACCGTGTTGGGTGCCCCGAGTTGGTTCCCCGCGGGCCGCTTCTCGTCGTACAGCATCCGCGCGATGCGGTTGTCCGACGCCGTCGTGAAGTACGCGTACACCATGTGGTCGGTGGCGTAGTCGGGGGAGAGGGCGATGCCGAGCAGGCCGCCCTCGCCGCCGGGGGCCACACCGGGTACCGCGCCGATCTCCGTCCGCTTGCCGGTCCTCGCGTCGACACGGAGGATCGTGCCCTGGTCACGGGACGACACCAGCAGATCGCCGTCCGGGAGCGGGGCGAGGCCCCACGGGGACGTCAGCCCGTCGGTGACCGTGCGCAGCACCTTGACGGAACCCTTGGCCGGGGGCGGCTGCTCGACCGGGGCGCCGGTGCCGCCCGGCGACGCGGTGGAGCCGGCCTTGGCGGGCGGCGCCGCCGGGGCTCCGTCGCCGGAGGAGCAGCCCGCGGCCAGGACCACCACCGCGGCCGTGACGCAGCCCGCTGCCATGGCTCGACGTCGCACTGTGTGTTCCCTTCGCCGCAGGGCCCCCACTCTTCTAACACCCCTGGCGCCGCCGTGGTTCCCCTTTCGGGCACGAGGCACCCGCAGGGAGGATGCGCCCGTGGCCCGCGGTAGTGCCGCCCGGCCCGCGCCCGTGGCGCGCGGTTGCGCCGTCCCCCGTCAGTCCCAGGATCCGCGCGCCCGCGGCAGCCCGGCGATCTCCGCCAGGTCCTGCTCCGTCAGCCGCACCTCCGCCGCGCCGGCGTTCTCCACCGCCCAGCGCTCCTGTTTGGTGCCGGGCACGGGCACCACATGGCGGCCCCGGGTCAGGATCCAGGCCAGCGCCACCTGGGCCGGGGTCACCGACTCGCCGTGACGGCGGGCCACCCGGCGCAGCCCGGCGACGACGGGCTGGTTCGCGGCCATCATCTCCGCGGTGAAACGGGGATGCCGTGCGCGGAGGTCGTCCGGCTCGAACCCCTCGCCGGGGGTGAGCGTCCCGGTCAGGAAGCCGTTGCCGAGGGGCATCGCGGCGAGGAAGCCGACACCGCGGGCCGCGCACCACGGCAGCAGCGCGTCCAGGGCCTCCGGCGACCACACCGAGAGCTCGGCCTGCACGGCGCTCACCGGGAACACCTGCTGCACCCGCTCCAGTTGACGGATCGTTCCGTCATACAGCTGCCGGCCGACCCGGCGGCCGCCCCGCACACCCATCGCACACAGCCCGAGCGACCGCACCTTGCCCGCCGCGACCAGCTCGGCCATGGCGCCCCACGTCTCCTCGATCGGTATCTCCGGGTCGGCCCGGTGCAGTTGGTAGAGGTCGATGACGTCCGTCTGCAGACGGCGGAGCGACGCGTCGCAGGCGCGTTTCACATAGCCGGGGCGGCCGTTGGCCACGATGTGCTGCTCGCCCACGAGCAGCCCGCACTTGGTCGAGACGAAGGCGTCGCGCCGCCGCTCCCTGAGCACCCGGCCGATGAGCAGCTCATTGGTGAACGGCCCGTACATGTCAGCCGTGTCCAGCAGGCTGCAGCCCCGGTCCAGCGCCGCGTGCAGGGCCCGGATCGACTCCTCGCCCCGCTGTCGCGAGCCGCTGTACGCCCAGCTCATCGGCATGCAGCCGAACCCGATCGCGCCCACCTCGAGTGTCGCCGCGCCGATCGTCCTGCGCTCCACCTGGCCGAACCCTCCCCGTACCCGTCCGCCTTCTCCGCGGCTCGACCAACCTAACCTCTGCAGGTCCGCGGCCTTCGCATTAGCCTCCTGACATGACTGCAGACGTATGGCTCCCCATCCCTCCGGAGGAGATCGACGGGCTTCCCGAGGGCTTCAACTACCGTCTTTGGAACGGGGGCGAGCACGGCGATCAGCAGCTCCCCGCCGACCCCGCGGACTGCGTCTTCTACACCGTGCCGTACATGCGCCCCCAGCCCGTGAAGGTGCGCCCCCTGGAGGGGATGGCGCACCTGGAGGTGGTCCAGACCCTCACCGCGGGGATCGACGACGTCCTGCCGATGATGGGATCCCTGCGGCCCGGCGTGCGGCTGTGCAACGCGCGCGGGGTGCACGAGACGAGCACCTCCGAGCTGGCGCTGACGCTGATCCTCTCCTCGCTGCGCGGCATCCCCGGGTTCGTGCGCGCCCAGGACCAGGGCAGGTGGGAGCCCGTCTTCCGGCCCGCACTCGCCGACCGCAGCGTCCTGATCGTGGGGTACGGCTCCATCGGCGCCGCCATCGAGGACCGGCTCGTCCCGTTCGAGGTGGCGCGGGTGGCGCGCGTCGCGCGCTCCGCCCGCACCACGGCGCGCGGCCCCGTGCACCCGCTCGCCGACCTGCCGGGGCTGCTGCCCGAGGCCGACGTGGTCGTCCTGTCCATCCCGCTCACCGACGCGACCCGGGGCCTGGTGGACGCCGAATTCCTGGCCAGGATGAAGGACGGCGCCCTGCTGGTGAACGTCGCCCGCGGCCCCGTCGTCGACACCGAGGCGCTCCTCGCCGAACTGGAGTCCGGGCGCATCACCGCCGCCCTGGACGTGACCGATCCGGAACCGCTCCCGTCCGGCCACCCGCTGTGGCACGCTCCCGGAGTGGTGGTCAGCCCCCATGTGGGAGGCCCTTCCTCGGCGTTCCTGCCGCGCGCCAAGCGCCTGCTCGCCGCCCAGCTGACGCGGTACGCCGCCGGGGAGGACCTGCACAACGTCGTCCTCACCACCGGGGTCTGACGACGGCTCCGAACGGCTCGAAAGACCGGCGGCGCATGCCGCGGGCACCGTCCGCATTCCCCCGAATGCGGCGCGTGTCCATATTGCGGCACGTGGTCACTCAGAGTAGAGGACCTATGTCCCTGAGTGACGAGACTGGTGTATCGTCCCGGACAGGGGCTGCGCCGCGGACCATCAGGCGCGGGGGCTGATACCGGACAGCGAGGGGGGCGACGGGCGATGCACGGCCTGTGGACGAACCATCCGACGCGGCGGGGACGCCGACGGCGACTCCTGCGCCCGCCGGCGCACAGGAGCCGGCATGTCACCCACACCACCCGCAGGAAGCACACCCACCCACGCCACCGCAGCCCTGGTGGGCACCAGGACCCGGGGGCGCCGCGGACCGGGGCGACTCCGTGAGTGCCCCCGGAGCGCTGCTGACCCGCCGCCCGTTCACCGGCGGCGGCTCGGGACTGGTGCGCCAGCTCGTGCTGGCCCTGGTGTGCGCGGCATACGCCGCCGGGGCGGCGTTCGGCTGGGGCTCGGAGCGCATCGCGCTGATCATGGGCGACTTCGGGCTGAGCGCCGCGGCGTCCGCGGCGGCCGTCTCGTGCTTCTTCTACGCGCGCAGCCGGCAGAGCCGCTTTCGACCCGCCTGGCTGCTCTTCGCGCTGTCCTCCGGCATGGCGGCGCTCGGGAACGGCGTCTGGGGCTGGTACGAGGTCGTGCTGCACCGCCCCGTGCCGAGCCCCAGCTGCGCCGACCTGTTCTTCCTGTGCTTCGCGCCGCCCGCGATCGTCGGGCTGCTCGTCCTCGCCAAGCGACCGGTCACCAAGGCCGGCTGGATCTGCCTCGCGCTGGACGCCTGGCTGATCGGCGGCTCGCTGCTGACGCTCTCCTGGAGCCTCGCCCTCGCGCACACGGCACGCTTCCAGGGCCAGAGCGTGGCGCACGCGGCGCTCTCACTCGCGTATCCGCTGCTGGACATCGCCCTGGTGAGCATGGTCCTGGCGCTGCACTTCAGGCGCACGGCGGTGAACCGCTCCGCGGTGAACACGGCGATCGGTGCACTCGCGCTGACCGTGATGTGCGACGCCCTGTTCACCTCGCCGCTGCTGCACGACAGCTACCGCTCCGGTCAGCTCCTCGACGCGGGCTGGTTCGCGGGATCCCTGCTCCTCGCGTACGCCCCGTGGGTGGCCCCGCGGCGCGGGCAGCCGGACGAGGCGCACGAGCGCGTGCCGCACGTCCCCCGGCAGGCGGGGGCCGGCCCCCAGGCCGCGCACGGGTCCGGGCGCACCGCCAACGGACTCGCGGCCCCCCGGCCCATCGCGGGCTCGCTCGCCGCCCTCACCCCGTATCTGGCCGCCGCCGTCTGCACCCTGGGGATCCTCTACAACCTGCTGAACGGCCACCGGGTCGACCGCGTCGTGCTCTTCACCGCCTGCACGGTCGTCCTCGCGCTCGTGGTGCGCCAGGGCATCATGCTGCTCGACAACATCACCCTCACCCAGGAGCTGGCGCAGAAGGAGAACCACTTCCGCTCCCTCGTGCAGGGGTCCAGCGACGTCATCATGATCGCCGCGCCGAGCGGGGTGCTCCGGTACGTCAGCCCGGCCGCCGCCGGGGTGTACGGCCGCGAGGCGGACGACCTCGTCGGCTCCGAACTCGCCTCGCTCATCCACCCCGAGGACCTGGGACGCGTCGTCCACGAGGTGCGCCGCTTCCTCGCCGCCAGCCCCGCCGAGGAGCCCACCATGCGGATCGAGTGCCGTTTCCGGTCCGGCGGCGGTCAGTGGCTGAACGTCGAGTCCACGGTCAACCGCCACCACGGCGGCCTCATCTTCAACAGCCGTGACGTCACCGAACGGGTCAGACTCCAGGCGCAGTTGCAGCACAACGCCGAGCACGACCCGCTGACCGACCTGCCCAACCGAGCCCTGTTCACCGAACGCGTCGGCCAGGCCATCGGCGGGCGCCGCTCCACCGACCGAGGCACGGCGGTGCTCTTCATCGACCTCGACGGCTTCAAGGCCGTCAACGACACCATCGGCCACCAGGCCGGCGACGAGCTCCTCGTCCAGGCCGCACGCAGGCTCCAGGACGCCGTCCGGCAGGGCGACACCGCCGCCCGGCTCGGCGGCGACGAGTTCGCGGCGCTCATCGTCGGCGACGGCGGCCGCGACCAGACCGCCCGCGAGCAGCACATCCACGAACTCGCGGACCGGCTGAGAATCACCCTCTCGCAGCCCTACGTGATCGACGGCAACGATGTCCGGGTCGCGGCATCCATCGGCGTCGCCTTCGCCGAGCCGGGGCTGACCGCGGGCGAGCTGCTGCGCAATGCGGACCTCGCGATGTACCGGGCCAAGGCCGCGGGGAAGGGCCGTGTCGAGCTGTACGCCCCCCAGATGCAGGCCGACGTCGTCCGCAGGACGGAGCTGGCCACCCGTCTGCGCACGGCACTGCACGAGGGAGAGTTCGCGCTGCTGCACCAGCCCGTGGTCAGGCTCGACAGTGGCCGGATCATGGCGGTGGCCGCCCAGGCCCGCTGGCGTTCGGCCCAGGGCATCCTGTTCACCCCGGCCGAGTTCCTGCGCGTGGCCGACCAGTCGGACGGCAAGGAGGGCCGCGCGGCCGAGCTCGGCCGGTGGACCTTCGAGAAGGCCATCGAGCAGGCCGCCGAGCGAAGGGGTACGGGCGACGCCGTACCCGTGGTCGTCCGGCTCGGGTCCCGCCGTCTCCTGGACCGCTCCCTGCCGATCGGCTCCGTCGAGGCGCTGCTGACCCGGTACGAGCTGCCCTCCGGCGCCCTCGTGATCGAGCTCTCGGACAGCGACCCCACGGTGCCCCTGGACGAGCTGGAGCGCCGTCTGGCCGCCCTGCGGCGGCTCGGCGTCCGGATCGCCCTGGACGCCTTCGGCAGCGGCTATGCGGCCATCACGGCGCTGCGGCGGCTCCCCGTGGACGTACTGAAGCTCGACCGGAGCCTGATCGAGGGCGTCGTCGAGTCCGCGCGGCTGCACAAGATCACCAACGGGCTGCTGCGCATCGCCAACGACCTGGGAATGTGCTCGGTGGCCGACGGAGTGGACCTGCCCGAGCAGGTGGCCGCCCTGCGGTCCATGGGATGCACCCACGGCCTGGGGATGGCCTTCTCCGGGCCGCTCGACGAGTACCGGCTGCGCCGGGCGCTGGCCGTCGGCTCGATCCCCGTGCCGCTCGGTCCCGCCGAGCCGGTCTTCGCGGGCGGAACCGCGGGAAGCTATCCCGGCGACACCCTGTTGCGTTCACATGATGAGACTCCCGTCCCACCCACTTGACACGCCCCAGGGGCCGGGGAGAGGGTCAGTGCCATGCGCACCCGAATTCTCGTACTTGGAAAGCGCGTCGGCTGAAGCCGGTCCGCCCGACGGACCCGGCAACCCGCACCGACGCGCTCCCCTCGCTTGCCTCACGGCACGAGGGGTTTTTTGTTGCACCGACACTTGTCAGACTTAGAACAAAACCGAGCAATTCAGACACTCGGCAGCTCAGCAGGACCCCCGCAGGACCCAGTACGACCGCAGTACCGAGATCGCACCACACCCTCAGCATCGAGAAGAGAATGCCGATGACCGAGCAGGCCACCGGGGCCCACCATCCGCAGCCGCGGCCCCGTTCCGGAGGACAGCAGTCAGCGTCCGTCGAGCACGTCACGGGTGCGCAGTCCCTCATCCGTTCGCTCGAGGAGGTCGGCGCGGAGACGGTGTTCGGCATTCCCGGCGGTGCGATCCTTCCGGCGTACGACCCGATGATGGACTCCCGGCGCGTCCGTCACGTCCTGGTCCGCCACGAGCAGGGGGCCGGGCACGCGGCCACCGGCTACGCCCAGGCCACCGGCAAGGTCGGTGTCTGCATGGCCACGTCGGGCCCGGGCGCGACCAACCTGGTCACGCCGATCGCGGACGCCCACATGGACTCCGTCCCGCTGGTCGCCATCACCGGCCAGGTCTCCTCGAAGGCGATCGGCACGGACGCCTTCCAGGAGGCGGACATCGTCGGCATCACCATGCCGATCACCAAGCACAACTTCCTCGTCACCAAGGCCGAGGACATCCCGAAGACCATCGCGGAGGCCTTCCACATCGCCTCCACCGGCCGCCCGGGTCCCGTCCTCGTCGACATCGCCAAGGACGCGCTCCAGGCGCGGACCACGTTCAGCTGGCCGCCGGCCATGGACCTGCCGGGCTACCGTCCGGTCACCAAGCCGCACGCCAAGCAGATCCGCGAGGCCGCCAAGCTGATCACCTCCGCCAAGCGGCCCGTCCTGTACGTCGGCGGCGGTGTCCTCAAGGCCCACGCCACGGCCGAGCTGCGGATGCTCGCCGAGCTCACCGAAGCGCCCGTCACCACCACCCTGATGGCGCTCGGCGCATTCCCCGACAGCCACCCGCTGCACGTGGGAATGCCGGGCATGCACGGTGCGGTCACCGCCGTCACCGCGCTGCAGAAGGCCGACCTGATCGTCGCCCTCGGTGCCCGTTTCGACGACCGCGTCACCGGCAAGCTGGACAGCTTCGCCCCCTACGCCAAGATCGTCCACGCCGACATCGACCCCGCCGAGATCGGCAAGAACCGTGCCGCCGACGTGCCGATCGTCGGTGACGCCCGCGAGGTCATCGCCGACCTCATCCAGGCCGTCCAGAAGGAGTACAGCGAAGGCCACAAGGGCGACTACAGCGCCTGGTGGCGGGACCTCAGCCGCTGGCGCGACACCTACCCGCTCGGCTACGACCAGCCCGAGGACGGCTCGCTCGCTCCGCAGCAGGTCATCCAGCGCATCGGCGAGCTCGCACCGGAGGGCACGATCTTCGCGGCGGGCGTCGGTCAGCACCAGATGTGGGCCGCCCACTTCATCGGCTACGAGAAGCCGGCCACCTGGCTGAACTCCGGCGGCGCCGGGACGATGGGCTACGCCGTCCCGGCCGCCATGGGCGCCAAGGCGGGGATGCCGGACCGCCCGGTGTGGGCCATCGACGGCGACGGCTGTTTCCAGATGACCAACCAGGAACTGACCACCTGCGCCCTGAACAACATCCCGATCAAGGTCGCGATCATCAACAACGGTGCGCTCGGCATGGTCCGCCAGTGGCAGACCCTGTTCTACAACCAGCGCTACTCCAACACGGTGCTGCACTCCGGCCCGGAGGCCACCGGCAAGGAGCCCAGCGCCGGCACCCGGGTCCCGGACTTCGTGAAGCTGTCCGAGGCGATGGGCTGCCACGCCATCCGGTGCGAGCGCCCCGAGGACCTGGACAAGGTCATCGAGGAGGCGAACTCGATCAACGACCGTCCGGTCGTCATCGACTTCATCGTCCACGAGGACGC
Source organism: Streptomyces sp. NPDC002004 (assembly GCF_053593975.1). NCBI lineage: Bacteria > Bacillati > Actinomycetota > Actinomycetes > Kitasatosporales > Streptomycetaceae > Streptomyces > Streptomyces sp. NPDC002004. Next base: position 12,232 of record NZ_JBSFDP010000028.1, read on the forward strand.
CCAGGTGTGGCCGATGGTCGCCGCCGGCACCTCCAACGACGAGATCATGGCCGCCCGGGACGTCCGCCCCGACTTCGGCGACAGCGAAGACGACTGAGCGCGAAAGAGAGCCACGAACACATGTCCAAGCACACGCTCTCCGTCCTGGTCGAGAACACGCCCGGCATCCTCGCCCGGATCGCCGCCCTGTTCTCCCGCCGCGGCTTCAACATCGACTCGCTCGCGGTCGGTGTCACCGAGCACCCCGACATCTCCCGCATCACGATCGTCGTGAACGTCGAGGACCTGCCCCTCGAACAGGTGACGAAGCAGCTGAACAAGCTCGTCAACGTCCTGAAGATCGTCGAGCTGGAGCCGGGCTCCGCCGTCCAGCGCGAACTCGTTCTGGTGAAGGTGCGCGCCGACAACGAGACGCGCTCCCAGATCGTGGAAATCGTCCAGCTGTTCCGTGCCAAGACCGTGGACGTCTCGCCCGAGGCCGTCACCATCGAGGCCACCGGGTCAAGCGACAAGCTGGAGGCGATGCTCAAGATGCTGGAACCGTTCGGCATCAAGGAGCTCGTCCAGTCCGGCACGATCGCCATCGGCCGCGGTGCCCGTTCGATCACCGACCGGTCGCTGCGCGCCCTCGACCGGTCGGCCTGAGGCACGGACACCGCAGGAGCACGACCGGAAACGAGCGGTCGGCCCGCGTCGACCGCCCGTATTCCGAGACCCCGGAACTTCCCCGCCCCCTCCCGCCGTACGGTGGGACGCACAACCAGCACACCAAGGAGAACCCCAGTGGCCGAGCTGTTCTACGACGCCGACGCCGACCTGTCGATCATCCAGGGCCGCAAGGTCGCGGTCATCGGATACGGAAGCCAGGGCCACGCCCACGCGCTCTCGCTGCGCGACTCCGGCGTCGACGTGCGTGTCGGTCTGCACGAGGGCTCCAAGTCCAAGGCCAAGGCCGAGGAGCAGGGCCTGCGCGTCGTCACCCCGGCCCAGGCGGCCGAGGAGGCCGACGTCATCATGATCCTCATCCCGGACCCGATCCAGGCCCGGGTCTACGAGGAGTCCATCGCCCCGCACCTGAAGGACGGCGACGCGCTGTTCTTCGCCCACGGGTTCAACATCCGCTTCGGCTTCATCAAGCCCCCGGCCGGTGTCGACGTCGCCCTGGTCGCCCCGAAGGGCCCGGGCCACCTGGTCCGCCGCCAGTACGAGGAGGGCCGCGGCGTCCCGGCGATTGCCGCCGTCGAGCAGGACGCCACCGGCAACGCCTTCGAGCTGGCCCTGTCGTACGCCAAGGCGATCGGCGGCACCCGCGCCGGCGTCATCAAGACGACCTTCACCGAGGAGACCGAGACCGACCTGTTCGGTGAGCAGGCCGTCCTGTGCGGCGGTGCGTCCGCGCTGGTCAAGGCGGGCTTCGAGACCCTGGTCGAGGCCGGCTACCAGCCGGAGATCGCGTACTTCGAGTGCCTCCACGAGCTGAAGCTGATCGTGGACCTGATGTACGAGGGCGGCCTGGAGAAGATGCGCTGGTCCGTCTCCGAGACCGCAGAGTGGGGCGACTACGTCACCGGCCCGCGGATCATCACCGACGCCACCAAGGCCGAGATGAAGAAGGTCCTGGGCGAGATCCAGGACGGCACCTTCGCCACCAACTGGATGAAGGAGTACGAGTCCGGTCTGCCGAAGTACAACGAGTACAAGAAGGCCGACGAGGACCACCTCCTGGAGACCACCGGCAAGAAGCTGCGCAAGCTGATGAGCTGGGTCGACGACGAGGCCTGATCACGCACGGCAGGGGCCGCTCCCATCGGGGGCGGCCCTTCGTGCAGCCACCGCGCCCCCTTCGCGCAGCCCGCTGCGCCCCGTCGCGCGGCCGCTGCACCCCCTTTCGGCGGCCCGTCCGTATGCGGCCCCGGACCGCGTACCGGCCGGTCCGGATGCGCCCGGTGCGCCCGCCGCACGGGGTCGGCCCGGGACGTTCGGCCATGTCGTACGGCGGTTGCACCCCCGTGCGTCGGCTTGTCCACTCCGTAGCGCCACGGAAGAGTGATCCTTCCGTGGAGGCGGAAAACGGACCGGCGACCGCCACTACACTTCTCAACAACAACGCGTCAGGCCCACAGCGTCGTGCGTCTTCCACGCGGCCAGTACCCCTCCACCGCCAGCGGCCGTCGGGACGGCCGTCCGCAATGGACTTGTGAGGACTCACGTGAGCACTGCGTCAACGAAACCCGTCGTACTCATCGCTGAAGAGCTGTCGCCCGCAACCGTCGACGCCCTGGGCCCGGACTTCGAGATCCGGCAATGCAACGGCGCGGACCGGGCCGAGCTGCTCCCGGCGATCGCCGACGTGGACGCGATCCTGGTCCGCTCGGCCACCAAGGTCGATGCCGAGGCGATCGCCGCCGCCAAGCGGCTCAAGGTCGTCGCCCGTGCGGGTGTCGGTCTCGACAACGTCGACGTGTCCGCCGCCACCAAGGCCGGCGTCATGGTCGTGAACGCCCCGACCTCCAACATCGTCACCGCCGCCGAGCTGGCCTGCGGCCTCATCCTCTCCACCGCCCGCAACATCCCGCAGGCCAATGCCGCGCTGAAGAACGGCGAGTGGAAGCGCTCCAAGTACACCGGCGTCGAGCTGGCCGAGAAGACCCTCGGCGTCGTCGGCCTCGGCCGCATCGGCGCGCTCGTCGCGCAGCGCATGTCCGCGTTCGGCATGAAGGTCGTCGCGTACGACCCGTACGTGCAGCCCGCGCGCGCGGCGCAGATGGGCGTGAAGGTCGTGACGCTCGACGAGCTGCTCGAGATCTCCGACTTCATCACCGTCCACCTCCCGAAGACCCCGGAGACTCTCGGTCTCATCGGGGACGAGGCGCTGCACAAGGTCAAGCCGACCGTCCGCATCGTCAACGCCGCGCGCGGTGGCATCGTCGACGAGGACGCGCTGTACTCGGCCATCAAGGAGGGCCGCGTCGCCGGCGCCGGCCTCGACGTCTACGCGAAGGAGCCCTGCACGGACTCCCCGCTGTTCCAGTTCGACCAGGTCGTCTGCACCCCGCACCTCGGCGCCTCCACGGACGAGGCCCAGGAGAAGGCGGGCATCGCCGTCGCCAAGTCGGTCCGTCTCGCGCTCGCGGGCGAGCTCGTCCCCGACGCGGTGAACGTCCAGGGCGGCGTCATCGCGGAGGACGTCAAGCCCGGTCTGCCGCTCGCCGAGAAGCTCGGCCGCATCTTCACCGCCCTCGCGGGCGAGGTCGCGGTCCGCCTCGACGTCGAGGTGTACGGCGAGATCACCCAGCACGACGTCAAGGTGCTCGAACTCTCCGCCCTGAAGGGCGTGTTCGAGGACGTCGTCGACGAGACCGTGTCGTACGTGAACGCTCCGCTCTTCGCCCAGGAGCGCGGCGTCGAGGTGCGTCTGACGACCAGCTCCGAGTCCCCCGACCACCGCAATGTGGTGACCGTGCGCGGCACCCTGGGCGACGGCCAGGAGGTAGCCGTCTCCGGCACGCTGGCCGGCCCGAAGCACCACCAGAAGATCGTCGCCGTCGGCGAGTACGACGTGGATCTGGCGCTCGCCGACCACATGGTCGTCCTCAAGTACGCCGACCGGCCGGGTGTCGTCGGCACCGTCGGGCACATCCTCGGTGAGGCCGGCATCAACATCGCGGGCATGCAGGTCGCCCGTGCCGGTGTGGGCGGCGAGGCGCTTGCCGTGCTGACCGTGGACGACACGGTGACGCAGGGCGTGCTCGCGGAGCTCGCCGCCGAGATCGGCGCGACGTCGGCCCGCTCGGTCAACCTGGCAGCCTAGGACGCGGTACGCCGTCGGGGCCCGGGTCACCGTTGTGGTGACCCGGGCCCCGCGTCGTTCTGCCGAGCGCCGTCAGACGGTGGACCGCCGTAGCGTCGTCGCCGCGAAGACGGCCGCGGCCAGCAGCAGCATCACTCCGGCGACCGCCGCCGCGTGCATCCCGTTCGTGAAGGCCTCCCGCGCGGCCGTCACCAGCGCATCGGCGGCCCGTCCCGGCAGCTGAGGGGCGACGGCGAGGGCACCGCCCAGGGTCTCGTGGGCGGGGGCGGGGGCGGACGACGGGATGTCGTGGCGGAAGACCGCCGTGCCGATGGAGCCGAGCACGGCCATGCCGAGCGCCCCGCCGAACTCCTGGCCCGTCTCGAGCAGCGAGGAGGCGGCACCCGCCTGCTCGACCGGCGCGGCACCCAGCGCCAGGTCGGTCATCTGCGACATGACGGTGACGATGCCGGAGGCGAGCACACCCGCACCGGCGAGCACCACCCACAGCGAGTCCGTCCCGGCGAGGGCGAGCAGCCCGTAGCCGCAGGCGCCGACGGCGAAGCCGCCCGCGACGACGAGGGCGCGGTTGACGCCCTTCTGCACCAGTGCGGTGGCCACCGGGGCCGCGGCTCCGATCAGCACCGAGGGGAGCAGCCCCCACAGCGCCGCCTCCATCGCGCTCTTCCCCAGCACCGACTGGAGGTACTGCGTCGTGAAGAACGCCGAGCCCATCATCCCGAAGGCGGAGACGAGGTTGAGCGCGATCGCCGGAGCGAAGCCGTGGCCGCGGAACAGCGCGGGGGAGACCATCGGCGATGCGGCGGTGCGCTGGCGGTGCACGAAGAGGGCGGCGAAGACCAGGCCCACGACCACGGACAGCACGTACGACGTCCTGAAGCCCTCGGACGGGATCTCCTTGAGGCCGTAGACGACCGGCAGGACGGCCGCCAGGGACAGCGGCACGCTCAGCAGGTCGAAGCGGCCCGGAGCGGAGCTCTTGAACTCGGGGAGCAGGAACGGCGCGAGCAGCAGCAGGAGCGCCATCGCGGGCAGGTTGACCAGGAAGACCGAGCCCCACCAGAAGTGCTCGACGAGGACGCCGCTCATCACCGAGCCGAGGGCGATGCCGCCGGTCATCACGGCGGACCAGATGCCGATGGCCTTCGCGCGTTGCCCGTCGTCCTGGAACATGGTGCGGATCAGGCCCATGGTCGACGGCATCAGGGTCGCGCCGCCGATGCCGAGCACCGCGCGGGCCGCGATGAGCATCTCGGCACTGCCCGCGTACGCCGCGCAGACGGAGGCGGCGCCGAACGCGGTGGCCCCGATCAGCAGGAGCTTGCGGCGGCCGATGCGGTCGCCGAGCGAACCCATCGTCATCAGCAGGCCGGCCAGCACGAACCCGTAGATGTCGAAGATCCACAGCTGCTGGGTGCCGCTCGGCCTCAGGTCCGCGCTGATCGCCGGGACGGCGAAGTACAGGACCGAGACGTCCATCGAGACCAGCAGCAGCGGAAGCATCAGGACGCCGAGGGCGGTCCATTCCCTGCGGCCTGCCAGGGGTGCGGTGGTGCTCGTCGTGGGTGCGCCCGAACTGGTCGACGGCGCGGTGGTGTTCGTCATGAGGAGGACTGTACGGGCGTCTTAAACGCTTGTCTAGTACGTGTGTCTAAGACGATCGTGTGTGACGTCCGTATGGGACGAGCGTTTGAGACATGCGTATGGGACGGGCGTATGGATCGGCGGTAGAGTGCGCTCATGGGACACCGCGAAGATCTGCTGGAAGGCGCCAAGCGCTGCCTTCTGGAAAAGGGGTTCGTGCGCACGACGGCGCGCGACATCGTCAAGGAGTCGGGGACCAACCTGGCGTCGATCGGCTACCACTACGGGTCCAAGGACGCGCTGCTTGCGCAGGCCTACATCTCGCTCGTCGAAGGCCTCGGGGACACCTTCGGCGACGGGGCGGCCACCGGCGCCACGGCGCCCCCGGGTTCGCTGGAGCGTTTCCGTGAGAGCTGGGCGACCGTGATCGCGAGCTTCCCCGAGTCCCGCGCGATCTGGCTGCTCAGCTTCGAGTTCATCCTGCAGGGCGACCGCATTCCCGAGGTGCGCAGACTGCTCATCGAGGCGCAGGGCGAGGGGCGCGCGGGACTCATCCCGATGTTCACCGGTGTCCCCGAGACCGACCTCGACAAGGAGACGGTCGACACCGAGGGCCGCTTCTACCAGACGCTCCTCAACGGCCTGATGCTCCAGTGGGTCTTCGATCCGGACTCCGCGACCACCGCCGATCAGCTCACCGAGGGCCTGCGGCGGGTCATGGAGCGGGAGCGCGGCGCGGCGTCAGAGGCGTGACGCCTTGAGCGTCATATGGAGCAGCAGCCGGTCCTCGCCGTCGTCCAGGTCGAGGCCGGTGAGCTGCTCGACGCGGGACAGCCGGTAGTACAACGTCTGCCGGTGGATGCCGAGTTCGGCCGCGGCCCGGCCCGCCTGGCCCGCACGGTCGAGGAACACCTCGGCGGTGCGCGCGAGTTCACGATGGGCGGGGGTCAACAGGGTCCGTACGACGGGATCGTGGGCCGAATCGCCGGGCAGTGCCGTCAGCAGACGGTACGGCCCGATGGCCGTCCACTCCGCGACCGGGCCCAGGGCCGGCTCGGCCAGCGCGGCGCGCGCCGCGGCCGACGCCTCCTGCCATGCGGCGCCCAGTTCGCCGAGGCCACGGCGCGGCGCGGCGATGCCTGCCGCGGGCGCCCCGCCTCTGATGCGGGCCGCGTCCCGCAGCCGTGCGGCGGCGGCCACCGCGGGGGCGAGCACGTCCGCCGACCGCAGCCGCACCAGCATCGCCACGCTCTGCCCGGCGATGCCCCACGGCACCGTGCACAGTGCGTCCACGCCCGGCACCGTCCGCGCCGCCGGCGCGTCCTCCGGGTCCGCGCCGGGCCAGGGCGCCACACACACCACGGTGTGCAGCCCCTCCGCCCGCGACCCCAGCGCCGTGCGCAGCGCGGCGAGCGCCATGTCCTGCTGCCAGCCCCGCTCGGCCGTCAGCACCGCCCGGAACTCGCGCGTCAGGTCCGCGCCGGCCTGCGCCTCGTCCGCGAGCAGGGCACCGATCCGCGCGGCCACCTCCATCGCCGCGTCCAGCTGCCGGCCCGACGGTCCGGGGTCCGCGTCCAGCAGCCATACGTACCCGAGGACGACACCCCGATGGCGCACCGGCAGGCAGATTCTGCCCCGCACCACCCCGGCCTCCGGTGCCGGCGGAATGTGCACCGGGCCGGTCGCCCGGGTGATGCCGAAGCTCTCGAACCAGTCGCGGACGGCGTCGGTGGAGCGGCGGGTCAGGATCGAACGGGTGCGGACGGGGTCCATCGCCGAGTCGTCGTCGCTGTCGTGGGCGCCGAAGGCGATCAGCCGGAAATCCCGGTTCTCCAGCGTCGCGGGGACGCCGAGGAGCGCGGAGATCTCGTCGACCAGTTCCTGGTAATCGCCCTTCATGCGGAACATTCTGCGCCACCGCGAGGCCCCCTTCAGACAAATGTCTGAGATCGCGGACACGGATGCGTGACACCTGTCGATGGCCGAGGATCAGAGGGATCCTTAGGTTTCACGGTGGTTCTCCGTGCCGTACCCGGACTGTTCCCACAAGGACCCGTCAGCTCCGGTATCCGGCCTGTCCTTACTCCCGTGGAGGTGCCCCGTGCTGGGTCCCGTGATCCTCGCCGCCTCGCGCAGCGACAAGATGCGTCGCCTGATCTCGGCGGCCCCGGTCACCAAGCAGGTGGTCGACCGGTTCATCCCCGGCGAGACCGTGGACCAGGTCGTGCCCATCGTCGAGGAGCTGACCGGCAAGGGCCTCGAGGTCACCCTCGACGTCGTGGGTGAGGACATCACCACGCCGGAGCAGGCCACCGCCGCCCGGGACGCCTACCTGGAGCTCATCGGCCGTCTCGAGAGCCTCGGCCTCGGAGCCAGGGCCGAGATGTCCGTCAAGCTCTCCATGTTCGGCCAAGCGCTGGAGGGCGGCCACGAGCTGGCCCTCGCCAACGTCCGCCCCGTCGTCGAGGCCGCCGCCCGGATCGGCACCACGGTCACCCTCGACGCGGAGGACCACACCACCCTCGACTCGATGTTCGCCATCCACGAGGAGCTGCGGAAGGACTTCCCGCAGACCGGATGCGTGATCCAGGCCTACCTCTTCCGCACCGAGGAGGACGCCCGCCGCCTCGCCGCCGCCGGCAGCCGCGTGCGCATCGTGAAGGGCGCCTACAAGGAGCCCGCCTCCGTCGCCCACCAGGACAAGGCCGAGATCGACAAGGCGTACGTCCGGATCCTCAAGATCCTGCTGGAGGGCGACGGGTACCCGATGATCGGGTCCCACGACCCGCGCCTGATCTCCATCACCCAGGAGCTGGCCCGCCGCGCGGGACGCAAGCTCGACGACTACGAATTCCAGATGCTGTACGGCATCCGCAGCGACGAGCACCTGCGGCTCGCCGCCGAGGGCCACCGGATGCGCGTGTACACCGCGTACGGCACCGACTGGTACGGCTACTTCATGCGCCGCCTCGCGGAGAAGCCCGCCAACCTCATGTTCTTCGCCCGCTCGATGATTTCCAAGGGCTGAGCCCACCCCCGCTCGCAAAGGAGTAACGGAACCCATGGACGCTGTGACCCAGGTCCCCACCCCTGTCAACGAGCCGGTGCACGGTTACGCCCCGGGCTCCCCGGAGCGCGCCCGGCTCGAGGCCAAGCTCAAGGAGCTGTCCGAGAACCCGATCGACCTGCCGATGACGATCGGCGGCGCTAAGCGGATGGGTGGCGGCGAGGCCGTCCAGGTCGTGCAGCCCCACAACCACAAGTCGGTGCTGGGCACCTTCCGCAACGCCACCCAGCAGGACGCCCAGGACGCCATCGACGCCGCCCTGGCCGCCGCCCCGTCGTGGCGCGCGATGTCCTTCGACGACCGTGCCGCGATCATCCTGCGCGCCGCCGAGCTGCTGGCCGGCCCCTGGCGCGAGACGCTGGCCGCCTCCACGATGCTCGGCCAGTCGAAGACCGCCCAGCAGGCCGAGATCGACACCCCGTGCGAGCTCGTCGACTTCTGGCGCTTCAACGTGGCCTACGCCCGGCAGATCCTCGCCGAGCAGCCGCCGGCGAACTCCCCGGGCGTGTGGAACCGTCTCGACCACCGCCCGCTGGAGGGCTTCGTCTACGCGATCACGCCGTTCAACTTCACGGCCATCGCGGGCAACCTGCCCACCGCCCCCGCCCTCATGGGCAACGTCGTGGTGTGGAAGCCGTCCCCGACGCAGACGCACGCCGCCGTGCTGCTGATGCAGCTGCTGGAGGAGGCCGGTCTGCCCAAGGGCGTCATCAACCTGGTGACCGGCGACGGCATCGCCGTCTCCGAGGTGGCCCTGAACCACCGCGACCTGGCCGGTATCCACTTCACCGGTTCGACCAAGACCTTCCAGTACCTGTGGAAGACGGTCGGCACCAACATCGAGAAGTACCGCTCGTACCCGCGTCTGGTGGGCGAGACCGGCGGCAAGGACTTCGTCGTCGCGCACCCGAGCGCCGACCGCGCCGTCCTCAAGACCGCGCTGACCCGCGGAGCCTTCGAGTTCCAGGGCCAGAAGTGCTCCGCCACCTCGCGCGCGTACATCCCGGCCTCGATCTGGAACTCCGGCTTCAAGGAGGAGTTCGCCGCCGAGGTCGAGGGCATCGCCATGGGTGACGTCACCGACCTGTCGAACTTCATCGGTGCCGTCATCGACGAGCGCTCCTTCGCCAAGAACAAGGCCGCCATCGACCGCGCCGCCGCGGACGACAGCTGCACGATCGTCGCGGGCGGCACGTACGACGACGCGGTCGGCTACTTCGTCCGTCCGACCGTCATCGAGTGCACCGACCCGGAGAACGAGGTCTTCACGACCGAGTACTTCGGCCCGATCCTCGCCGTGCACGTCTACGAGGACGACGCGTACGACGAGATGCTCACCCAGATGGAGTCGGTGTCCGACTACGCGCTCACCGGTTCGGTCGTCGCGAACGACCGCGCCGCCGCCGCGTACACGATGGAGAAGCTGCGCTACGCCGCGGGCAACTTCTACATCAACGACAAGTCGACCGGCGCCGTCGTCGGCCAGCAGCCCTTCGGCGGCGGCCGCGCGTCCGGCACCAACGACAAGGCCGGTGCCCCGCAGAACCTGATGCGCTGGACGCTGACCCGTGCGATCAAGGAGACGCTGGTCGCGCCGACCGACTACTCCTACCCGCACATGGGCTGAGGCCGCCGGCGGGCCCGTGTGCCCGCCCCGGCGTCCGCCACCCCGAGTTCCCGCCCCCGCCCGGTCCCCCCAAGGCCGGCCGGGGGCGGTTTCCATGCCCCGGGCTTAGGCTGCTGACAGGGGCGGGATGGCGACGAAGGGGGCTCGGAAAGGAGGCGGCGATGCCTGGTTCCACGTTCCTCGGCCACGCCCACGGGGCCGACGCGATCGAGCACGGCGACGCGGTGCGACTCGCCGGCGTCCTGCACGAGATGGCTGCCCTGCTCGCCATGTCCGGGCCGAACCGGCTCACGGACGCACAGGTCGGCGCGTTGTGCGGGGGGCGGATGCACGACCGCGAGGAGTTCACCGCATGGGTGCTCCGGGTGGCGCGGGAGCTCGACCACAGGACACAGGAGGCGCGCGCGACGGGCCCGTCGGGCGCCGGTCCTTCGCGATAGCCGCGGGGCGGCGTACGGCACGGGACACGCGGGATCCGGACCGGACGGCCGAGCGGCGGGACCTGCTGCGCCCCCCGGGACCATGTCGCACCGGGCGGCCCCTGCCGATACTGGACGGATGACCTTCCGCCTGAACACCGTGCACACGGCCGACCTCGGCATCGGTGAACTCCGCGCCGTCCGGACCCTGGTGGACGAGGCCTTCGAGGGGGACTTCGGGGACGAGGACTGGGAGCACGGGCTCGGGGGAGTGCACGCCGTGGTGCGGTGGGGCGCGGACGTCGTCGCACACGGAGCCGTGGTGCAGCGGCGCGTGCTGCACCACGGCCGCTCGCTCCGGGTCGGATACGTCGAGGCCGTCGCCGTACGGGCCGATCTCAGGCGCCGGGGCCTCGGAGGCCGGGTGATGGGGGAGCTGGAACGGGTGATCGACGCCGCTTACGCGCTGGGTGCGCTGTCCGCGTCGGAGGCCGGAGCCCCGCTGTACGCGGGCCGGGGGTGGCGGGTCTGGCCCGGGCGCCTCGGCACGCTGGGCCCGGACGGCGTGGTCCCACTCCCCGAGGAGGAGGGCACCACCTACGTCAGGGGCGGCGCCGCCCTCGACCCGGAATCCGCGCTCCTCTTCGACTGGCGGGACGGGGATGTGCTTTAGAGGGTGTCCTGCCGATCATGCCGGGCGCGCCCGAGGTATCCGGCGGCCGCGGCCGGTCGGGTGATCACTTGTGCGTCGGCCGATGGCCGGAAGACCCCAGGTCCGGGCCGTTTCGAAGGCCGCGAGGGCGCGGTCCGTCTCAGATAGTAGGAAGTCCGAGTAATTGTGGAGACAGATGCTCGGTCCTCGCTTAGCTTTGTAGGAGCCGAACGTCTCGCTCGATCAAGCGAATGCGGTCGAGAGCAGGCGCCCTCAGGCAGGTGATCCCTGCGGCGCGCGCTCCCCGCTCTTCCGGCGTCTCGCACACCCTCGCCGTACTCCCGGATCCACTTAGGAGTCGATCACCATGCCCGAGACGACCGTCCGCCGCCGAGTCCGTCACACCTCCCGTATGACCGAGTCCGAGCGCAAGAACGCCGCCGCCGCCCTCCAGCGTGCCCTCGACCGCAGGGACAACGGCGGCGAGACCGGGCACTGAGCGGCCCGTCCACTCGTCGGACAGTCACGCGCCTCGCCCGATCCCGAAGCGGTCGGCCCGTCGGGGCGCACGTCCGGCCATGCCCGTCCGGCTGACGCCGGTACAGCCCCTGTTGGCGGGGATCTCGCCCCAACGGGGGCCGTACCCATGGGTGGAGCCAGGCCGGCGAAACCCCGCGCAGGCGACCCCGCCGCTCGTGGCGCGCCCGGCTCCCTGTGCGACCCCGCCGAGCCCACGTTCAAGATCCGTCCGAATGGCGGACGGCTCGTGTCATTCCCTGGAACACGGGAGTAGGGTGCCGACATGTCTCGCAGCATCAATCTCGCAGTGATCCCCGGTGACGGCATCGGTCAGGAGGTCGTGGCCCAGGGCCTCAAGGTCCTGAACGCGGTGCTACCGCAGGACGTGAAGCTGGAGACCAAGCAGTACGACCTCGGCGCCCAGCGCTGGCACCGCACCGGCGAGACCCTGCCGGACGCGGAGCTGGAGCAGCTCAAGCAGCACGACGCCATCCTGCTCGGTGCGATCGGTGACCCGTCCGTGCCGTCCGGCGTGCTGGAGCGGGGGCTGCTGCTCAAACTGCGGTTCGCCTTCGACCACTTCATCAACCTGCGGCCGAGCAAGCTCTTCCCGAACACCACGACTCCGCTGGCCGGGCGCCCCGACATCGACTTCGTCGTCGTCCGCGAGGGCACCGAGGGCCCGTACACGGGCAACGGCGGTTCGCTGCGCACGGGCACTCCGGCGGAGGTCGCCACCGAGGTCAGCGTCAACACGGCGTACGGCGTCGAGCGTGTCGTCCGTGACGCGTTCGAGCGGGCCAATGCCCGTCCGCGCAGGAAGCTGACCCTCGTCCACAAGAACAACGTCCTCGTGTACGCCGGCCACCTGTGGAAGAACACCTTCGACAAGGTCGCCCAGGAGTACCCGGACGTCACCACCGACTACCTGCACGTCGACGCGGCGACGATCTTCTTCGTCACCCAGCCGGAGCGCTTCGACGTCATCGTCACCGACAACCTCTTCGGCGACATCCTCACCGACCTCGCCGCTGCCGTGACCGGCGGCATCGGCCTGGCCGCGTCCGGCAACATCAACCCCACCGGCGCCTTCCCGTCGATGTTCGAGCCGGTGCACGGCTCCGCGCCCGACATCGCGGGCACGGGCAAGGCCGACCCGACCGCGACGATCCTGTCCGTCGCCCTCCTGCTGCGCCACCTCGGCTACGAGTCCGAGGCCGGCCGCATCGAGGACGCCGTCTCCGCCGACCTGGCGGAGCGCGACGGCACGCCGCGCACGACGGACCGGATCGGCGACGCCCTCGCCGTACGAGTAGCCGGCTGATCCGGCGGATTCATCGAAAGCCGCCGGAGCCCACTGGGCACCCCGGCGGCTTTTCGTATGCGGCGCCGGGTGCCACCATCGACCCCTGGGCCGCAATCACGCTGTTCCGACCACGGTCCCCCACGCGCGATAATCGAACGTGGGGCCGCGGAATGCAGGGAAGCTCGGACGTCCTAGCAGTTGACACCCCGTGTCGACGAAGGCGTGAGCGCGGTCCGTTCCAACCACACGGTGAAGGACAAGCACTCATGACGACGCCCACGATCGAGCTCAAGCCCTCCTCGCACCCGCTGTCCGACGCGGAACGCGAAGCGATCCTCGCCAACCCCGGGTTCGGCCGCCACTTCACCGACCACATGGTGACGATCAAGTGGACGGAGGGTCGCGGCTGGCACGACGCCCAGCTGGTGCCGTACGCGCCGCTTTCGATCGACCCGGCCAACATGACCCTGCACTACGCGCAGACCATCTTCGAGGGCCTCAAGGCATACCGCCGTCCCGACGGCTCCGTCGCCACCTTCCGGCCGGAGGCGAACGGCGACCGCTTCCGGGCCTCGGCCCGCCGGCTGGCCATGCCGGAGCTGCCGACCGAGCTGTTCGTCGCCGCGTGCGACGCGCTCGTCAAGCAGGACATGGCGTGGGTGCCCGCGGACGGCGAGCAGTCGCTCTACCTGCGGCCGTTCATGTTCGCCACCGAGGTCGGCCTCGGCGTGAAGCCCGCGAACGAGTACCTCTTCATCGTGATCGCCTCGCCCGCCGGGGCGTATTTCAAGGGCGGCGTGAAGCCCGTCTCCATCTGGCTCTCCGAGGACCGCGTGCGCGCGGTCCCCGGCGGTATGGGCGACGCCAAGACCGGCGGCAACTACGCCGCGTCGCTGCTCGCCCAGGCCGAGGCCGCACGCCACGGCTGCGAGCAGGTCGCCTACCTCGACGCCGTGGAGCACAGGTGGGTCGAGGAGCTCGGCGGCATGAACCTGTACTTCGTGTACGGCGACAAGATCGTCACCCCTGAGCTCACCGGCTCGCTCCTCGCCGGCATCACCCGCGACTCCCTCCTCACCGTCGCCCGCGACCTGGGCTACGCGTCGGAGGAGGGCCGCATCTCCATCGACCAGTGGCAGGCCGACACGGAGAACGGCAGCCTGACCGAGGTCTTCGCCTGCGGCACCGCGGCCGTGATCACCCCGGTCGGCACGGTCAAGCGCTCCGGCACCGAGTGGAAGCAGTCGGGCGGCGAACCCGGCGAGGTCACGCTGAAGCTGCGCCAGGCCCTGCTCGACATCCAGCGCGGTGTCGCGGAGGACAAGCACGGCTGGATGCACGCCATCGACTAGGAGCACGTTCCGGCGGTGCCGGGCGGCCGCAACCCGCCCGGCACCGCCGGAGACCCATGACCAGGGGATGTCCGTGCCGGTCACCCCTGGTCCACCGGGACACCCCCTAGGGCACCAGTGCGGCGCCGGCCTCCTCCGCGGCCTCGTCGGACCGCGGCGCCGCCTGCGGCACCCGCGCCGTGAGCGCCGCATAGGCCACTCCGCCCACCAGCCCCGACAGCAGGAAGCTGCAGTCGACGCCTCCCGTGAGGGAGAGCAGGGGGCCCTGGTACGAGGGGAGGGAGACGCCGAGCAGGCCGACGCCGGCGCCGAGCGCCCAGGACACGGTGGCCCGGGGGTTCCAGCCCGCCCGGTACCAGTACACGCCGCCCCGGGAGCGGCGGTTGAACACCTGGAGGGCGTCGGCGTCGTACCGGCCGCGGCAGCGCACGAAGCCGGTCAGCGTGATCACCGCCCACGGTGTACCGATCGCGGTGAGCAGCAGCACGAACGACGTCATGGCGTCCTGCGCGTCCCACAGGAAGTGCCCCACGAAGACGCAGACCGTGGCGACGACGGCCACGGCGCAGGTGGCCCGGGCACGTGACGCCCTCGGCAGGATGGCGTCGAGGTCGAGGCCCATGGAGTACAGCATCAGTCCGGCGTTGCCGACCGACCCGGCGGACGCGGAGAGCAGCAGCGGCACCAGGTACCAGACGGGCGACGTGCTCACCAGCGGCCCCGCGTAGTCCAGGGCGGAGCCCGCGGCGAAGGCCGTGAAGGTGCCGAACAGCTGGGGCACCAGCAGACCCGCGATCAGTCCCAGCCAGGAGGCCTTCAGGATGCTGCGCGAGGAGTGCCGGGCCGGCGAGATGTAGCGCGTGTAGTCGCCGAGCAGCGTGATGAACGCGACGGGGCCGCTGAGTCCGGCCGCGACGAGCGCGAGCATCCAGGTCGGCCAGAAGGACCCGAGCAGATAGCCGCCGGAGTCCGCCAGCGCACCGGTCGAGAAGTGCGGCGCGTAGGCGACGACGCCCAGGACGAGCAGGGCGGTCATGCCGATGGAGAGGACCTTCGACATCCTCAGCAGGACCCGGTAGCCGTACACGGCGCCCGCGACGGTGGCGCCGGCCAGCACCGCGTACACGAGGGCGTACGAGGCGCCGCCCACCGGCAGCCCGAGCATGCGGTGCAGCGTGCCGACCATGACGTCGCCGCCGATCCACACGGTCAGCGCGGTGTAGCCGAGCGCGAGCAGCAGGCCGACGACCGAGCCGACGAGCCGTCCGCGCACGCCGAACTGCGCGCCCGACGAGGTGGACAGGTTGGTGGCGGTGCGCAGCGAGATCAGCGCGAGCGGCGCGGTGAGCGCGGTGCCGAGCACCGTGCCCGCGACGATGGCGGTGACGGACTGCCACCAGTTGAGCCCGAAGGACGGGGGCAGCCAGCCGAAGATGATGACACCGAGGCAGAGGTTCGAGCCGAGCAGGATCGAGACCAGATCCCGGGGGCCGCTGGTGCGTTCCTCGTCCGGGATGGTGTCGACACCGCGAGTTTCTATCGCCATGGGGGGCCTTTGTCGCTCGACGACGGGGGAAGTTTAGAGCGATGTTCAATGTGACTTACTCAATCAGTCCCGTCAACGTTTCAGTGTTGTGAATCTCAGGGTGTGGAAGGTTAGAGTGACGTTCTAAGCGAGCGTGCGATGCGTTCGCGGTCAAGTCACGGACGTTCGGACACGGAGGTGTGGTGGCGTGCGACTGACCCCCACGGAACGCGACCGGCTGCTGCTCTTCGGGGCCGCCGAGCTGGCCCGGGCCCGTAAGGCCCGCGGCCTCCGGCTGAACGTCCCCGAGACCGAGGCGCTGATCGCCGACACGGTCTGCGAGGCCGCCCGCGACGGCGCCCGCCTCGCCGAGGCCATCGAGCGCGCCCGCTCGGTCCTCGGCCCCGACGACGTCCTGCCCGGCGTGGCCGACATCGTCACGGAGGTCCATGTGGAGGCCGTCTTCGACGACGGCTCCCGGCTCGCGGTCGTCTCCGACCCGGTCACGGGCAGCGGCCTCGGCTCCGACGCGCCGGGCGCCCTGCTGCCGGGACCGGAGCACGCCGACCCGAAGGCACGCGTGACGCTGACCGTCCGGAACACCGCCACCGTCCCGGTCTCCGTCACCTCGCACTTCCACTTTTTCGAGGCCAACCCGCGCCTCGACTTCGACCGCGCGTCCGCCTACGGCATGCACCTCGCGATCCCGGCCGGCTCGTCCCTGCGGTTCGGGCCCGGCGAGAGCGTCGACGCGGGGCTCGTGCCCATCGGCGGCGCCCGGGTCGCGATCGGTTTCGCCGGTCTTGTGGACGGCCCGCTGGACGCGCCCGGCGCGAAGGAAGAGGCCCTGCGGCGCGCGGCGGCCTGCGGCTATCTCGGAGCGGAGGCGAAGTGATGGACCCCTACGAGTACGCATCGGTGCACGGCCCGCGCGCGGGCGACCGCATCCGGCTCGGCGACTCGGGCCTGACCATCCGGGTCGAGTCCGACGCGCAGCGTTACGGCGACGAGTTCCTGGCCGGATTCGGCAAGACCGCGCGCGACGGACTGCACCTCAAGGCCGCCGCCGTCCGCGAGACCTGCGACGTGGTCATCAGCAACGTCGTCGTCATCGACGCGGTGCAGGGCATCCGCAAGGTGTCCATCGGCATCCGCGAGGGCCGCATCTGCTCGATCGGCCGGGCCGGCAACCCCGACACCCTCGACGGCGTGGACGTCGTCGTGGGCACCGGCACCTCGATCGTGTCCGGCGAAGGCCTGATCGCGACCGCGGGCTCCATCGACACCCACGTCCACCTGCTCTCCCCGCGCATCATGGAGGCCTCGCTGGCCTCCGGGGTCACCACGATCATCGGCCAGGAGTTCGGCCCCGTGTGGGGCGTCGGCGTCAACTCGCCGTGGGCGCTGAAGCACGCCTTCAACGCCTTCGACGCCTGGC
The DNA here is from genome assembly GCF_053593975.1 of Streptomyces sp. NPDC002004. Classification (NCBI taxonomy): domain Bacteria; kingdom Bacillati; phylum Actinomycetota; class Actinomycetes; order Kitasatosporales; family Streptomycetaceae; genus Streptomyces; species Streptomyces sp. NPDC002004. The sequence goes on from NZ_JBSFDP010000028.1 coordinate 29,532, forward strand.
CCGTCAACATCGGCTTCCTGGGCCGCGGCTCCTCCTCCGACCCGGCCCCGCTGGTCGAGGCCCTCGCCGAGGGCGGCGCCTCCGGCTTCAAGGTCCACGAGGACATGGGCGCCCACACCCGCGCCCTGGACACCGCACTGCGGGTCGCCGAGGAGTACGACGTCCAGGTCGCGCTGCACAGCGACGGGCTGAACGAGTGCCTCTCCGTCGAGGACACCCTGAAGGTCCTCGAAGGACGCACCATCCACGCCTTCCACATCGAGGGCTGCGGCGGCGGACACGTGCCCAACGTGCTCAAGATGGCGGGCGTGCCCAACGTCATCGGGTCCTCCACCAACCCGACCCTGCCCTTCGGCCGGGACGCGGTGGCCGAGCACTACGGCATGATCGTCTCCGTCCACGACCTGAAGACCGATCTGCCCGGCGACGCGGCCATGGCCCGCGACCGCATCCGGGCCGGAACGATGGGCGCCGAGGACGTGCTGCACGATCTGGGCGCGATCGGCATCACCTCCTCCGACGCCCAGGGCATGGGCCGCGCGGGCGAGACCGTGCGCCGCACCTTTGCCATGGCCGGCAAGATGAAGGCCGAGCTGGGGCCCCTTCGTCCCCATGACGGTGCGGCCGGCGACGGGGACGGCGACGACAACGCCCGCGTCCTGCGCTACATGGCCAAGCTGACCATCAACCCGGCGATCGCCCACGGCCTCGCCCACGAGGTCGGCTCGCTGGAGCCCGGAAAGATGGCCGACATCGTGCTGTGGCGCCCGGAGTTCTTCGGCGCCAAGCCCCAGATGGTCCTCAAGTCCGGCTTTCCCGCGTGGGGCGTCACCGGCGACCCGAACGCGGCGACCGACACCTGCCAGCCGCTCGTCCTCGGCCCCCTGTTCGGCGGCCACGGCGCGACACCCGCCGACATCTCGGTGGCGTTCGTGTCGCAGGCCGCGGCCGCCCTCGGCACCGACCGGATGCCCACCCGCCGGCGGCGCGTCGGTGTCCGCGGCACCCGCGGTATCGGCCCCGCCGACCTGCTGCTCAACTCGCGCGTCGGCCACGTCGACGTGCACGGCGACACCGGCCTGGTCACCCTCGACGGCGACCCGCTCCGCTCCGAACCGGCCGAGTCCGTATCGCTCAACCGTCTCTACTTCCTCTGAGGTCCGAGACCGCCCCGGAGGTCCGCACCCGGACCCCGACACCACCCCGGACACCACCCCGGACGCCCGCCCCCAGCCAAGGACGTATCCCCATGACCGCTGCCGCAGACGGCTTCCGCATGCCCGCCGAGTGGGCTCCCCACGAGCGCACCTGGATGGCCTGGCCCAGCCCCAACCCGACCTTCACCGACGACGAGGAACTGGCCGAGGCCCGCCGCGCCTGGGCGGACGTGGCCCGCGCGGTCCGCCGCTTCGAGCCAGTGACCGTGGTCTGCGCCCCCGGTGACTCGGCGCCGGCCCGTGACCTTCTCGGCGACGGCATCGAGACCGTCGAGCGCGAGCTCGACGACGCCTGGATGCGCGACATAGGCCCCACCTTCCTCACCAACGACCGCGGTGAGCTCGCCGCGGTGGACTGGACCTTCAACGGCTGGGGCGCCCAGGACTGGGCCCGCTGGGAGCACGACTCCAAGATCGGTGCGTATGTCTCCGACCTCGCCGGGGCGCGGACGTACACCTCCACGCTGGTCAACGAGGGCGGCGCCATCCACGTCGACGGCGAGGGCACCGTGCTCCTCACCGACACCGTGCAGCTCGGCCCCGAGCGCAACCCGCACTGGACCCGCGAGCAGGTCGAGGCGGAGATCCACGCCCACCTCGGCACCCGCAAGGCGATCTGGCTGCCCCGCGGCCTCACCGGCGACTACGGCCGGTTCGGCACCCGCGGCCACGTCGACATCGTCGCCGCGTTCGCCGGCCCCGGCACCGTCGTCGTGCACAGCCAGCCCGACCCGGCGCACCCCGACCACGAGGTGTGCAAGGAGATCGCCGGCATCCTCAGGAGCGCGACCGACGCCTGGGGCCGCACCCTGGAGGTCGTCGAGGTCCCCGCCCCCACCAAGCTGGTCGAGGACGGCGAGTGGGTCGACTACTCGTACATCAACCACTACCTCTGCAACGGCGGTGTGGTGCTGTGCTCCTTCGACGACGAGCGCGACGAGCTCGCCGCGGGCATCTTCCGCCGGCTCTTCCCCGAGCGGACCGTGACCCTGGTGGACGCACGTACGATCTTTGCCGGGGGCGGCGGCATCCACTGCATCACGCAGCAGCAGCCCAGGATGTGACCATGCACTGACGGAGGAGGGCGAATGGCCGGTCCGGCCCGCGCGCGGAGGAACGCGCCGCCGCGCGAGGAAGTGCTGGCCGCCGCGATGGCGATGATCGCCGAACGCGGTCTGGAGAAGCTCACCATGGCCGCGCTCGGCCGCGAGGTCGGCATGAGCAGCGGCCATCTCCTCTACTACTTCCGCTCCAAGGACGAGCTGCTGCTGCGCACCCTGGAGTGGAGCGAGGGCCGGCTGGGCGCCGAGCGCGGCCGGCTCCTCGCCGGCCGGGGCACGGCGCCTGAGCGCCTCGACGCCTATGTCGACCTGTACGTCCCCGACGGCCACCGCGACCCCCACTGGACGCTCTGGCTGGAGGTCTGGAACCGCTCCCTCAACGCCGACGAGGAGGGCCGCGACCGCCAGGCCGCGATCGAGGGCGCCTGGCACCGCGACCTGGTGGCCCTCGTCGCCGAGGGCATCTCGCGCGGCGAGTTCCGCGCGGTCGACCCCGACCGCTTCGCCACCCGGCTGCGGGCGCTCCTGGACGGCTTCAGCATCCACGTCGCGATCGGGCTGCGCGGCAGCGCCCGGGACCTGGCCCTCGGCCACGTACGGGAGTTCGTCGACGAGGCGCTGCTGCCGTGACCGCCGCCGCGCCCCGGTGCGGCCCCGCCCGTACGGCCCGCCGTGAACGCAACGCACGCAAGTACGCAAGATCGTGACGTCCCGCGTCCTTGTCGTGACGCAGTGCGCTCGGGCACCGTGACCGGTCATGGGACGACAGCAGTGGAAGAAGATCTGGGTCGGCTCGGCCGGCAACATGGTCGAGTGGTTCGACTGGTTCGTGTACGCCAGCTTCGCCACGTACTTCGCGGGAGCCTTCTTCCCCAGCGAGAACCCCACCGCCCAGCTGATGAACACCGCCGGCATCTTCGCCGTCGGATTCTTCATGCGCCCGGTCGGCGGCTGGCTCCTGGGCAGGGTCGGCGACCGCAGGGGCCGCAAGGCGGCGCTCACCCTCACCGTCACCCTGATGTCGGCGTCCGCGATCCTCATCGCGATCGCGCCGACCTACGCGGTCGCGGGCTACGGCGGCGCACTGGTGCTGCTCGTCGCCCGGCTCCTCCAGGGCCTGTCGGTCGGCGGCGAGTACGCGGCCAGCGCCACCTACCTCACCGAGGCGTCCGACCCGAAGAAGCGCGGCTTCGCCTCCAGCTTCCAGTACGTGTCGATGACCGCGGGGCAGATCGTCGGCCTCGGCCTGCTGATCCTGCTCCAGCGCACCATGTCCGACACCGCGCTGCACAGCTGGGGCTGGCGCATCCCGTTCGTCGTCGGCGCCCTGGGCGCGGCGGTCATCTTCTACCTGCGCCGCTCCATGCTGGAGACCGAGGTGTACGAGGAGGCCGCGGCCGGCGCGGACCGGGGCACGCTGCGCGCCCTGTGGGGGCACCGGCGCGAGGCCTTCCTCGTCATCGCCCTCACCATGGGCGGCACCGTCGCCTACTACACGTACACGACGTACCTCACCAAGTACCTCTCGAACTCCGCCGGCCTGTCCAAGCAGACCGCGACCCTGGTCTCCTTCTGCGCCCTGATCGTCTTCGCCGCCCTGCAGCCCGTCGCCGGGCGTCTCTCCGACCGCGTCGGCCGCCGTCCCCTCCTGATCACCTTCGCGGTCGGCTCCACCTTCCTCACCGTGCCGGTCATGACCCTGCTGGGACACGCGGACGGCTTCTGGCCGGCGCTCGGCCTGTCCCTGCTGGCGCTGATCGTGGTCACCGGCTACACGTCGATCAACGCCTGTGTGAAGGCCGAGCTCTTCCCCACGGGCATCCGGGCCCTCGGCGTGGCCCTGCCCTACGCCCTCGCCAACGCGCTCTTCGGCGGAACCGCGGAGTACGTGGCCCTCTGGTTCAAGGACGCCGGCATCGAGTCCGGCTTCTTCTGGTACGTGTCGGGGTGCGCGGCCGTCAGCCTGGTGGTCTACCTGACCATGCGGGAGACGAAGGACCTGGACCTGACCGAGGCCGGTACCCGGTCCGAAGTGCCCGTATCGTGAGACCGCCGTCCGCCGGACGCGGTCCTTGTGGCAAACTGCCGGACATGTTCGCCGTCGCCATGATTATGGGCAACAGCGCGCCGGTCCGCAGTGACCGCTGACCCGCGGAAGACAATCCGCGACAGCGGCACCGTGTCCCAGACCCGCGCGCAGACCTCTCGCATCCGCGAGGGGTCTTTTCGTTTCCCGGCCCACCTCGCCGGGGGCGGCCCGCACGCGATGATGGGGACAGGTGGATCCAGAAGAGGTTTCCGGAGCCACTCACTCGACAGGAGTCAGACAGCCATGACGAGTCCCGGCCACCAGGCCACCGACGACAGTTTCCACGTCTTCGACACGACGCTGCGCGACGGCGCGCAGCGCGAGGGCATCAACCTCACCGTCGCGGACAAGCTGACCATCGCGCGGCACCTGGACGACTTCGGAGTGGGCTTCATCGAGGGCGGCTGGCCGGGCGCCAACCCGCGCGACACGGAGTTCTTCGCCCGCGCCCAGCAGGAGATCACCTTCCGGAACGCGCAGCTCGTCGCCTTCGGCGCCACCCGCCGCGCGGGCGGCAGAGCCGCCGACGACCCGCAGGTGAACGCCCTGCTGAACTCCGGCGCCCCCGTCGTCACGCTGGTCGCCAAGGCGCACGACCGGCACGTCGAGCTCGCGCTGCGGACCAGTCTCGAGGAGAACCTGGAGATGGTCCGCGACACCGTCTCCTACCTCCGCGAGAACGGCCGCCGCGTCTTCGTGGACTGCGAGCACTTCTTCGACGGCTACCGCGCGAACCCCGAGTACGCCAAGGCCGTCGTGCGCGCCGCCGCCGAGGCCGGGGCCGATGTGGTCGTCCTGTGCGACACCAACGGCGGCATGCTTCCCGCGCAGGTCCAGGCCGTCGTCTCCACCGTGCTCGCGGACACCGGCGCCCGGCTCGGCATCCACGCCCAGGACGACACCGGCTGCGCCGTCGCCAACACCCTCGCGGCGGTCGACGCCGGCGCCACCCATGTGCAGTGCACCGCCAACGGCTACGGCGAGCGCGTCGGCAACGCCAACCTCTTCCCGGTCGTGGCAGCCCTGGAGCTGAAGTACGGCAAGAAGGTGCTGCCCGAGGGCTCGCTGCGCGAGATGACCCGCGTCTCGCACGCCATCGCCGAGGTCGTCAACCTGACGCCGTCCACGCACCAGCCGTACGTCGGTGTCTCCGCCTTCGCCCACAAGGCCGGCCTGCACGCCTCCGCGATCAAGGTCGACCCGGACCTGTACCAGCACATCGACCCCGAGCTGGTCGGCAACCGCATCCGGATGCTCGTCTCCGACATGGCCGGCCGCGCCTCCATCGAGCTCAAGGGCAAGGAGCTCGGCGTCGACCTCGGCGGGGACCGCGAACTGGTCGGCCGCGTCGTGGAGCGGGTCAAGGAACGCGAGCTCAACGGCTACACCTACGAAGCGGCCGACGCCTCCTTCGAGCTGCTGCTGCGCGAGGAGGCCGAGGGCCGGGCGCGCCGGTACTTCCGCACCGAGTCGTGGCGCGCCATCGTCGAGGACCGGCCCGACGGCACCCATGCCAACGAGGCCACCGTGAAGCTGTGGGCCAAGGGTGAGCGGATCGTCGCCACCGCCGAGGGCAACGGCCCGGTCAACGCCCTCGACCGTGCCCTGCGCGTCGCCCTGGAGCGCTTCTACCCGCAGCTCGCGAAGTTCGAGCTCGTCGACTACAAGGTCCGCATCCTGGAGGGCAAGCACGGTACGCAGTCCACGACCCGCGTGCTGATCTCCACGACGGACGGCACGGGCGAATGGTCCACGGTCGGCGTCGCGGAGAACGTGATCGCCGCCTCCTGGCAGGCCCTGGAGGACGCCTACACCTACGGGCTGCTGCGCGTGGGGGTCGAGCCGGCGGAGTAGGCCGCCGCGCCGGGGACCGGTCCGGCGGGCCGGAGATCCGGCACCGGTGTCCCGACTGCGTTAGCGTCGACACATGAGGCACATGCGCCCGGCGACACGACTCCTCACCTCGCTGTCCGGACTTCTGCTGGCCCTGTGCGCCGCGACCTTCACGGCGCCGGGGGCACTCGCGGTGCCCTCGGTCAGTGATGTGTCGACCGTGGCCGACGCCTTCAAGAAGGGACCCGTGTACGTCGATCCGGCGGCCTCGGGCCAGCTGTCCACGGCCCAGGCGGACGTGCTCACGAAGAAGATCAAGGACGCCGGCAAACCGGTGTTCGTGGCCGTGCTGCCCGCGGACTTCCCGAAGACCGACCTCTTCACCGACCTGCGCACCAAGACCGGCATCACCGGCGTCTACGGCGTCCGGCTGGGCGACGCGTTCGACGCCCGCGCCGATCACACCGTGATGTCGCGGCAGGCCGTGCAGAACCTGGTGGGCAGCGTGCAGGGCGAGCCCGCCGCCACCCAGCTGACCGACTTCGTCGACACGGCCGTCGGCACCGCGCGCGGCTCGGCCCCCTCCTCGTGGGGCGATGGAGGCGGCGGGGTGTCGACCGGCGCGTGGATCGGCGTGGGTGCCGTCGTCGTGGCGGGCGCCGCGGGTGTGTACGCGCTCTCGCGGCGCAACCGGCGCCGGCACGAGGAGGAGCAGCGCCGCGCCCTCGAACGGCTCCGCGTGGTCGTCGACGAGGACATCACCGCCTTCGGCGAGGAGCTCGACCGGCTCGACTTCCACCCCGCCGAGGCGGGCGCAGACGACGCGATGCGCGCGGACTACGAGCGCGCACTCGACTCGTACGAGAAGGCGAAGCAGATCATGGCGGAGGCCCGGCGCCCGGAGGACGTGCGCGGGGTGACGGAGGCCCTGGAGGACGGGCGGTTCTCGCTGGTGCAGCTCGCCGCACGCCGGGAGGGCCGGCCCCTGCCGGAGCGCAGGGCGCCCTGCTTCTTCGACCCGCGCCACGGCCCGTCGGTCGTCGACGCCGCGTGGACGCCACCGGGCGGCGCGCCCCGTGAGGTGCCGGTCTGTGCCGCCGACCAGGCGCGCATCGCCGACGGAGCCGAGCCGATGGTGCGCCAGGTGGACACCGACTACGGCCGCCGTCCCTACTGGGACGCGGGCCCGGCGTACGGCCCCTGGGCCGGCGGGTACTTCGGCGGCGGACTGCTCCCGGGCCTCCTCGTGGGAACCCTGCTCGGCAACCTGATGTCCAGCCCGTCCTACGCCGCCGACTACGGCGCCGGTTACGGCGACTTCGGCGGCCAGTTCCAGGGCGGCGACTACTCGGGTTCGGACTTCGACCCGGGCGACTTCGGGGGCGGCTTCGGGGGCGGCGACTACGGCGGGGGAGGGGACTTCGGCGACGGGGGCGGCGGCGACTTCGGCGGAGGCGGGGACTTCGGGGGCGGCAGCTTCTAGGAGCTTCCCCCGCGCGCGCGTTCGCCGCGCGGGGCCGCCCGGGGGTGGCTAGCGTGAGGATCCGGATCGTCCGTCGGACAGGAAAGGGTCACGGTCATGACCGCACCGCCGGAGGGAACCCCGTGCTGGGCCGATGCGATGTTCGGCGACCTGGAGGGGGCGAAGAGTTTCTACGGTGGCGTCCTCGGCTGGACGTTCGGCGAGTCGGCGTCGGAGTTCGGCAACTACACCGAGGCGTCCAGCGACGGCAGGGCCGTGGCCGCCGTGGTGCCGCCGATGCCGGGGCAGGAGGGGCATGCAGCCTGGTGCCTGTACTTCGCTTCGGCGGACGCCGCCGCCACCGCCGAGCGGATCCGCGCCCATGGCGGCGAGGTGCTGATGGGGCCGATGCAGGTCGGCGACTTCGGCTCGATGGTCCTGGCCCGCGACCCGAGCGGTGTCGCCTTCGGGGTCTGGCAGGCGGGCACGCACGAAGGGTTCCAGGCGACGGGCGAGCCCGGGACGTACTGCTGGGCCGAGGTCTTCACCCGGCAGCCCGCGAAGTCGGACGCCTTCTTCACCTCGGTGTTCTCGTACGGAGCCCAGCAGGTCGTGGACGACGCGGTCGACTTCAAGCTCTTCAGGCTCGGCTCGGACACGGTTCTGGGCCGGATGAGGATGACCGACGAGTTCCCGCCGGAGGTGCCGCCGTACATCAACGTGTACTTCGGCGTGGACGACTGCGACGCCGCGGTGCGGCGGGCCACCGAGCGGGGCGCGATCCTCAGGTTCGGGCCGATGGACAGCCCGTTCGGCAGGTTCGCGGCCCTCAGCGACCCGCAGGGCGCGGCGTTCTCGGTGATCGACCTCGGCACCACGAAGGGCGAGATGCCCCAGCTGAAGGACGCGTGACCCTGCCCGCGTGACCCGGGCCGCCGGGCCCTGCCCGCGGGACGAAAGAGGAGCGCGCCGCGTGTCCCTCGCGGCGCGCTCCTTCACGGGGGCGTAGCCCCTTCCAGCGGGCTCGGTCACCCGGCTCAGCCGGCGTTCTTGATCGCCGAGATGTCGAAGAGCAGCTTGATCTTGTCGGAGACGAGGACGCCGCCGGTCTCCAGCGCGGCGTTCCAGGTCAGACCCCACTCGGAGCGCAGGAGCTCGGCCCGGCCCTCGAAGCCGACGCGCTCGTTGCCGAACGGGTCCTTCGCGGAGCCGTTGAACTCCAGGTCGATGGTGAGCGGCTTGGTCACGCCGTGGATCGTCAGGTCGCCGGTGATGCGGTAGTCCTCGCCCAGGGCCTCGGCCTTGGTCGACCGGAACGTCATCGTCGGGAACTCCTCGGTGTGGAAGAAGTCCGCGCTCTTCAGATGGCCGTCACGGTCGGCGGAGCCGGTGTCGATGCTGTCCATCTTGACGTCGATGGAGGCGGTCGAGCGGGACGGGTCCGCCCCGTCCAGGTGCAGCGAGCCGGTGAAATCGAGGAAGGAACCCTTGACGTTGGTGACCATGGCGTGGCGTGCCACGAAGCCGAGGGCCGAGTGGGACGGGTCGATCGAGTAGTCACCGGTGAGGGCGGCGAGATCCGGGCTGACGGCGACCGGCGCGGTGGCGGTGGCGGTCTTCGTGTCGTTCCTGCGGCCGAAGAGACCCATGACGTGCTCCTTGGGGGACGCGCTACGGCCTTGCGCCGAAGCTGTTGAACCTTCAACGACATCGACGGTAAACCCATTCCGTACAAGTTTCAACCTTGAGCGATCCGTGGCGGAGCGACTACGCAGCGATGGGTCCCGTCGCCCTCTGGCAGACGCGCATGGATCTCGGGCACCATCTCCCTGCTCCGCCTGCTCCGCCTGCTCCGCCTGCTCCGCCTGCTCCGCCTGCTCCGCCTGCTCCGCCTGCTCCGCCTGCTCCGCCTGCTCCGCCTGCTCCGCCCGTACCGCCGTAACGGTCCCCAGCACGGTCACCAGCAGGAAGGACTCCCATGCGCCAGCGCAGCATCCTCCGCACGGTCCTGGCCGCTTTCACCCTCGTACTCGCCGCCCTCTTCGCCCCCGGGTTCGGAGTCGTCAGCGGCGCGACCGACGCCTTCGCCGTCACCAAGATCAGCCACGCCACCGCGACCTCGATGTTCCGGGACGTCGGGATCACCTGGTCGTCCTCCGGCAACTGCTCGGACCGGAACAACCCCACCTGCACGTCCTTCGACCAGCTCAACCTCGCCACCGCCCAGGGCGCCCAGACCCTGAAGCGGGCCAGCGGATGCGCCCTCGACATCACCGGCGGCACCGAGACCGGGCACGCGAGCGGCACGTACTCGCACTGGAACGGCTACAAGCTCGACTTCGCCAAGTACACCTGTGTCGGCAGCTACATCAAGAACACCTTCGGCTACATCGGGCTGCGGGGCGACGGAGCGCCGCAGTGGAAGTCCGGCTCCGGCAACATCTACGCGGACGAGGGCAGCCACTGGGACGTGACGTACTACAACTGCGGCGGCTGCTAGGGCCGGCTTGGACTTCCGGGTGGCGGTTCTTGGACTGCCGCTGTCCGGAAGGCCCAACTCCGTTGACCGGCCGGGGAGTACGCCGATACCCAGTCCCCATGTCGCGAAGATTCCTCCCCCACGGCCGGCTTCGGGAGCGCCGGGGCGCCTCCGGGGCGTGCGCGTTCCTCGCCGCCTCGTCCGCCGTGTTCGCCCTGGCGGTCACCGCGCCCCCGGCCACCGCGCTCCCCGTCGTATCGCCCGCCGCCTCCGCCGAGAGGGCGGAGGGGACCGTGATCGGCTCCGCCCGGCTCGCCGTCGCCGTGGCCGACGACTTCCCGCGCGTCCTGTCGTACACGGACCGCGCCACCGGCGCCCGCATCCTCGGCAGCACCCGGCCCGTCACCTCCGTCACGCTCAACGGCAAGGCGTACGACGTGCAGGCCAAGGGCTCCCCGCGGACCACGGCGTCGACGGCCGCGTACACCCTGACCTTCCCCGACCTGCCCGGAGTGGAGCTCGACGCGAAGCTGTCCGTCGCCGGGCGCGCCACGACGTTCAAGGTGACGGCCGTCCGCGACACCGGCACCTTCCGGGTCGGGACGATCGACATCCCGGGGCACGACCTCGTCTCCGTCGGCAGCACCGATGGCGGTGCCGCGACCGCCTTCACCCGCCTGAGCACCGACTCAACCGTCCCCACTGCCGACGTGTTCGCCGAGGTCACCGGGTCCACCGCCCCCGATGCCTCGCCCGTCGGGGCCTCCTACGCGATCGTCAACACCGGACGGCTCGCCGCCGCGGTCGAGTCCGACTCGGCGTACGACAAGCCGAGCGGCGCCACCGGAGGCGACCACGCCCGGTTCTGGCACCAGGCCCGCAAGGAGGCCGACGGCTCCACCCGGGTCGGCGTGTGGTCGGGGCAGTGGACCTACCGCGGTGACGGCGCGCCCGAGCCCGCCAAGGGCGACGACCTGCCCTGGGCGAAGGTCGTCGTCACTCCCGACGCCAACGACGACGGCACGGTGGACTGGCAGGACGGCGCCGTCGCCTTCCGCTCCATCGGGATCACCCCGCAGGGCGCCGGCCGGACGCCCGACCGGGTCATCACGCACATCCCGTTCAACTTCGCCAGCCAGGCCACGCACCCGTTCCTGCGCACCCTCGACGACGTCAAGCGGATCTCGCTCGCCACGGACGGGCTCGGCCAGCTGGCGCTGCTCAAGGGCTACCAGTCCGAGGGGCACGACTCGGCCCACCCCGACTACGGCGGCAACATCAACAAGCGTGCGGGCGGTCTGAAGGACCTGAACACGCTGTTGAGGAGCGGCCGCAAGTGGGGCGCCACCTTCGGTGCGCACGTGAACGCCACGGAGGCGTACCCCGTCGCACACCACTTCGACGACAAGCTCGTCGACAGCACCAAGCCGGGCTGGGACTGGCTCGACCAGAGCTACGCCATCGACCAGCGCCGTGACGTCGACAGCGGCGACCTCGCCCGCCGCCTCAAGGAACTCCGGGACGAGACGGACCCCAACCTCTCGCTGATCTACATCGACGTCTACTACACGCACGGGTGGACAGCCGAGCAGACCGCGAAGGCCGTACGGGAACAGGGCTGGGACCTCGGCACCGAGTGGAGCGACAAGTTCGAGCGGGAGTCCCTCTGGTCGCACTGGGCCAACGACCTGGACTACGGCGGGCCCGCCAACAAGGGCCTCAACTCGAAGATCATCCGGTTCATCCGCAACGGCGAGAAGGACGTCTGGAACAACGACCCCGTGCTCGGCCAGACCGCCATCGCCGAATTCGAGGGCTGGACCGGCGAGAACGACTGGAACGCCTTCTACGACAACGTCTGGCAGCGCGACCTGCCGGCCAAGTTCCTCCAGCACCAGCGGATCACCCGCTGGGACGGGAACGACATCACCTTCACGGGCGGGCTGCGCGGCACCGTCGAGGACGGCAGACGGACGTTCTACGACCACGGCCGCAAGGTCCTCGACGGCACCGCCTACCTGCTGCCCTGGGACGGCGGCAGCAAGCTCTACCACTACAACAAGACCGGCGGTACGACGAGTTGGGCGGTGTCCGGCACCTCCTACACCGTCTACAGGCTCACCGACAACGGCCGGGTGAAGACCGGCACGGTGCGCGCCGAGGGCGGCAGGGTCACGCTGAAGGCCGAGGCGAAGCAGCCCTATGTGCTCTACCCGGCGCACAGCACGCCCCGGGCCGTCGACCCGCACTGGGGCGAGGGGACCCCTGTCGCCGACCCCGGTTTCAACGACGCGGGGCTGCGCGCCTGGGACAGGACCGGCACGGTCCGGCGGGACACCGACGGCAACGGCCGCAACAGCGCCGCGCTGACCGGCGGCGCCGCGGCGGCCGTCGCACAGCGGGTGAGCGGACTGGAACCGGGCAAGCGGTACACCGCGTCCGCGTGGATCGAGATCGAGCCGGGCAAGGAGCGGCACACGACGCTGAGCGCCGGCGGCCGGTCGGTCGCCCTCGACCGGTCGACGCTGGATAACACCCTCGCGGCCAGTGACTGGCACAGCACGTACATGCAGCGGGTGAAGGTCGCCTTCACGGCACCCTCGAACGGCGCGACCACACTGGAGGTCCGGGCCGCCGGGGGGTCGGACGCGCGGGTGCGGGTCGACGACGTGCGGGTGGTCGCAGGAGCCCCGGCGGCCGAGCCGGGCACCGTCGTCTCCGAGGACTTCGAGCACGTCGACCAGGGCTGGGGCCCGTTCGTGAAGGGCGGCGGCGGAGGTGTCACCGATCCGCGCACCCACATCGCGCAGAAGCACGCCCCGTACACCCAGGCCGGCTGGAACGGGAAGCTCGTCGACGACGTCATCGACGGCGGCGAGTCCCTGAAGACCCACGAGGGCAACAACGGCCTCGTGTACCGCACCACCCCCGCCACCGTGCCCCTGAAGGCCGGACACGCCTACCGGGTCGCGTACGACTACCAGTCGAGCCATGCGGGTGCCTTCGAGTGGGTCACTGGCTACGACCGGATCGCCGGCGGCGAGGCGCGCAGCGTCGAGACCCGGCGCACCCCGATCGGGCAGCGGAGGACGACCGGGCACTTCTCGGAGGAGCTCACCGCAGGCTGCGGGGACACCTGGGTCGGACTGCGGATGCGGGACGACGCCCCGGACACGGCGGACTTCGTCCTCGACGACTTCACGGTCACCGATCTGGGTCCGGCACACGAGCAGCCGGCCTGCGCGACCCTGCGGCTCGATTCCGCCGCGGGCGCCCTGGAACCCGGTGCGGGGAACGAGGTCACGGCGACGTTCACCAACTACGAGGCGACCGCGGCCTCCGGCGTCTCCGTCGCCCTGAAGCTCCCCGACGGCTGGAAGGCCGAGCCGGACGGACCGGTCACCGTGGACTCCGTCGCACCGGGTGCGGAGGCCACCGCGACCTGGCGGGTGACGCCGCCCGTCGACGCCAGGTATCAGGCGTACACGCTGAGCTCCGAGGCCGACTACAGCGTGGACGGCAGCAAGCGCTCGCTGTCCGCCGACACGACGGTCCGCACCCTCCCGCCGCCGCCCACGGCGGACTCCTGGGCGAGCGACCTCGACTGGGTGAGCGCCGACAACGGCTGGGGGCCGGTCGAGCGCGACCTCTCCAACGGCGAACAGGGCGGCGGTGACGGTGCCCCGCTGAAGATCGGCACGGAGTCGTACGCCAAGGGGCTCGGCATGCACGCGCCTGCCAGGGTGCGGTACTACCTCGGCGGCCGGTGCGCCTCGCTGACGGCCGAGGTCGGTGTGGACGAGGAGGAGAGGACGAGCGGCAGCGTCCGGTTCAGCGTGCTCGCGGACGGTGCCGAGAAGGTGAGGTCGCCCGTGCTCAGGGGGACGGACGGCCCCTGGTCGCTGAGCGCCGACACCGGCGGCGCGAAGTACGTCGACCTGGTGGTCGACGACGGCGGCGACGGCAGCGGCAACGACCACGCGGACTGGGGGAACGCCCGCTTCCACTGCGGGGGTTGAGCCTCCGCGCGATCGCTGCGAAAGGCCCCGCCGTTCTGCGGCGGGGCCTTTCGTCTCCTCCTCCGCCCGAGGTGTAGACAGCGCTTTCTATCGCCTGATAGGTCATGCCCATGACTCCGAACCGCCGCACGTTCCTCATCGCCGCGGCCGTCGCCGCGGGTGTGCCCCTGCTCGGCGCCACCGGCGCCGCACATGCGGCCGCGCCCCGACCGGCCGATGCCGACGATGCCTACGACGCCCTTCGGCAGCGCTGGCTGGAGATCGCGCTCGGCACCGGCTACGACGCGTCCGCCGAGCCCTACGCCTCCCGCCTCAAGGAGACCGGCGACCTCGCCCGCGGCTTCCGCGCCACCATGGCGCCCACCCCGGACTCGCTGTGGCCCGGCTACGCCTTCGACCCGCCCGCGGGCATCACCCAGAGCTACACCCGGCTGTGGACGATGACCCAGGCCTACGTCCAGCAGGGCACCGGACTCACCGGGGACCCCGGACTCCTCGCGGACGTGGTGCGCGGTCTCGACCACCTCGCCGCCGCCGTCTACCACGCGTCGACCACCCCCTACGGCAACTGGTGGGAGTGGCAGATCGGCAGCCCCCGCCTGCTGATGGACATCGTCGCGGCGCTGTACGACGAGCTCACCGACGACCGGCGCGCCGCCGCCTTCGCCGCCGTCGACCACTTCGTCCCCGACTCCGTGCTCGCCGGCTACAGCGGCACGTCCACCGGCGCCAACCGCGTCGACCTGTGCCGGTCCGTCGTACTGCGCGGCATCCTCGGCCGCGCACCCGGCAAGATCGAACTCGCCCGCGACGCGCTCTCCCCGGTCTTCCCCTACGTCACCGAGGGCGACGGGCTCTACGCCGACGGATCCTTCGTCCAGCACACCTGGATCGCCTACTCGGGGACGTACGGGCAGGTCATGCTCGACGGACTCGGACGGCTCTTCGGATTGCTCGCGGGGTCGCAGTGGGCCGTCACCGACCCGGGCCGGCAGGTCATCCTCGACAGCGTCGAGCACGCCTACGCTCCGCTCGTCCTCGACGGCCTGGTGATGGACAGCGTCAACGGCCGTGCCATCAGCAGGGGATACCTGAAGGCCGACGACCGCCACGTCATGCGCTCCGACCACTTCCACGGACAGGGCCTCATCGCGGCGATGGCCCTGCTCGCGGACGGGGCGAGCACGGCCGAACGAGAGCGGTGGCACGCCAGGATCAAGGGCTGGATCGAACGGGACACGGTCACGCCGATCCTCGGCGCACCGCAGTTCGGCGTCGCCGACCTGGCCCGGCTGCACGCCGTCGCCGCCTCCCCTGCGCCGGCCGCGCCCGAACCCGTCGGGCACCGGCTCTTCGCCGCCATGGACCGGGCCGTGCACCGGGCCCCCGGCTTCGCCGCCGGCATCTCGATGTCCTCGGAGCGGATCGCGTACTACGAGTGCGGCAACGGCGAGAACCCGCGCGGCTGGCACACCGGCGCCGGGATGCTCACCTGGTGGGCGAAGGGCGTCCCGAGCGACCAGTACACCGACTGGTTCTGGCCGACCGTCGACTGGTACCGGCTGCCGGGCACCACCGTGTCCACCAAGCGGCTCGCCGACAGGGAGGGCGGCGAGTGGGGCGCGGCCAGACCACCCGTGCAGTGGGTCGGCGGCGTCACCGACGGCGTGTACGCGGCGATCGGGCAGGAGGTCAAGGGGCTCTCCTCGACGCTGCGGGCCCACAAGTCGTGGTTCTGCGCCGACGACGCGATCGTGTGCCTCGGCGCGGGGATCACCGCCACCGACGGGGTGCCCGTCGAGACCGTCGTCGACAACCGCAACCTCGGCGAGGGCGGCACCCAGGCCTTCACCACCGACGGCCGCGACCGGCCCCGCTGGGCGCATCTGGAGGGCCACGGCGGCTGGGTCCTCCCCGGCGGAGCCGCACTGCACACCCTGCGCGAGGACCGCACCGGCGCCTGGTCCGACATCAACACCACCAGCACCACCGAGCGCCGTACCCGCCGCTGGCAGACCCTGTGGCTCGACCACGGCACCGACCCCACCGACGCCACGTATGCCTACGTGCTGATGCCCGGCGCCTCACGGCGGGCCGTCGCGGAGCGGGCCGCCGATCGGCACTGGCTCACCGTGCTCGCCAACGACGGCGCCTGCCAGGCCGTCGCCATCGCCTCGCGCGGCCTGACCGCGGCCAACTTCCGCCGTGCCGGTACGGCGGGCCCGCTCACCGCGTCCGCGCCCGCGAGCGTGCTCGTACGGCGCGGGGGGCGCACCGCCACCCTCGTGGTGAGCGAGCCGCCGCGCACCGGGCGGCCCGTGGAGATCGTCTGGGACCGGCCGGTGCACCGGGTCACCGCCCATGACGCATCGGTCGAGATACTCGAAACGGGCCGTAGGCTTCGGCTGCGCGTCACTCCGGGGGATGCCTGTGTAAGCCATCGGTGTGAGTTGGCCATCGGATGACGAACACCCTCATGATTGTGTGACCTATACAAAGCCAAAGGGCCTTGAGCAGTCACATGGGCTGCACAGCGCCGCGGTTCTGTTCGGGGGTACCAGGAAAACGGGCCGGAGACTGTACGGAGTCGACGGCCCGTTTTCCTTGGTGGGCTTCGTAAGGTCGCTACATGACCGTTTTGGACGAGACCGCTTCACCCGGGGGCGAACCCACCGATGCGCGGGGCCGCGTCGCCGAACTGCACGCGATCCGTGCCGACGCCGTGCGCGGACCGAGCGAGAAGGCGACCGAGGCGCAGCACGCCAAGGGCAAGCTGACCGCACGCGAGCGCATCGAGCTGCTGCTGGACCCGGGCTCGTTCAACGAGGTCGAGCAGCTGCGCCGGCACCGGGCCACCGGCTTCGGCCTGGAGGCCAAGAAGCCGTACACCGACGGTGTCATCACCGGCTGGGGCACCGTCGAGGGCCGCACGGTCTTCGTGTACGCCCACGACTTCCGGATCTTCGGCGGTGCGCTGGGCGAGGCCCACGCCACGAAGATCCACAAGATCATGGACATGGCCATCGCGGCCGGTGCCCCGCTGGTCTCCCTGAACGACGGCGCCGGCGCCCGTATCCAGGAGGGCGTCAGCGCACTCGCCGGCTACGGCGGCATCTTCCAGCGCAACACCCGGGCCTCGGGCGTCATCCCGCAGATCAGCGTGATGCTCGGCCCGTGCGCGGGCGGCGCCGCGTACAGCCCGGCCCTCACGGACTTCGTGTTCATGGTCCGCGACACCTCGCAGATGTTCATCACCGGACCCGACGTGGTCAAGGCGGTGACCGGCGAGGAGATCACGCAGAACGGCCTCGGCGGCGCGGACGTGCACGCCGAGACCTCCGGCGTGGCGCACTTCGCGTACGACGACGAGGAGACCTGCATCGCCGAGGTGCGGTACCTGCTGTCGCTGCTGCCGCAGAACAACCGCGAGAACCCGCCCGTCGTCGACTCCGAGGACCCCGCCGACCGGCGCTCGGACGTCCTGCTGGACCTGGTCCCGGCCGACGGGAACCGCCCCTACGACATGGCCAAGGTCATCGAGGAGCTCGTCGACGACGGCGACTACCTCGAGGTGCACGAGCGCTGGGCGCGCAACATCATCTGCGCGCTGGCCCGTCTGGACGGCCAGGTCGTCGGCATCATCGCCAACCAGCCGCAGACCCTCGCCGGTGTGCTGGACATCGAGGCCAGTGAAAAAGCTGCGCGCTTCGTCCAGATGTGCGACGCTTTCAACATTCCGATCGTCACCCTGCTGGACGTCCCGGGCTTCCTGCCGGGTGTCGATCAGGAGCACGGCGGAATCATCCGGCACGGAGCGAAGCTGCTCTACGCATACTGCAACGCGACCGTGCCGAGGATCTCGCTGATCCTGCGCAAGGCCTACGGCGGCGCGTACATCGTGATGGACAGCCAGTCCATCGGTGCCGACCTCACCTACGCCTGGCCGACCAACGAGATCGCGGTGATGGGCGCCGAAGGTGCCGCCAATGTCATCTTCCGCCGGCAGATCGCCGAGGCCGAGGACCCCGAGGCCATGCGCGCCCGCATGGTCAAGGAGTACAAGGCCGAGCTCATGCACCCGTACTACGCGGCCGAGCGCGGCCTGGTCGACGACGTGATCGACCCCGCCGAAACCCGCGAGGTCCTCATCCGGTCCCTTGCGATGCTGCGCACCAAGCACGCCGACCTGCCGTCCCGCAAGCACGGCAACCCCCCGCAGTGACCCTGCGACTGGCTTCTCTCACGGAGACGACACGCCCATGAGCACGAGCACCCCTGCCGGTACGACCCCGGCACAGCCCGCTTCGCAGCCCTCCTCGACGTCCGGTGACTTCCTCCGGGTGGAGAAGGGCCACGCGGAGCCGGAGGAGCTCGCGGCGATAACCGCGATCCTCCTCGCCCGCGCCGCCGCCCGCCCCGCCGAGGTCGCCACCACAGGCGGTCACTCGAAGGCCGGCTGGCGCCGCCTCGAACGCACGCCGGGCTTCCGCGCCCCGCACAGCTGGCAGGGCTGAGCCCCGTCGCACACGTCAGGTCCCGGTTCCCCAGGGGGAGCCGGGACCTTTGTGTTCCGCCGCCCGGGCCGGGGGAGGGGCTCGCACGCACCGCGTCCCGCTCGCACGTCGAAGGCCCCGCCACTCCCGGAGGAGTGGCGGGGCCTTCGACGTCGTCGCCGGGGCGGGCCGCCTAGCGGAGGCGGGCCATGAGGGCGTGCTCGACCAGCGTGATCAGCGCGCTCTTGGCGTCCGCGCGGTGGCGGGCGTCGGTGGTGATGATCGGGGTGTCGGGGCCGATCTGCAGGGCCTCGCGTACTTCGTCGGGGTTGTACGGCTGGTGTCCGTCGAAGCCGTTGAGGGCGATGACGAAGGGCAGGCCGGAGTTCTCGAAGTAGTCGACCGCGGGGAAGCAGTCGGCGAGGCGGCGGGTGTCGACGAGGACCACGGCGCCGATGGCGCCGCGTACCAGGTCGTCCCACATGAACCAGAAGCGGTCCTGGCCGGGTGTACCGAAGAGGTACAGGATCAGGTCCTGGTCGAGCGTGATGCGGCCGAAGTCCATGGCCACCGTGGTGGTGGTCTTGTCCCCGGTGTGCGTGAGGTCGTCGATGCCGGCAGAGGCCGACGTCATGACGGCTTCGGTGCGCAGCGGGTTGATCTCCGAGACCGCGCCGACGAACGTGGTCTTGCCCACGCCGAAGCCGCCCGCCACCACGATCTTCGCGCTGGTGGTCGACCGGGCGGATCCGCCGTTAGAGCTTGCGAAGTCCACTGAGCACCCTTTCGAGCAGTGTCACGTCTGGCTGGCCGCCGGCGTTCTCGTCGCCGCCGGGCTGATGGATGGCAACCAGGCCCGCCTCCGCCAAGTCGGCGACGAGAATCCTGGCCACGCCGAGGGGAATCGTCAGCAGCGCCGAGATTTCGGCGACCGACTTGATCTCACGGCAGAGGTTGCAGATCCGCTGATGCTCGGGCAGTTGGCCCTGCATCTGATGCGGCTGCGCGGTGGTGTGCACCAGCGCCTCGATGGCGAGCTGGTACCGCGGCCTGGTCCGACCGCCCGTCATGGCGTACGGACGCACCAGGGGGTTGTTCGCAGACCCGGCGGGCGCCGGCTCGGGTGTGCGTCGCTGTGGCTGCACCGGCTGGATCCGAGGTGCGGACGGCTGGTCGTACGGCCCCGGCTGCCGCTGCGGCGGCGGGTTGTACGCGGGACGCCTTCCGCTCGGCGCGGAGGGAAAGTTGTACCGGTTCTGCGAACCGTCAGCCTGACCGTGGCCCTGACCCTGGTCCTGGTGGTCCTGACCATGACCGTAGGGCCAGTTGGCCGACGACGAACCATGTGGGGGTGTTGCCACGACTTCCTCCTCCGACTGTGCCGGGCACCATCGCTGTGATGCCGCGTCCCGAAACCTTACGGCCACGGGACGCGAGTACGCACCGTTCGTTAGTTAGTTGAGAAGGCTTCCTTGGAGCTCCGCACGAAGATCCGGGGTGAGGACCGAGCCCGCCCGGTCCACCAGGAGCGCCATCTCGTACCCGATGAGACCGATGTCCGCTTCGGGGTGTGCGAGTACGGCGAGAGAGGAACCGTCGGAGATGGACATGATGAAGAGGAATCCTCGCTCCATCTCCACAACGGTCTGGTTCACGCTTCCGCCCTCGAAGATGCGGGACGCGCCCGCGGTCAGCGAGGTCAGACCGGAGGCGACTGCCGCCAGCTGATCGGCGCGGTCGCGCGGGAACCCTTCGGACATCGCCAGAAGGAGTCCGTCGGCGGAGACCACCACCGTGTGGGACACCCCGGGGGTGTTGTCCACGAAGTTGGTGATCAACCAGTTCAGGTTCTGTGCCGCCTGGCTCATCGGGCTCACACTAACGCTCCTGGTTGTAGGTGCTTTCAGGACCGAAGCCCTGGCCGTTCGTGTCACTACCTGCGGTGCGTCCCCGCTGTACGCCGCGGCGCAGGTTGCTCAGCCTGCCCCGGACGTCCTCGGGGGCGCGGGAGACCTGGGGGCCGCCCTGCGGGGTCTCTGCTGCGGTGCCCGAGACCAGATTGGCCTTGGGAACCCGTCGCGGCAGGCCGGAAGCAGTGACCCCGCCCGCCTTGGGCTTCCGCAGCTGCTCGGCGCGCTGCCACCGCTCGTCGTTGGCCGAGCGCCAGTCGCCTTCGTCGCTGCCGGCGTCCGCGGACTGACCCTGGTCCGCCGGCTGCTGCCGGCCGGTGTCCCGACCGGTGTCGGCCTGCCGACCGGAGTCCGTCTGCCACTGCTGACGGCCGGTGGGGGCGCTCGCCGGGCCGGCGGCGGAGCCGCGGCGCGGAAGGCCGGCGTCGGTCAGCCGGTGGGTGCTCGGGGTCGCGTCCGGACGGTCGAAGCCTACGCGCTCCTGCTCGGCCGCGTCAGCGCCCGGACCGGATTCCGGATCCGCAGCGTACTCGCCCCGGTAGGTCTCCTGGTACCCGTCCCGAGACGGCCACTCCTGCTGGTGGGAGCGCTCGTCGTAGCCGTTGTACGACTCCTGCGCACCCGCGGCGAGGTCCTGCTGAGGCGCCTCCGCATACGCGGTGTCCGAGTAGCCGCCCTGCGGCGCGTAGTACTGGTCGTCGTACGCGTTCGAGCGGTCGCCGCCGTACGTGTCCGTGCGTCCGCCGTCGTACGCCGTCGGCTGGTTGCCGTACGCGGTGCCCTGCTCGTCGTACGCCGTCCGCTGGTCGTACGCGGCCTGGCGGTCGTCGTATGCGGACTGCGGCTCGTCGTAGCCCTGCTGGGCCGCCTCGTCGCGGAACATCCCGTGTTCGTCGGTCTCGGGCTGGCCGACGGTCTGTGCCTCCAGGGCCTGACGGCGCCCCTCGCGCATCAGCGAGCGGCCGACGGGGTCGAGGTCCCGGATGTCGTCCGGTATCTCGTAGCGGCTGTCGTCGAAGCCGAGCTCGGCGGCCGTGCGCAGCGGCGGGGCCTCGTACGTGTCCTGCTGCGGGATCATCGACGACACGGTGAAATCGTCGCCCTGCGGGAGCTGTTCGCCGCCACCGCCGTGCGTGATCGCGTCCGGCAGCATGACCAGCGAGGTCGTACCGGCCTGCTCGCCCGAGGGGCGCAGCTGGACGCGGATGCTGTGCCGGTCGGCGAGGCGGCCGACCACGAAGAGGCCCATGTGCTGGGAGATCGCCACGTCCACGGTGGGCGGGTTGGCCAGCTTGTGGTTGAGCTCCGCGAAGTCCTCGGCGGCCAGGCCGATGCCCTTGTCGTGGATCTCGACCATCACACGGCCGTCGGGCAGACGGGTCGCGGTGACGCGGACCTTGGTCTGCGGCGAGGAGAACGTGGTGGCGTTCTCCAGCAGCTCGGACAGCAGGTGCACGAGGTCGGTCACGGCGCGGCCGTGGATGTCGGCCTCGGGGACACCCGACAGCTCGATGCGCTCGTACTGCTCCACCTCGGAGGAGGCGGCGCGGAGTACGTCGACGAGGGGCACCGGCTGGTCCCAGCGGCGGCCCGGCTCCTCGCCGGCGAGGATCAGGAGGTTCTCGCCGTTGCGGCGCATACGCGTCGCGAGGTGGTCCAGGCGGAAGAGGTTCTCCAGCTGGTCCGGGTCGGCCTCGTTGTTCTCCAGGTCGGTGATCAGGGTCAGCTGGCCCTCGATCAGGGACTGGTTGCGGCGCGACAGGTTGGTGAAGATCGCGTTGATGTTGCCCCGCAGCAGGGCCTGCTCGGAGGCGAGCCGGACAGCCTCGCGGTGGACCTGGTCGAAGGCGCGGGCGACCTCGCCGATCTCGTCCGTGGAGGTGATCGGGATGGGCTGCACACGGGTGTCGACGCGGCCGGGCTCGGTGCGCGACAGCTGGTCGACCAGCATCGGCAGGCGCTGCTCGGCGATACCGAAGGCCGCGGTACGCAGCTGGCGCATCGAGCGGCTCATCTGGCGGGCCATGAGCCCGGCCAGGATGAACGCGGCGAGCAGGGCGACGATCACGACGGCGCTGGTGGTGTACGTGGACCGCTGGGCGTCATCGGCGATGCCCGCGGCCTCGTTCACGGCCTTGTCGGCGAGATTGGACTCGATCTGGCGGTACGCGTCGAACTTGGCGGTGTTGACCGCCCACCAGCTCTCCTTGGTGATGCCCTGCTGGGCGAGGGCGACGCGGGCGCTCGGCTGCGTCGACGGCAGCGCGGACAGGCCCAGGACCATGCTCTGCGCGGACGGCGGCGGCACGAAGGGCTGGCCCTTGGCCTTGGCGGCGGCGGCCGCGTCCTCGGCGTGCTTCTTGCCGTCGGCCTTCAGCTTGGCGATGGCCGCCTGGAGGTTCTGGTTGTCCTGCTCGGTACCACCGGACTTGTACTCCTCGATGGCGATGCCCTCGAGGTAGGCGTACGAGCTGAGCGCCACGCGCTGCTTGTTGAGGCTCTTGGCGTCCGTGCCGGGCTTGACCAGCAGGTGCATACCGATGGAGCGCTCCAGCGACAGCGCGGCCTTGGACAGGGAGATGGCGTAGACGGTACGGCCGTAGCTGGTGATGTTGCCGGTACCGAGACCGAGCTCGTTGGCGAACTCCATCAGCGGGTGCTGGATCTGGACGTAGCCCTCTTCGGTCTGCACACCGTTCAGGCGCGAGGTGTAGGCGACCTGGCGCAGGCTCTGCAGGCCCGGCTCGACCTTGCGGAAGGCGGCCAGACGGCGCTTGAGGCCTTCCTTCTGCGGCATCTGGTCGGCGGCCTTGTCGAAGTTCGTCGCGGCCGCGTCGGTGGCCTTGCGGGCGTTCACGACGGCCGGGTCGGTCCGCCTGCCCTTGAGCAGCGGCTCCGCGGTGATGTCGCGTTCCTCGATGAGGGCCTGCCCGTAGGCGAGCGACGCCTGCACGAGGCGGGCGGTCTTCTCGGCGTCCTGGGCCTCGTTCCAGGTGTCGATGGAGCTCTTCACCTGGAAGCCGCCCATGACAAGGCCGACCAGCACGGGTATGAGCAGGATCGCGTTCAGCTTGGCCGGCACCCGCCAGTTCCGGGGGGTGAACTTGCCCCCGGCCGGAGGCAGCTGCTCGGATCCGGGCGCCTGCGCGGGTGACGCCGCCGCCCGGGGCGGCGGGGTGAAGTTGCCCCGCGCCGACGGCTCGGGACTGCTCTTGCTTCGCCTCACTCGACCAACAACCTCTCGGCGTCGGCACCAACCTTGTGCCGCTGGATCTCCGTGCCCTTGTCTACTGGGCAGTTCTGCGCATTCCAGCACGTCAGGCGGTGCTCTTCCAAACAGTGGGAAGTTGAAGTTCCAAGGGCTTCAGGCCCCGAAAAGCGCCAGATAAAACGGTCATAAAGAGCGAGCCCCGCCAAAAGGCGGGGCTGTTGTGCGCGCAGCGGGTTCGGCCGAGCGCGACGCGTGGCGGCGGCGCCGGAATTCTCTGTCGAAACGTTATGAACACCGGAGCCGACCGTGTCAAACGACACAGTCGGCCCCGGCGACCGGCTACGACAACTTCCGTATGCCGGGCCGTACTTGAGTGCTAGCGAAGCCGGGCCATGAGGGCGTGCTCGACCAGCGTGATCAGCGCGCTCTTGGCGTCCGCGCGGTGGCGGGCGTCCGTGGTGATGATGGGTGCGTCCGGGCCGATCTGCAGGGCCTCGCGTACTTCGTCGGGGTTGTACGGCTGGTGTCCGTCGAAGCCGTTGAGGGCGATGACGAAGGGCAGGCCGGAGTTCTCGAAGTAGTCGACCGCGGGGAAGCAGTCGGCGAGGCGGCGGGTGTCGACGAGGACCACGGCGCCGATGGCGCCGCGTACCAGGTCGTCCCACATGAACCAGAAGCGGTCCTGGCCGGGTGTACCGAAGAGGTACAGGATCAGGTCCTGGTCGAGCGTGATGCGGCCGAAGTCCATGGCCACCGTGGTGGTGGTCTTGTCCCCGGTGTGCGTGAGGTCGTCGATGCCGGCGCTCGCGGACGTCATGACGGCTTCGGTGCGCAGCGGGTTGATCTCCGAGACGGCGCCGACGAACGTGGTCTTGCCCACGCCGAAGCCGCCGGCCACCACGATCTTCGCGGAGGTCGTCGAACGCCCTCCGTCAGAGCTTGCGAAGTCCACTGAGCACCCTTTCGAGCAGTGTCACATCCGGCGCACCGCCGGCGTTCTCGTCGCCGCCGGGCTGGTGGATGGCGACGAGTCCGGCCTCGGCCAGGTCTGCGACCAGGATCCGGGCCACACCCAGCGGCATCTGCAGCAGGGCCGAAACCTCCGCCACCGACTTGACCTCGCGGCACAGGTGGCAGATCCGCTGGTGCTCGGGGAGCAGCCCCATCATCTGGGCCGGGTCCGCGGTGGTGCTCACCAGTGCCTCTATGGCGAGCTGGTACCGCGGCCGGGTCCGGCCACCGGTCATCGCGTAGGGACGCACCAGTGGCTGGTCGCCCTCATGTCCGTATGCCGCATGGTGAGCGGCACCATACGGATCGTGAGAGGCGGTGGGCGGGGTCATGAATCCTCCGGGCGGGACAGCAAGGTGTCGGCGTGCCGTCTGTCTGAGCCGGTGGGGGGAGTGTGATGACGGCCGGACGCTTGGTCGGTTCGTTCGGTCGAATGCAGCGGGCGTGGGGTCAGTGCAGCAGGCTGCCCTGCAGCTCGGCGCGCAGGTCTGGGGTGAGGACCGCGCCCGCGCGGTCGACCAGCAGCGCCATCTCGTAGCCGACGAGGCCGATGTCGCACTCCGGGTGGGCGAGCACCGCGAGCGACGAGCCGTCGGAGATGGACATGATGAACAGGAACCCCCGCTCCATCTCGACGACGGTCTGGTTCACGTCACCGCCCTCGAAGATGCGGGACGCACCCGCGGTCAGCGAGGTCAGACCGGAGGCCACGGCCGCCAGCTGGTCGGCGCGGTCGCGCGGGAACCCTTCGGACATCGCCAGAAGGAGTCCGTCGGCGGACACGACGACGGTGTGGGACACCCCGGGGGTGTTGTCCACGAAGTTGGTGATCAACCAGTTGAGGTTCTGTGCCGCCTGGCTCATCGGGCTCAACTAACGCTCCTGCTGGTGAGTGGGGCGGGGGTAGCTGCCCGTCTGACCGGTACCGGCCTGACGGCCCTGCTGGATGCCCCGTCGGAGATTGGTCAGCCGTCCGCGCACCTCGTCGGGTGCACGCGAGACCTGCGGGCCCGCCTGGTTCGACTGCTGCTGGGCCGTGCCCGCCACCAGGTTGGCGCGGGGCACGCGGCGCGGCAGTCCGGACGTGGTCACGCCGCCCGCGGAGGGCTGACGGACCCGTTCGGCCTGCCGGACGAGCTCGTCGTTCGGCGAGCTGCGCCAGGAGGCGGGATTCTGACCGTTCTGCCCGTCCGGGACCGCCGTGGGGGAGGCGGGCGACGGACGGGAAGCTGCTGCGGGGCCCTGCGGCCGGCGCTCCGGCTCGGGAGCGGGGCCGCCGGACTGCTGCTGGTTGAACCAGTTGGTCTCCAGCGTGTCGTAGAGCGGGGTGCGCCCGTCGCCGGGGCCCGAGGCCGGCGGGAGTGCCTCCGGCTCGGTCCGCGCCGGCTGCTGCGGGGCACCTCGGTCCGGACGCTGCGGGGCGGTGTCACGGGGACGGCCGCCGGCCGGACCCGGCCGCTCGAACTGGCCTGTGGAGCCCATGTCCTGCCGGCCCTGCTGCCGCTCGCCGTAGCCCGGCGCGGGGTACTGGCCGCTGGTGGAGGAGTCCTGCCGCGGTGCCGGGTACTGGCCGCTCGTGGAGGAGTCCTGCCGCGGTGCCGGGTACTGGCCGCTGGTGGAGGAGTCCTGCCGCGGCGCCGGGTACTGGCCGCTCGTGGAGGAGTCCTGCCGCGGTACGGGGTACTGCCCGGTGGACGCCGGGTCCTGGCCGCCGTACACATCGCCACGGACGAACTGCCCGGTGCCCTGCTGCGCGTTGTTCGTGGGGCGCGGGGCGTTGTAGTCGGGGCGGGCGAACTCGGCGGTGGAGCCCGGGCCGTGACGGTCGTCGACACGCGGGATCTGCGCCGTGGAGTCCGGCTCCTCGTGGCCGCGCGGGGCGTCGAGCGAGGCGCGCGGCACCGGCGGCTGCGCGGTGTCGTTGCCCCAACTCGGCGTACGCGGCTGCTGGTTGCCGCCCGGCAGCTCGGCGCGCGCACCGCCGCGCGGCGGCAGCTGCGGCCGGCGGCCACCCTGGTCACCGGCGTCGTTGGCACGCGGCTGCGGGACCTGGCCGCGGCCGGCGGCGGGACCGTCGCCGAAGCCGCCCTGGCGGTTCTGCTGGGACGCCGGGCCCTGGCCGAAGGCCGCCGCGGCACCCTGGCGGCCCTGCTGCGGGCCACCGAACGAGTCCTGGCCGCCGCCGAAGCCGGGGCGGTCCTGCGGGCCGCGCGGAGCGCCGCCCTGCGGGGCGGGCCGCTGCGGGCCGCCGTCCCGTCCGGGCAGCGCGGCTCGCGAACCCGTGCCCGGGACCTGGCGCGAGGGGGTCGAGCCGAGCAGTCCGGCACCCGCGGAGGGAGCGCCCGTGCCGGCGGCACGACGTGCGGCGGCGGCACCGGCCGCGGCCTGCGCGGCCGCCGGGCCACCGCTGGACGGGGGACCGCCGGCACCCGGCTTGCCGGGCTTCCTGCCGCCCTGGGCGACGTCGACGGGGAGCATGACCAGCGCGGTCGTACCGCCGGAGTCGGAGGGACGCAGCTGGATGCGGATGCCGTGGCGCTGCGACAGACGACCGACCACGAACAGACCCATGCGGCGGGAGACCGAGACGTCCACGGTGGGCGGCGACGCGAGCCGCTCGTTGATCGCGGCCAGGTCCTCGGGGGAGAGGCCGATACCGGTGTCGTGGATCTCGATGAGAACACGGCCGTCGGGCAGCGCGTGACCGGTGACCTTGACCTTGGTCTGCGGTGAGGAGAACGACGTGGCGTTCTCCAGCAGCTCGGCGAGCAGGTGCACGAGGTCGTTGACGACGCGGCCGGCGACCTCGGTGGAGGGCACCGCGGCCAGTTCGATGCGCTCGTACTGCTCCACCTCGGAGGCGGCGGCGCGGAGCACGTCGACCAGCGGGACCGGGCGGGTCCAGCGGCGGCCCGGCTCCTCACCGGCCAGAACGAGGAGGTTCTCACCGTTACGGCGCATACGCGTCGCGAGGTGGTCGAGCTTGAAGAGCGAGGACAGCTGGTCCGGGTCGGCCTCACGGGACTCGAGCTCGGAGATCAGGGACAGCTGACGCTGGATGAGACCCTGCGAGCGGCGCGAGAGGTTGGTGAACATCGCGTTGACGTTGCCCCGCAGAAGGGCCTGCTCGGCGGCGAGGCGGACCGCCTCGCGGTGCACGTCGTCGAAGGCCGCGGCCACCTGGCCGATCTCGTCCCGGGAGTGCACACCGACCGACTCGACGGAGGTGTCGACGTCCTGCGGGTCCGACTCGGACAGCTGCTTGACCAGCTCGGGCAGACGGTCCTGGGCGACCTTGGTCGCGGTGTCCTGGAGACGGCGCAGGGACCGGATCATGGAGCGGGCCACGACGAAGGCGCCGACGAGCGACACACCGAGGACGATGAGGATCAGCGCACCGTTGATGATCGCGTCGCGCTCGGAGGAGTTCCTCAGCTCACGGGCCTTCTGCTCCATCTCGTTGAGGAGCGTCAGCTCGATCTTGCCCATGGCCTGGATCTTGGTGGAGTCGGCGTCCATCCAGTCGCGGTACGAGCGCTTGCCGCGCTGCGACTGGAGCTTCAGCCCGTCCTCCTGCTTCAGCACACGCTGCGCGTAGGTGTCGGACTCCTTGATCGTGGCGTTGCCGTCGTCGATCGGCTTCAGCAGGTCGTCGGAGTTGCCCGCGTAGATGTTCTTGAAGACGTTGAGGTCGGCCTGCTCCTTGTTGTAGGCGGAGAGCGCGTAGCGCCGGTCCGTCTCCGAGAGCTTGCCGGGGTCGGTGTTGTTGGGCGGCAGCGCTGCGGCGATGACGGCACGCTGCACCGACGCGTACTCCTTGGCGGACGAGAACGCCGCCAGGGCACGGGTGCGCTGGATCATCTCCGGGCTGCTGGTCGCCTGCGCCATGTCCGCGGAGAGGCCCAGCAGCTGCGTGATCAGCTGGCTGTAGGCGTCGACCGTCTGGAGGGAGGAGTTGGGGTCCTGGTAGGCGCGCTCGCGGATGCTCTTGATCTCGGCGAGCTGGCCGGTGATCTGGACGACGTTGGACCGCACGCCCAGCAGACCGCTGTCGCTGCCGGCGTTGTCGATCTCCTGGGTGCCCTCGCGGAAGGACTGCAGGGCACGGTCGGTCTTGTCGCGGGCACCCGTGACGTCGAAGTCGCTGGGCTTGGCACCGTTGGCCAGCGGACCGGCCGAGCTGTCGCGCTCGTCCTGGAGCGCGGCGGCCAGCTGCGTAGCCTGCTTGGTCATGTCCGTCAGCAGCTTCATGTTGTCGAGCTGCTGGATCTCGTTCATCGAGTCGTTGATGCGCAGGGCACCCAGCGAGGTCGCGGCGACCACGGGGAGTGCGAGCAGCGAGACCAGACGGGTCGAGATGCGCCAGTTGCGCAGATGTATTCGGGAGCCGTTGCCGACCGACTCCTTCGACTCCTTGGGCTTCGGAGCCGGGCTCGATGTCGAGGCCACGGGCAGGGCGCCGCCCGACCGGCCCGGACGGGAACCTCGGTCACCGGAGTCGTTGGAAGTTACCGGTCCGGGGTTCTGGGCGTGCTGGGGCGAGGAGCCACGGTCGGTCCCGCCGTGCGGCTCCGGCTCCGCCGCAGCGCTGCCATCCCTCTTGAAACGTCCCTGCACTAGCGTCGCAACCTCTGGACCAGGCGCCCCTCCCGCATGACGGTTGGGACGGTGTCGGCGTCGTCGGGGCGCCTGCGCGCCCCCATTGGTGTGGTCGGTGGGTGACCGGCGCTGCTCCCCCCTTCCACCGCCGCTCGGCGCTGCTCTGCGCCCCTGCGCGCCGGCTCGATCCCGCGGCGGTCCCGGGAATTCCAGCACAGCCCGGGATCTCCAACAAGGCCCGCGCGTCAGGCCGTGACCAGAGTGACGCGTTGTAAGGGTCGTGTCACGAGACGTAGAAAGTGATCTCGCCCATAACGGACTTTTCCCGGCAACTCGCTCCGGTGAGCAGGGTGTCCCAGTCGCCATGATCGGGAGCGGAATGACTGCTTCAGTGGCGCAATGTCCGTTTCCGAGTATCTGGGGCATGGCCTGGAATGTCCCCTTTTGATCCCTGCTCCGTGAGCAAACTCACATGAGCAACCCGGGCTGTTCCTGCGTTTCGCAGGGAATTGGATGTTTAGCCTGACGCTTTACAAGGATGAAGTATTTGGCAACCGGCGCGCGGCGCCCCTAGCGACAGGGTCAGCACGGCAGATGAAGACCACGAGCATGTTCCGGAACATAGCCAACCCGCGGCGCACCACGCTGGCGCACCTTGAGGACGCCGGCGAACTGCAGACCCTGGAGGGACCGGAGCACGCCGTCGAGCTGCCGACCCGTACCGCCAACCCGCGCCGCACCGTCCTGATGGTGGCCCCCCAGCAGGTGCCCGCCGCATAGTTCCCGACGCTCCGCCGCGCGTCGCGTCCGGGTCGGGGCGCAGGTAATGCGCGGGGCAGGAGCCCCTTGCCGCGTTAGCCTGGAGCGTCAGACTCCAGCAAGCTCAGTGAGGGGCACAAGGCACCCGTGCGCATCGCCAGGTTCTCCATCGACGGCAATGTCGCCTTCGGCGCGGTCGAGGGCGACAGTCCCGACGAGTTCGTCCTCGACATCATCAAGGGCATCCCGTTCGCGGACTTCGAGCTCTCCGGCACGAAGGTCCCGCTGAGCAAGGTGCGGCTGCTGCCCCCGGTGCTCCCCAACAAGGTCGTGGCCTTCGGCCGCAACTACACGGAGCACGCGAAGGAGCTGGGCAACGACGTGCCCGACGCCCCCTTCGCCTTCTTCAAGCCGTCCACCTCCGTGATCGGCCCGGGCGACGCGATCGCCCAGCCCTCCTTCTCCGAGGAACTGCACCACGAGGCCGAGCTGGCCGTCGTCATCGGCCGTATGTGCCGCGAGGTCCCGCGCGAGCGGGTCAAGGACGTCATCCTCGGCTACACCTGCGCCAACGACGTCACCGCACGCGACGTGCAGCGGCGTGAGAAGCAGTGGGCGCGGGCCAAGGGCTTCGACACCTCCTGCCCCCTCGGCCCCTGGGTGGAGACGGACCTCGACCCCGCCGACCTCACCATCCAGTGCACGGTCAACGGCCAGCAGCGCCAACTGGGCCGCACCAGCGAGATGATCCACCCCATCGAGGATCTGATCGTGAACATCACCGAGGCCATGACGCTGCTTCCCGGCGACGTCATCCTCACGGGCACCCCGGCAGGGGTAGGCCCCCTCCATGTCGGCGACGAGGTCGCCGTCACCATCGAAGGCATCGGCACTCTCACCAATAAGGTGATCAAGCGTGGCTAACGGATCCTCCCCCAAGCTCTCGGATTCGCCCGAGCAGGGGGTACTCCCTCGCGTACGGTTCTGTCCCTCCCCGACCGGTAACCCGCATGTGGGCCTGGTCCGCACCGCTCTGTTCAACTGGGCGTTCGCGCGGCACACCGGGGGCACGTTCGTCTTCCGCATCGAGGACACCGACGCGGCCCGGGACTCCGAGGAGTCCTACCAGCAGCTGCTCGACTCGCTGCGCTGGCTGGGCTTCACCTGGGACGAGGGTCCCGAGGTGGGCGGCCCCCACGCGCCGTACCGTCAGTCCGAGCGCATGGACCTCTACAAGGACGTCGCGCAGAAGCTCCTCGACGGTGGCTACGCCTACCGCTGCTACTGCTCCACGGAGGAGCTGGACGCCCGTCGCGAGGCCGCCCGCGCCGCCGGCAAGCCGTCCGGCTACGACGGCCACTGCCGCGAGCTCAGCGCCGGCCAGGTCGAGGCCTACGAGGCGGAGGGCCGGGCGCCCATCGTCCGCTTCCGGATGCCGGACGAGCCGATCACCTTCAACGACCTCGTCCGCGGCGAGCTGACCTTCACACCGGAGAACGTGCCGGACTACGGCATCGTCCGCGCGAACGGCGCCCCGCTGTACACGCTGGTCAACCCGGTCGACGATGCGCTGATGGAGATCACGCACGTGCTGCGCGGCGAGGACCTCCTGTCCTCCACGCCGCGCCAGATCGCCCTCTACAAGGCGCTGAGCGAACTCGGCATCGCCAAGTCGGTCCCGGAGTTCGGGCACCTCCCGTACGTCATGGGCGAGGGCAACAAGAAGCTCTCCAAGCGTGACCCCCAGGCCTCGCTGAACCTCTACCGCGAGCGCGGCTTCCTGCCCGAGGGCCTGCTCAACTACCTGTCCCTGCTGGGCTGGTCGCTCGCCGCGGACCGCGACATCTTCACCGTCGACGAGATGGTCGCGGCCTTCGACATCAAGGACGTCAACCCGAACCCGGCCCGCTTCGACCTGAAGAAGGCCGAGGCGATCAACGCCGACCACATCCGGATGCTCGACCCCAAGGCGTTCGCGCAGGCCTGCGAGCCGTGGCTGCGCGCCCCGCACGCTCCCTGGGCGCCGGAGGACTTCGACCAGGCGGCGTGGGAGGCCATCGCACCGCACGCCCAGACCCGGCTGACGGTCCTGTCCGACATCACGCAGAACGTCGACTTCCTCTTCCTGTCCGAGCCGGTCCAGGACGAGGCGTCCTGGCAGAAGGCGATGAAGGAGGGCGCGAAGGACCTGCTGACGACGGCCCGCGCCAACCTGGCCGCGCTGGAGGGAGCCGGCTGGAACGCCGAGTCCCTCAAGGCGGCCGTCCTCGCCGCCGGCGAGGCCCACGGCCTCAAGCTCGGCAAGGCGCAGGCCCCGGTCCGCGTGGCCGTCACCGGCCGCACGGTGGGCCTGCCGCTCTTCGAGTCCCTGGAGGTCCTGGGCACGGAGAAGACCCTGGCCCGCATCGACGCCGCGCTGGCCAAGCTGCCCGCGTAACGCGCACGCCCCGAAGGGTCCGGAAGCCACGACGGCTCCCGGGCCCTTCGCGCGTCCGGGCCCCGGCTTCCCGCCGCCCCGGAAATCGCCGATCCCCGGGCCCCGGGACCCCTCCGGGCGTTACGGTCGGACCATGGAGATCAGAGCCGTGGTCTGGGACATCGACGACACGATCTTCGACTACGCGGGGGCCGACACCGCGGGCATGCGGGCGCATCTGGCCGCCGAGGGCCTGCTGGGGCGGTACGGGACGGCGGAGGCGGCGCTCACGCTGTGGCGGGAGCTCACCGACCGGCACTGGGCCCGCTTCGGAGCGGGCGCCGTCGGCTTCCAGGAGCAGCGCAGGGACCGCGTACGGGACTTCCTGGCCGTCGGTGGATCGGTGGCCGGACCCATGGACGACGCCGACGCCGATGCCTGGTTCGGCCGGTACGTACGCCACTACGAGGCCGCCTGGGCGCTCTTCCCGGACACGCTGCCCGCACTCGACGCACTGGCCGGCGACTACCGGCACGCCGTGCTGTCCAACTCCGCCCTGACCGCCCAGGACCGCAAGCTGCGCGCCCTCGGCGTCCGTGACCGCTTCGAGGCGGTCCTCTGCGCCGCCGAACTCGGCGTCTCCAAGCCCGCCCCCGAGGCGTTCCTCGCCGCGTGCGACGCCCTCGGGCTGCGGCCTTCCGAAGTGGCGTACGTCGGCGACCAGCCGGAGACCGATGCACGCGGCGCCAGTGATGCGGGACTGCTCGGGATCTGGCTCGATCGCAACGGATCGGGAGGGGTGCGCGAGGAGCTCCCGTCGGGCGTGCACCGCATCACCGGTCTCGCGGAGCTTCCCGGGCTGCTGCGCGCCGATACCCGTTTTGGAGCGCCGTCCACCTTCGGGTAATGTTCTTCCTGCGCCGCCCGAGAGGGCCGAAAGGCCGGGCCGGGAAGCGCACACCGAACAAACCCCCGCAGGGGGTTGAGTTTTGGTGGGGTATGGTGTAATTGGCAGCACGACTGATTCTGGTTCAGTTAGTCTAGGTTCGAGTCCTGGTACCCCAGCTCGCAGAGCTTCTCTGCAAAGCCCCCGTTGTGTAGCGGCCTAGCACGCTGCCCTCTCAAGGCAGTAGCGCCGGTTCGAATCCGGTCGGGGGTACAGATCCTTCCCGCGAGGGCAGTCGGGTCGCACCCGCTGTTGTCGATGCAGGATCGCTAGGGCCCCCGTTGTGTAGCGGCCTAGCACGCCGCCCTCTCAAGGCGGTAGCGCCGGTTCGAATCCGGTCGGGGGTACTGTCGGTGACTAGCTGGTCTAGACCACCGTTGGGCTATGGTGTAATTGGCAGCACGACTGATTCTGGTTCAGTTAGTTTAGGTTCGAGTCCTGGTAGCCCAGCTTGATCATGTCGTATGGCACGATCTTGCCCCCGTTGTGTAGCGGCCTAGCACGCCGCCCTCTCAAGGCGGTAGCGCCGGTTCGAATCCGGTCGGGGGTACACGAAGAGAAGCCCTCCCCATCAGGGGAGGGCTTCTTCGTCGTTCCTGCTCCTTCTCCTGCCGCTCCTGCCGCCGCTGTCGTCGCCCGGCGCGCTCCCGGCCCGCCGCGGCGTCGGGGCGGGCCAGGAACAGGGCCGGACGAGATCGGCCGGGGAGTGCGGCCGGGAGCGGGCGGGGTCAGCCGCTGCGGCGCAGGGCCTCCGACAGCCGGCCGGCCGCGTCGATGACCGCCTGCGCATGCATCCGCCCCGGGTGCCGTGTCAGCCGCTCGATCGGTCCGGAGACCGAGACGGCGGCCACCACACGGTTCGAGGGCCCCCGGACCGGCGCGGAGACCGAGGCCACGCCCGGCTCGCGCTCACCGATCGACTGGGCCCAGCCCCGGCGCCGTACGCCCGACAGTGCCGTCGCCGTGAAGCGTGCGCCCTGAAGGCCCCTGTGCAGCCGCTCCGGCTCCTCCCAGGCCATGAGGATCTGCGCCGACGAGCCCGCCTTCATCGTGAGCGTGGAGCCCACCGGGACCGTGTCCCTGAGGCCGGACAGGCGCTCCGCCGCGGCGACGCAGATGCGCATGTCGCCCTGGCGGCGGTAGAGCTGCGCGCTCTCGCCCGTCACATCGCGCAGATGCGTCAGCACCGGACCCGCCGTCGCCAGCAGACGGTCCTCGCCGGCCGCAGCCGCCAGCTCGGCGAGGCGCGGGCCGAGGATGAACCGGCCCTGCATGTCCCTCGCCACCATCCGGTGGTGCTCCAAGGCCACGGCGAGGCGATGTGCCGTGGGTCGTGCCAGTCCGGTCGCCGCGACCAGGCCCGCGAGGGTGGCCGGACCGGATTCCAGGGCGCTCAGTACAAGGGCTGCCTTGTCCAGAACGCCGACGCCGCTACTGTTGTCCATGCAACGATACTTGCGTCTCACTCTGTGAAACGCAAGTTCAATTTCGCCGAGAACTTGCGACCCTGGACACACAGCGGCCCGCGGACCAACGGGCCAGGTCGTCGGACGTCCGGTACGAGGGGCGGGCGCGCGGCACAGATCTCTAGTTGGGCCGGCCCAAGACGCCGGCCGAAGGGAAAGCGATGGGTAGGACACTCGCGGAGAAGGTCTGGGACGACCACGTCGTCCGGCGCGCCGAGGGCGAGCCCGACCTCCTCTTCATCGATCTGCACCTGCTGCACGAGGTGACCAGCCCCCAGGCCTTCGACGGCCTGCGCCAGAACGGCCGTCCGGTGCGGCGTCTCGACCTCACCATCGCGACCGAGGACCACAACACCCCCACCCTCGACATCGACAAGCCCATCGCGGACCCCGTCTCGCGCGCCCAGCTGGAGACCCTGCGCAAGAACTGCGCCGAGTTCGGTGTGCGGCTGCACCCGCTGGGCGACGTCGAGCAGGGCGTCGTCCACGTCGTGGGACCGCAGCTCGGCCTGACCCAGCCCGGCACGACCGTGGTCTGCGGTGACTCGCACACCTCCACGCACGGTGCCTTCGGCGCCCTGGCCTTCGGTATCGGCACCTCGCAGGTCGAGCACGTGCTGGCCACCCAGACGCTGCCGCTGGCCCGGCCCAAGACCATGGCGATCACCGTCGAGGGCGAGCTGCCGGACGGCGTCACCGCCAAGGACCTGATCCTCGCGATCATCGCCCGGATCGGTACCGGCGGCGGCCAGGGCTACATCCTGGAGTACCGCGGCTCGGCCATCGAGAAGCTCTCGATGGAGGCCCGGATGACCATCTGCAACATGTCCATCGAGGCCGGCGCCCGCGCGGGCATGATCGCCCCGGACGAGACGACCTTCGACTACCTGAAGGGCCGCGCGCACGCCCCCGAGGGCGAGGACTGGGACGCCGCCGTCGCGTACTGGAAGACGCTGCGGACGGACGACGACGCGGTCTTCGACGCCGAGGTGTTCATCGACGCCGCCGAGCTGTCCCCGTTCGTCACCTGGGGCACCAACCCCGGCCAGGGCGCGCCCCTTTCGGCGAGTGTCCCCGACCCGGCTTCGTACGAGGACGCTTCGGAGCGCCTGGCCGCGGAAAAGGCCCTGGAGTACATGGGGTTGACCGCCGGACAGCCGCTGCGCGACATCAAGGTCGACACCGTCTTCGTAGGTTCCTGCACGAACGGCCGCATCGAGGACCTGCGCGCCGCCGCGGGGCTCCTCCACGGCCGCAAAGTCGCCGACGGCGTACGGATGCTGGTGGTCCCCGGCTCCGCGCGGGTCGGTCTCCAGGCCGTCTCGGAGGGCCTGGACAAGGTCTTCAAGGACGCCGGTGCCGAGTGGCGCCACGCGGGCTGTTCCATGTGTCTGGGCATGAACCCCGACCAACTCGCCCCCGGCGAGCGTTCCGCCTCGACCTCGAACCGCAACTTCGAGGGCCGGCAGGGCAAGGGCGGGCGTACCCATCTGGTGTCGCCGCAGGTCGCGGCCGCCACGGCGGTCCTGGGCCACCTGGCCTCGCCCGCCGATCTGTCCGACGCCGACGTGCGTACGCCTGCCGGAGTCTGAGGAAGCGAGGACCTTCGATCATGGAAGCTTTCACCACCCACACCGGCCGGGCCGTCCCGCTGCGTCGCAGCAACGTCGACACCGACCAGATCATCCCCGCCCACTGGCTGAAGAAGGTCACGCGCGACGGGTTCGAGGACGGGCTCTTCGAGGCCTGGCGCAAGGACCCCGAGTTCGTGCTGAACCGGCCCGAGCGGCAGGGCGCCACCGTGCTGGTCGCGGGCCCCGACTTCGGTACGGGCTCCTCGCGCGAGCACGCCGTCTGGGCGCTCCAGAACTACGGCTTCAAGGCCGTGGTCTCGTCCCGTTTCGCCGACATCTTCCGCGGCAATTCGCTGAAGAACGGCCTGCTCACCGTGGTTCTGGAGCAGCAGGTCGTGGACCGGCTGTGGGAGCTCGTGGAGAAGGACCCGCAGGCCGAGATCACGGTGGACCTGGAGGCCCGTGAGGTGCGCGCCGAGGGCGTCACCGCCTCC
Organism: Streptomyces sp. NPDC002004; assembly: GCF_053593975.1. Taxonomy (NCBI): domain Bacteria; kingdom Bacillati; phylum Actinomycetota; class Actinomycetes; order Kitasatosporales; family Streptomycetaceae; genus Streptomyces; species Streptomyces sp. NPDC002004. The sequence goes on from NZ_JBSFDP010000028.1 coordinate 66,571, forward strand.
TTCGAGCTGGACGAGAACTCCCGCTGGCGGCTGCTGAACGGCCTCGACGACATCAGCATCACGCTGCAGAACGAGCAGGACATTGCCGCCTACGAGGTGAAGCGGCCCTCCCACAAGCCGCGGACCCTCCAGGCCTGACGGCCGCGAGCCCGCCGCTCCCGAAGCCTCGTCGCCCGGGTCCGGCGGCCGGACGAACCCCCGATGTACCCCCATCCGTGCCACGGTTGGGGGTACATCCGTATGCGTGCTTCGCAGGCCTGCGCGGCGCCCCGAACGGCCCCGTCCGATGGCCCAACTCGCCTGACTTCAGGCCGTGATGAGGCCGAAACCCCCCTTGCGGCCCGACCCCCTGAAGGTCCGGGAAACGACGTCCGCGTACGGTAGTTGCCCCCCTGGGCAGGCGACAACTCGCCCCAGATGGCACAATCGGTGCATGGATCGTGACAGCCAACTCGAGCTCTACCAGGCGGTCGCGGCCCGGCTCAAGGAAGCGCACACAACTGTGCGCGCACTGCAAGTCCCGGAGGGCGTACGGATGGCGCTGACCCGGAAGCTGCTGGTCATTACGGCCGCGGCCAAGCACGATCTCGCCGGTGCGGCACGGCGTCTCGAGCGTTTCGAAGCCGACATCGACGAGGGCCGTTTCCCCGAAGACGCATGAGCGTCAAGTCGCGACGAACTGCGGCAACGCCGAGTTCGTTGCGGCACAAGGGTGATTAGCCCGTTTCGTGTTTGATTTGCGGTATATATCTGCCTAACGTGCGAAAAAGCTTGAACACATTCGTTCTGGCGATGTCTCCGAAGGGGAAGACGTGAACAAGGCGCAGCTCGTAGAAGCGATTGCCGACAAGATGGGCGGGCGTCAGCAGGCCGCTGACGCGGTCGACCACGTACTCGACGCCATCGTCCGCGCCGTCGTGAGCGGCGAGCGGGTGTCGGTCACCGGCTTCGGCTCGTTCGAGAAGGTCGACCGGCCCGCCCGTTACGCCCGTAACCCGCAGACCGGTGAGCGCGTCCGGGTCAAGAAGACCTCGGTTCCCCGCTTCCGTGCGGGCCAGGGCTTCAAGGACCTGGTGGGCGGCACGAAGAAGCTCCCGAAGGGCGGCGAGGTCTCCGTCAAGAAGGCCCCCAAGGGCAGCCTCATGGCCGTTGCGGCCAAGAAGGCCGCCGCCAAGAAGGCGACGGCGAAGAAGACCACCGCGAAGAAGGTCACCGCGAAGAAGGCGGCGCCCGCGAAGAAGGTCACCGCCAAGAAGACCGCCGTGAAGAAGACCACGGCCGCCAAGAAGGCGACGGCCGCCAAGAAGACCACGGCCAAGAAGGCGACGGCGAAGAAGACCACCGCCAAGAAGGCCACGGCCAAGAAGACCGCGCCTGCGAAGAAGGTCACCGCCAAGAAGGCGCCGGCCAAGAAGTCGTCGGCCCGCAAGACCACCGCCAAGAAGGCCACCGCCCGCGGTTGATCGGCACACTCGGGCAGTCACGCGCCGGGCCGGGCTCCTGCTGGGAGCCCGGCCCGCGGCGTGTGATCGGAGTGGTGGAAGTGCCTGGAGTGCCCCGCCCTCGGGGCCGTCAGAGCGTCTGAAGCGTCACCAGCGTGATGCGGCGTTCGTCGCCCTCGCCCGCCACCTCGAGGCGCACCCGCTGCCCCGGGCGCAGCAGCCGGAGGCCGCCCGCGTCGAACGCCGCGGCGTCGAAGGGCATCGGGGTGCCGTCGTCCAGCAGCACACTGCCGCTGCGGGTCTCGGGGTCGTACGTGTACGAGGTCGCCTGCATGGGGGAAGCGTAGGCGACCGGTCGTGCCGGTACATCCGGTGCTCAGTCCGTGATCAGCAGGCGGGCCGCCGCGGCCGCCGTGCACGGGCCGACTCCCAGGGCGAGCGCGGCCCGCAGGTCGTCGCCGGTGTCCACGTCCTGGCGCACGGAACCGACCCCCTCCACGGAGAGTTCCGCGGCCCCGGAAGCCCTGTGCCGCGCCCGTGAACCGGGGCCGAATGCCGGACGCAATTCCGTGCCGGCGCCGGCCGCCAGAAGCGTTGTGCCGATTCCGGCGGCATCCGACAGAAAAGCGCGCGGAAAGAGCGCCGCGGCATCGAGGACCCGAGCCAGCTCGGCCGGGCGCAGCGCGGGCAGATCGGCGTTCAGCGCGGCCAGCGCGGCGTCCGGGCGCAGCGCGCGGACCGCGGCCGCGCCGTGTACGAGCGCGGCGTTGAGACCGGCCGCCGGCAGGTCGGGGACGATCCGGGCGCCGAGCGCGGAGAGCTCCGCGCCCGCGGGGACGTCGTCCGTGACGACCACCACATCCCGCACCGCGCGGCAGGCCGTCGCCGCGCCCACCGTGTCCTGCGCGAACGCCAGGGCGAGCGAGGGGCGCACGTCGTCGCCCGCGGTGTCCGCCAGCCTGCTCTTGGCCCGCACGAGCGGCTTCAGCGGTATGACCAGGCTCCACTGCACCGGCGTTCCGTCCCTTCCCCAGTGCGCCCATTGTGACCTGCCCGGCCCGTCCCGCCGTGACCCGCGCGGCGGCAGGGGCGGTGGTTCCGTGCGGCGCGCCGTCGCATGTGAGGAGGCCCGCGAACCGCTGCCGGAGGCGGTGGGGGGTTGCGGGTGGGCGTACCGTGTTCTCGACAGACCGGCGGCCTGGGGCGACACTTGTGCGGCTGACCAGGTCCTAGAGGAAGGTGTCCGTGTGTCCCGCCGCAGAATCGGCTTCTGGTACCGCTTTGCAGCGGTTCTGTGCAAACCGCCGCTGGTGGTTCTGATGAAGCGGGACTGGCGCGGAATCGAGAACATTCCGGCCGAAGGCGGATTTATCACCGCGGTGAACCACAATTCGCATGTGGACCCCTTCGCCTACGCCCACTTTCAGTACAACACCGGACGGGTTCCGCGTTTCCTCGCGAAGGACGGCCTTTTCAAGAAGGGCTTCATCGGTGCGGCCATGCGCGGCACCGGGCAGATCCCCGTGTACCGCGAGAGCACGGACGCGCTGAGCGCCTTCCGGGCCGCCATCGACGCCGTCCAGCGCGGCGAGTGCGTCGCCTTCTACCCGGAGGGCACCCTCACCCGCGACCCCGACCTGTGGCCCATGACGGGAAAGACCGGCGCCGCACGCGTGGCCCTCGAGACCAAGTGCCCGGTCATCCCGATCGCCCAGTGGGGCGCCAACCTGCTGCTCCCGCCGTACGCGAAGAAGGCCCATCCGTGGCCCCGCAAGACGCACCAGGTGCTCGCCGGGCCGCCCGTCGACCTGTCGCGCTTCTACGACCGGGAGATGACCCCGGAACTCCTCAAGGAAGCCACCGAGACCATCATGGCCGCCGTCACCGCGCAGCTGGAGGTGCTGCGCGGCGAGAAGGCGCCCGAGCACGTCTACGACCCGCGTGAGGTGCGCATCGCCCAGCGCCGCAGGGCCGCCGCCCGGCGGCAGGGCGACGCCGGAGCGGCGGGCGACGCCGCCGGTGCGGCGGAGGCCGGCGACGCCGTGGACGGGGCGAAGGCCGCCGTCGGCGAGGACGCGGAGGGCGGCAAGTGACCAGTTCCCCCGAGTCCGGCCGGTCCGGCAGGCCCGTGAAGGCGGCCGTCTTCGGCACCGGTTCCTGGGGCACCGCCTTCGGCATGGTGCTCGCCGACGCGGGATGCGACGTCACCCTGTGGGGGCGCCGCGCCGCACTCGCCACCGCGGTCAACTCCGCCCGCACCAATCCCGACTACCTGCCCGGCATCGAGCTCCCCGAGAACCTCCGCGCCACCACCGACGCCGCCGAGGCCGCGGCCGGAGCCGACTTCACGGTCCTCGCCGTGCCCTCGCAGACCCTGCGCGGCAACCTCGCCGACTGGGCGCCCCTGCTGGCCCGGGACACGGTCCTCGTCTCCCTGATGAAGGGCGTCGAACTCGGCTCCGCGATGCGCATGAGCGAGGTCGTCGAGGACGTCACCAAGGTCGATCCGGAGCGCATCGCCGTGGTCACCGGGCCCAACCTGGCCCGGGAGATCGCCGCCCGGATGCCCGCCGCCGCGGTGGTCGCCTGCCGCGACGAAGCGGTCGCGCGGCGCCTCCAGGCCGCCTGCCACACCCCGTACTTCCGCCCCTACACCAACACCGACGTCGTCGGATGCGAACTCGGCGGCGCGGTCAAGAACGTCATCGGGCTCGCGGTCGGCATCGCCGACGGCATGGGCCTGGGCGACAACGCCAAGGGCTCCCTCATCACCCGGGGCCTCGCCGAGACGACCCGTCTGGGCCTGGCGATGGGCGCCGACCCGCTGACCTTCTCCGGACTGGCGGGCCTCGGCGACCTGGTGGCCACCTGCTCGTCGCCGCTGTCGCGCAACCACACCTTCGGCACCAATCTCGGCAGGGGCATGACCCTGGAGGAGACCATCGCGGTCACCAAGCAGACCGCCGAGGGGGTCAAGTCCTGCGAGTCGGTGCTGGATCTGGCGCGCAGGCACGGCGTCGACATGCCCATCACCGAGACCGTCGTCGGCATCGTCCACGAGGGCAAGCCGCCGGTGGTGGCCCTCAAGGAGCTCATGTCCCGCAGCGCCAAGGCCGAGCGGCACTGAACCGCGGACCCCGGGTGCCGTGCACCACCGCCCGGGGGCAGGAGCATTGCGCTCCGCCAACCGGCGGCGACGCTGAGCGACAGCGCCGCCGGGCACTGACGCCGCGCCTACCAGCAGGTACGCTCAACGCGATATGAGCAGCGAGATCTCCCCCCAGAGCCAGGGCCAGGGCCAGGACCGGACCCAAGGGCTCCGTAAGCCGCGCGTCGCCGTCGTGTTCGGCGGCCGCAGCTCCGAGCACGGCATTTCGGTCGTCACCGCGGGTGCCGTGCTGCGCGCCATCGACCGGTCCACGTACGACGTGCTGCCCATCGGCATCACGCGCGACGGCCGCTGGGCGCTGACCGCCGACGAGCCGGAACGCATGGCCATCACCGACCGGCAGATGCCGACCGTGGAGCAGCTCGCCGAGTCGGACGAGGGCGGCGTCGTCCTCCCCGTCGACCCCGGCACCCGCGAGGTCGTCTACACCGAGCCGGGATCGGTCCCCAAGGCGCTCGGCGAGGTCGACGTCGTCTTCCCGATGCTGCACGGCCCGTACGGCGAGGACGGCACCCTCCAGGGGCTGCTGGAGCTGTCCGGGACCCCGTACGTCGGCTCCGGTGTGCTCGCCTCGGCCGTCGGCCAGGACAAGGAGTACATGAAGCGGGTGTTCACCTCCTTCGGGCTGTCCGTCGGCCCGTACCTGGTGATCCGCCCCCGCGAGTGGGAGCGCGACGAGCCCGGGGCACGCAAGCGGATCGCCGAGTTCGCCGGCGAGCACGGCTGGCCGCTGTTCATCAAGCCCGCGCGCGCGGGCTCCTCCTTCGGCATCACCAAGGTCGACTCCTTCGACGGCCTCGACGAGGCGATCGAGGAGGCCCGCCGGCACGACCCGAAGATCCTCGTCGAGGCGCTGCTGCGCGGCCGCGAGATCGAGTGCGGCGTGCTGGAGTTCGAGGACGGCCCGCGGGCCAGCCTGCCCGCCGAGATCCCGCCGGTGCAGTCCCACGACTTCTACGACTTCGAGGCGAAGTACATCGACTCGGCGGACGGCATCGTGCCCGCGCCGCTCACCGACGAGCAGACCGCAGAGGTACGCCGGCTCGCCGTCGAGGCCTTCGAGGCCGCATCCTGCGAGGGCCTGGTCCGCGCGGACTTCTTCCTCACCGAGGACGGCGAGTTCGTGATCAACGAGATCAACACCATGCCCGGCTTCACGCCGATCTCCATGTACCCGCGCATGTGGGAGGCCACCGGGGTCGGCTACGCGGAGCTGGTGGACCGCCTCATCCAGGCGGCGCTGCGCCGCTCCACCGGGCTCCGGTAGCCCCGTCCCCACCCCTTCAGTCGGCGATCCCCTTGGGGATCGCCTTCTTGATGGGCGCCGCGAAGTCGGTGAGCGGCCCCGCGCCGTCACCGGCCCGCTGCTTCGGCAGCGTCACCTCGACATAGGCGCGGCGCAGCGTGGTCGTGAAACGCACCGACCCGTCGCTCTGCTTCTGCACGAGCCAGCCGACGCCGTTCGCGCCCACGCCGTACGCCGTCGCGTCGTCCATCGCCGCGGGCCGCTCGACACCGCAGCGCAGTATGATCGCCGGATCACCCCACCCCGCTGTGAGGTAGGAGTGCGGCGTCGGATCGTTCCTGTCGAGCCCGTCGACCTTGTCGGGGAGCCGTTGGTGCAGGTCACGGCAGAGCCGTGCCCCCTCGGCACCGGGTGAGGGAACCGTCGCCGGGTTGCCCGAGGGGGAGCAGCCCACGGCGGCGAGGAGCAGGGCGAGGCCGGGCAGGCCGATGAGCCGGTGACGCAAACTGTTCACCGGCCAAGGGTAGACGGGGGCTACAGATGGACGACCGGGCAGGTCAGCGTGCGCGTGATGCCGTCCACCTGCTGGACCTTGGCAACCACCATCCGACCCAGGTCGTCCACGGTGTCCGCCTGGGCGCGCACAATCACGTCATAGGGTCCGGTCACGTCCTCGGCCTGGATCACGCCGGGGATTTGGCTGATCGTCTCGGCGACGGTCGACGCCTTGCCGACCTCCGTCTGGATCAGGATGTACGCCTGTACCACGGAACCTCCAGGGCGGCCACGAGGATCATGTGGGGAGAAGGGACGCCACGGTATCGCGTCGCCGCACGCCGCGGGGAGACCCACGGAGGCTGTGGCGTGCTGGCCGGGGTGCACGGACCGAAACAAGTCGACGTTCACGTCGACCGTACCCAGGACAATGACGGCCCGCGAGCGCAGGTCGGCTGGCACAACCGGGACGAACAACCGGTGCGAAAGGGAAGGGTGAGGTGCGGTGAAGGGAACCGTCGGCGAGTTGGGGGAGTTCGGGCTCATCAGGGAGCTCACCTCGCGGCTCACCACGACCCCGGCGGTACGGCTCGGGCCGGGCGACGATGCCGCGGTGGTGGCAGCGCCCGACCGCCGGGTGGTGGCGAGCACGGACGTGCTGCTGGAGGGACGGCACTTCCGGCGTGACTGGTCCACGGCCTACGACGTGGGCCGCAAGGCCGCCGCGCAGAACCTCGCGGACATCGCCGCCATGGGAGCCGTGCCGACGGCGCTGCTGCTCGGTCTCGTCGTCCCCGCCGACCTGCCCGCGACGTGGCCGGTCGAGCTGATGGACGGCCTGCGCGACGAATGCCAGGTGGCCGGGGCGGCCGTGGTCGGCGGCGACGTCGTACGCGGCGACACCATCACCGTCGCGATCACCGCCCTCGGCGATCTGCGCAACCACGAGCCGGTCACCCGCGCCGGTGCGCAGCCCGGCGATGTCGTGGCGGTCACCGGCTGGTTGGGCTGGTCCGCCGCCGGGCACGCGGTGCTCTCGCGCGGCTTCCGCTCGCCCCGCGCCTTCGTCGAGGCACACCGCAGGCCCGAGCCGCCGTACCACGCGGGCCCCGCTGCTGCCGGGCTCGGCGCCACCGCGATGACCGACGTCAGCGACGGCCTGATCGCCGACCTCGGCCATATCGCCGAGGCCAGCAAGGTCCGCATCGACATCCGCTCCGGAGCCGTCGACGTGCCGTCGCAGATGAACGACATCGGGCAGGCCGTCGGTGTCGACCCGCTGCAGTGGGTGCTCACCGGGGGCGAGGACCACGCGATCGTCGCGACCTTCCCGCCGGACGTGAAGCTGCCCGCCCGCTGGAAGGTCATCGGCGAGGTGCTGAACCCCTCCGCGCTGCCCCAGGTGACCGTCGACGGGGCGCCGTGGACCGCCAAGGGCGGCTGGGACCACTTCGGGGACATCGAGGGCTGATCATGGGAACACCGGTACCGCCCAGGGTGCTCACCGTCGCCGGGTCCGACTCCGGCGGTGGCGCGGGCATCCAGGCCGATCTGAAGACGATGCTGGCGCTCGGTGTGCACGGCATGAGCGTGCTGACCGCCGTCACCGCACAGAACTCCGTCGGTGTGCAGGGGGCCTGGGAGCTGCCCGTGGAGGCGGTGCGGGCCCAGTACCGCAGCGTCGTCGACGACATCGGCGTGCAGGCCGTCAAGACCGGCATGCTGTCGTCGGCGCCGCTCGTGGAGGCCGTCGCCGCACTCGTCGCGGAGACCGGCGCACCCGTCGTGGTGGACCCCGTCGGGGTCTCCAAGCACGGCGACCCGCTGCTCGCCGCGTCCGCGCTGGACGCGGTCCGCACCCTGCTGCTGCCCACCGCGACGGTCGCCACCCCGAACCTCGACGAGGTCGCCCAACTCACCGGGGTGCGGGCGGAGTCCGAGGACGACCTGCGCCGCGCCGCGGCCGCCGTCCTGGAGTACGGGCCGCGCTGGGCGCTGATCAAGGGCGGGCACCTCGCAGGGGACGCCCTGGACCTGCTGACCGACGGCTCCGACGAGCACTGGCTGCGCGCGCCCCGCTACGACAACCGGCACACCCACGGCACCGGCTGCACCCTCGCCAGCGCGATCGCCTCGCAGCTGGCGAAGGGGGACTCCGTTCCCGAGGCCGTCACGGCGGCCAAGGCCTACGTCACCGGCGCCATCGCGGCCGGATTCCCGCTGGGTGCGGGCATCGGGCCGGTGGATCACGGGTGGCGGTTCCGGGCACCCGGGACGAGCGCCTCGTAGTCCTTGAGCACGATGCCGTTCGCCGCCTTCTCCGTCAGACGCTTGAAGAAGCCGGCCAGGAACCGCGAGCTCAGCAGCCGGTACGTACGGTCGCGGCTGCGGATCCTGCGCTCGGTCGGCGGGGCGAGGAACGGGCCCGCGTTGCCCGAGAGCTTCTGGCAGCCCTTGGCGTAGTCGCGGATCTCCGCCTCGTACGCGGCGAAGGCGGTCCGGTGGTCGCCGCCGGCCGTGGCCAGTTCACCGGCCAGCACATACGCGGCCACAAGTGCCGTACCCGTGCCGATGCCGCCCATCGTGGCGCCGTAGCCGGCGTCCCCGAGCAGCACCACGCGGCCCTGCGACAGCCGGTCGATGTGGATCTGGGCGATCGCGTCGAAGTACAGGTCGTCGGTGTCCCGCAGCGCGTCCAGGACCTGCGGGGCGTACCAGCCCATGTCCCGGAAGCCTTCCTCGAGGATCTTCTTCTGGGCGGCGGGGTCGTGCCGGTCGTAGGCGAGCTGCGGCGACTTAAGGACCAGGAACGCACCGGCGCTGTGCGGATCGCCGTCGTAGTTGCTGATGCCGAGCATGCGGCCCGGGTCGCTGTGGATCCGCGCGGTGCGGTTCAGGCCCAGGTGGTTGGGCATGGGGAACCCGGCCACGTAGTAGCCCAGGAACCGCAGGTACCGCGACTCGTCACCGAAGGCGAGACGGCGGGTGCGCGAGTGCAGGCCGTCGGCGCCCACCACGAGGTCGAAGCGCCGCGGCGCCCCGCGCTCGAAGGTGACGTCGACCCCGTCCGCGTCCTCGGAGAGGGAGGCGACCGAGTCCCCGAAGACGTACTCGACGTCGTCCCGGGTGCGCTCGTGCAGGATCGCCGAGAGGTCGGCCCGGTTGATCTCGACGTCGCCGCTCATCAGATACGCCGGGAGGTCGACGCGTTCGCGGTCCTCCGCGTCGACGATGGTCTGGCGGCCCATGTGGGTCTGGCGCCGGTGCACCTCGTCCCGGATGCCCGTCCGCTCCAGCACCGTGCGGTGCACGTGCCCGCGGAAGTCGACGGCGAAGCCGCCCTGGCGCAGTGCGGGCGCCTTCTCGACGACGGTGACCCGGGCGCCGTACCGGGCCAGCCAGAGGGCGGCGGCCGGTCCGGCGACGCTGGCGCCGGAGACCAGGACGCGGAGATGGCGGAGGGGGCCGGTGGCGGGGGAGTGCGACTGGTTCGCTGTGTTCGTCATGGTCATGAGGTTCGGGGACGGTGCTTACCGTCCGCGCACCGGTCGCTGACCGCCGCTGACCGTCCCCTGCGCGGCCGTCGCCGCGGCCGCCGGACTCCCCGTACGATCGCCGGCCGTCGCCCTCACGGTCCGTCGAGTGCCGCGGCACCCAGGGCCCGCCCCCGGGCGAAGGCCCTGTCGTACGCCTGCGGGGACAGCTCTTCGCACACCCGCCCGTGCACGGGTGCCACATCGGGATCACCGGCGATCAGCGTGCCGCGCAGCGCGTCGGCGGCGCCGAGCAGGACGGCCGCCCGCTCGGGTGTCTCGGCGACCGCCGCCAACGCCTCGGCGCACTCGGCGAGTTCGGCACCGGTGACGGCGGCGGACTCCGCCAGCAGGGCGCGGGCCTGCGCGAACCGTTCCCGGGCCTCGTCGACCTGCCCATCGGCGACGGCCGTGCGGCCCAGACCGACGAGGATCCGCGCGGTCTCGCCCACGCTGAACCAGTTGGCGGCACACGCCTCCAGGGCCTCCTCGTAGTGCACCCGCGCGCGGGCCGGGTCCCCCGACCGGCGCGCCGCGTCGCCGAGGCCGCGCCGGGCACCGGCCACCTTGTCGGGCACCCCGGCCGTACGGGCCAGCGCCTCGGCTCGCCTCAGGTGGCCCTCGGCCAGGGCGGGGTCGCCGAGCCGCAGCAGAACGGCTGCCCGGCGCAGCAGCAGATCGGCGGTCTCCTCGGGCGCCGCCAACTCCCCGACGTGTCCGAGCCCTTCGTCGATCAGCTCCAGCGCCCGCGCCCGCTCTCCCCGCCAGTCCGCGAACATGCCCAGCGGATCCAGGCAGTTGGCCATGCCCCAGCGGTCACCGGTGCGGCGGAAGCCGTCCAGCGCGCGGCCGAACGCCGCCTCGGACGCGTCGGTGCGCGCCGTGAACAACTCCTGGAAGCCCTCCGCGACGTCCAGCAGCGCAAGGCCCCACGGATCGTCGCCGATCTGGATGCGGGCCCGCTGCCGGTCCGCCGGACGCGGGCCGCCCGCCAGCGCCCACAGCACCATCGTGAACGGCAGCCGCAGCCGGCGGTCCAAGCCCTGGAGGAGGGCGCCGACCCGCTCGATGCGCTCCGGCTCCGCCGGGTCGTCGCCGTTCCCGGTGACCGTGTTGAGGACGCACAGGACGTACTCCTCGACCAGGCCGTCCGGCGGCTCGGGGCCGACGGCCGCGAGCAGTTCACGGGCGAGCCCGGTCTGCTCCCCGTGCAGACCGCGCAGCCGCCAGAACCACGACAGCGCGGCCATCAGCCGCAGGGCGCTCCCGGTGGCCGACCCGGCCAGGTGCCGCAGGGCGGCCTCCAGGTTGCCGTGCTCGGCGTCCAGCCTCGCCAGCCACGGCAGCTGCCCGCCGCCCCGCAGAAGGGGCTCGGCCTCCTCGGCCAGGCGCAGGAAGTACGCCGCGTGCGCGTCCCGCAGCCCCTCCCGCTCGCCCTCCTCGGCAAGCCGCTCGGCGCAGAAGGCCCGGATCGTCTGCAGCATGCCGTAGCGCCCGTCGGCCACCTCCACGAAAGACTTCTCGGCGAGCGAGGCCAGCAGGTCCTCCGGATACGCGACGCCGCACACCGCCTCCACGGCGTCCAGGCCCGCCCCCGACGGGAACACGGTCAGCCGCCGTGCCAGCTCCCGCTCCTCGTCGTCCAGCAGCTCCCAGCTCCACTCCACGACCGCACGCAGCGTGCGGTGCCGGGGGGCCTTGGTGCGGTCGCCGCGGGACAGCACCCGGAACCGGCCGTCGGCCGCATCGCCGCCCAGCCGTTCGGTGAGCCGGACGGACAGTTCGCCGAGGGTCAGCGTCCGCAGCCGGGCCGCCGCCAGCTCGATGGCGAGCGGCAGCCCGTCGAGGGCCGCACAGACCGCGGCCACGCGCCCGTGGTCCGCCCCGGGCACCGCGTCCGGACGCACGGCGGCGGCCCGGTCCAGGAACAGCCGCACCGCGGGCCCGGCCGGCAGCGGGGGCACCGGGCACAGAGCCTCGCCCGTGATGCCCAGGGACTCCCGGCTGGTGGCGAGCACCCGTACGCCCGGGCAGGCGCCGAGCAGCAGCGCGGTGATCCGGGCGGCCTCCTCGACGACGTGCTCGCAGTTGTCCAGGACGAGCAGCAGCGTGCGGTCCTCCAGAGCGGTGAGCAGCCGCCCCGTGGCGTCCGTGCCCTGCGCCCGCAGGCCGTCGCGCACCCCCAGCGCCCCGAGGAGCGCGTACGGCAGACGGGACCCGTCGCCGAGGGGAGCCAGCTCGACGTAGCAGACGTCCTCGCCGGAGCCGTCGCCGCGGACCCCGCGGGCGCCGGGTTTCCGCGCCCGGTCCGCCCACGCGCGGGCCGCCTCGATCGCGAGCCGGGTCTTGCCCGCGCCGCCCGGCCCCGTCAGCGTCACGAGCCGGGTCCGCGCCAGCAGCTCGTCGATCCGGGCGAGCTCCTCCTCACGCCCCACGAAACGGGTGAGCTGCGCCGGCACCCCCTGCTGCCGTACGGGCTCCCGGCCCTGGAGCAGCTCGCGGTGCAGGGCCGACAGCTCCGCCGACGGGTCCGTGCCCAGTTCGTCGGCAAGGGTGCGGCGCGCCGCCTCGTACACCGTCAGCGCCTCCGCCGGCCGCCCGGCCGCGTGCAGCGCCCGCATCAGCTGCCCGTACAGGCGCTCGCCCAGCGGGTGCGCGGCGATCAGTTCGCGCAGCTCGGGTACGAGCGCGGAGCCCCCGCCGAGGGCGAGATCCGCCTCGATCCGGTCCTGCACGGCGGCGAACCGCAGCTCGTCGAGGCGGGCCACGAGGGCCTGCCCGTCGGGCAGGTCGGCGAGGGCCGGGCCCCGCCACAGGCCGAGCCCCTCACGCAACAGCCCGGCGGCCCGGCCCGCATCCCCGGCCGCGAGCGCCCGCCGTCCCTCGCGGGCCAGCCGTTCGAAGCGGTGCACGTCCACCGTGTCGGGATCCACCGCGAGCCGGTAGCCGGTAGCGGTCCCGGCTATCTCCAGGCCGAGGCGCCGGCGCAGCCGGGACACCTGGGACTGCAGCGCGTTCGCCGCGCCGGAGGGCGGCTCGTCCCCGTAGAGCCCGTCCGTCAGCCGGGCCGTCGGGACGCTACGGCCCGCGTCGAGCAGCAGCAGCGTGAGCAGCGTGCGGGGGCGCGGACCACCGGGGTCGAGAGGGGAGCCGTCGCCGGAACGCACGTCGAGGGGGCCGAGGATGCCGAAGTGCACCCGGTGATTCTGGCAAAACCACCGGTGGGAGGGCGCCCGAACGCGGCGACAGGGTCGCGATCACGCCCCACGGCATGGGACGGAACATGCCGAACCGCAGGCGAGCGGACACACGAAAAAGCCGGCCCACCCGAAGGTGGACCGGCTTCACAGCAACCAGCTAGGTGGCCGCGCTGCGATTGCGTCAGCGCGAGACCTTGCCGGCCTTGATGCACGAGGTGCAGACGTTGAGCCGCTTCGGCGTCCGCCCGACCACGGCACGCACGCGCTGGATGTTCGGGTTCCAGCGACGGGACGTACGGCGGTGCGAGTGCGAAATGTTGTTGCCGAAGCCCGGCCCCTTGCCGCAGACGTCGCAGTTGGCAGCCACGGGTCACTCCAAAGACTTCAGATGCACTTACGGTTGAATCCCGGCATGCCGGGATCGAGTGATCTGGTTGGCGTTGCCAGGGGTATGGCCCGATTCGGATCGGACAACCGGAGCAGCATACAACGGCTGCGTCGGTACAACGAAACTACCATGGTCGGCCCGGCCCCCGGCCCGGGCCCTCTTCCGCCCGGGCCCCGGCCTGGGTCTACGCTGCGTCCCAGTCCAGCAGCAAGGAGGCGCAGGTGCCGCAGGTGCCGGAGACCCTCGACGCCGTCGCGGTGCGTGCCTGGTGCGGTCTCGCACTGGACGCGCTGGGACGGGCCCGCGAGGAGATCGACGCGATCAACGTCTATCCGGTCGCCGACGGGGACACCGGCACCAATCTCTTCCTCACCCTGGAGTCGGCCGCACAGGCCGTCGAAGCGGTCTTCACCGGCCTCGCCCCGCAGCGGCCCTCGCTGGCGGAGGCCGTGCGCGCGATGGCCCACGGCGCCCTCATCGGGGCCCGGGGCAACTCGGGCACCATCCTCGCGCAGCTGCTGCGCGGCATGGCACAGGTGCTCGCCGCCGACGGCGACGCGGCCCGCACCGACGGCCACGGGCTGCGGCTCGCACTGCGCCGTGCCGCCGAGTCCGCGTACGAGGCCGTCGCCCACCCCGTCGAGGGCACCGTCCTGAGCGTCGCCGCCGCCGCGGCCGACGCCGCCGACGGGGCCGAGGGCGACTGCGGCACGGTGGCCCGCGCCGCCTACGAGGGCGCATGCGCCGCCCTGGCCGCCACACCCGCCCAGCTCGCCGTCCTGGAACGCGCGGGCGTCGTCGACGCGGGCGGCCAGGGACTCGTCGCCGTGCTGGCCGCGCTCGCCCGGACCCTCACGGGCGAGGACCCGGCCGCAGGGGCCCCCGAACCCGCCCGCGCGGGCGACGCCTCCGCCCGGGTCCCGCACCCCACGCGCGCGCAGGAGCGCCGGGAGGCGTGCGGTGACGGCCCCGACACCGGCGGCCCCGCCTTCGAGGTGATCTATCTCCTGGAGGCCGACGACACCGCGGTCGACCGGCTGCGCACCCGGCTCGACGCGCTCGGCGACTCGCTCGTCGTGGTCGGCGGCGACGGCCTGTGGAACGTCCATGTGCACGTCGACGACGCGGGCGCCGCCGTCGAGGCGGGCGTCGAGGCCGGGCGGCCGTACCGCATCCGCATCACCCACTTCGGCCTGGGCGACGCACACATCGCCGCGCCGGACACCGCGAGCCGGCCGCCCAGGGAACGCACCCAGCGCGCCGTCGTGGCCGTCGTACCCGGCGAGGGCCTGGCCGGCCTCTACACGGAGGCCGGGGCCACCACCGTGCTCGCCCGCCCCGGCGAGCCCCCCGCGAGCGGCGAGCTGGCCGAGGCGATCCGCGAGGCCCACGCGCGCGAGGTCGTGCTGCTCCCGAACGACGCCGAACTGCGCCACACCGCCGCGGCGGCGGCCGAGCAGGCCCGCGCCGACGGAGTGCGCGTCGCGCTCATCCCCACGCGCTCCGCCGTGCAGGGCATCGCCGCGCTCGCCGTCCACGAGCCGGAGCGGCGCTTCGACGAGGACGTCGTCGCCATGACATCGGCGGCCGGGGCGACCCGGTACGCCGAACTCGCCGTCGCCGAACGGCAGGCCTGGACCATGGCCGGCATCTGCCAGGCGGGCGACGTGCTCGGCCTCATCGACGGCGACGTCGCCGTCATCGGCTCCGAACTCGCCGCCACCGCCGAGACCGTCCTCGACCGCATGCTCGCCGCCGGCGGCGAAATGGTCACCCTCGTCCTCGGCGAGGACGTGCCCGACACGCTGGCCGACGGTCTCGAACGGCACGTGCGCGAAGCCCATCTGGCGGTGGACACCGTGGTGTACCGGGGCGGCCGCCGGTCGGCCCTGCTGCTCATCGGCGTGGAGTAGACCTCCTCGGCGCGGAGCGGTCAGGGGCGCCCGTGCCCACGGGGCGGGCGGTGCGTCGACCGGGGGGCGACGCCGTCCGGGCCGGCCCGGAGACCCCCGGGGGGGGCGGAACCCCGTGGACACGCGAGGGACGGAAGGGGCGGGGCAGGGGGAGAAGCGCCCCGCTGTCACCGGCGTGGTGTGCAATGGATTCCGTGCCCACGCTGGAAGAACCCCTGAAGAAGGTGGTCGGCCCCGCCACCGCGAAGGTGATGGCCGAACACCTCGGCCTGCACACCGTCGGCGACCTCCTGCACCACTATCCGCGGCGCTACGCCGAACGCGGTGAGCTGACCCGCCTCGCCGACCTCCCCCTGGACGAGCACGTCACCGTGGTCGCCCAGGTCGCCAGTGCCCGCATCCTGAAGTACGGCGGCGGCAGCGGCCAGCGCCTCGAGGTCGTCATCACGGACGGCAGCGGCCAGCTCCAGCTCGTGTTCTTCGGCCGCGGCGTCCACAAGCCGCAGAAGGACCTGCTGCCCGGCACCCGCGCGATGTTCGCCGGCAAGGTCTCGGTCTTCAACCGCAAGCTCCAGCTGGCGCACCCGGCGTACGAACTGCTGCGCGGCGACGGCGAATCCGCCGAAGCCGTCGACTCCTGGGCGGGGGCGCTCATCCCGATCTACCCGGCCACCGCCAAGCTGGAGTCCTGGAAGATCGCCAAGGCGGTCGACGCGGTGCTGCCGAGCGTCCAGGAGGCCGCCGACCCGCTGCCGCCCGCGCTGCGGGAAGGCCGCGGCCTGGTGCCGCTCGCCGAGGCGCTGGTGAAGATCCACCGGCCGCGGACCAAGGCCGACGTCGCCGACGCGCGTGCCCGCCTCAAGTGGGACGAGGCCTTCGTCCTCCAGGTCGCCCTCGCCCGCCGCCGCCACGCCGAGGCCCAGCTCCCGGCCGTCCCCCGCAGGCCCGGGCCCGACGGCCTGCTCGACGCCTTCGACGCCCGCCTCCCCTTCACCCTGACGGAGGGGCAGCAGAAGGTCTCCCGGGAGATCTTCGACGACCTCGCGACCGACCACCCGATGCACCGCCTGCTCCAGGGGGAGGTGGGCAGCGGGAAGACCATGGTGGCCCTGCGCGCGATGCTCGCCGTGGTGGACGCCGGCGGGCAGGCCGCGATGCTCGCGCCCACCGAGGTGCTGGCCCAGCAGCACCACCGCTCCATCACCGAGATGATGGGGGAGCTGGCCGAGGGCGGGATGCTCGGCGGGGCGGAGCAGGCCACCAAGGTGGTGCTGCTCACCGGCTCCATGGGCGCCGCCGCGCGGCGGCAGGCACTGCTCGACCTGGTCACCGGCGAGGCCGGGATCGTCATCGGCACGCATGCGCTGATCGAGGACAAGGTGCAGTTCCACGACCTGGGGCTGGTCGTGGTCGACGAGCAGCACCGCTTCGGCGTCGAGCAGCGCGACGCCCTGCGCGGCAAGGGGCACTCCCAGGGGGAGAAGCGGACGCCGCATCTGCTCGTCATGACGGCCACGCCCATTCCGCGCACGGTCGCGATGACCGTCTTCGGCGACCTGGAGACCTCGGTCCTCGACCAGCTCCCCGCCGGCCGCTCGCCGATCGCCAGCCATGTCGTGCCCGCCCAGGACAAGCCGCACTTCCTCGCCCGCGCCTGGGAGCGCATCCGTGAGGAGGTGGCGAACGGCCACCAGGCGTACGTGGTGTGCCCCCGCATCGGCGACTCCGCCGACGAGAACGGCGGCACGGCCGAGGCCGGCAAGAGCGCCGGGAAGTCCCCCGAGGACGAGGCCGAGAAGCGGCCCCCGCTCGCGGTTCTCGACGTGGCCGAGGACCTGGCGCAGGGCGCCCTGCAAGGGCTGCGGGTCGAGGTGCTGCACGGCAGGATGCAGCCCGACGACAAGGACGCGGTGATGCGCCGCTTCGCCGCCGGCGGGACGGACGTCCTCGTCGCGACGACGGTCATCGAGGTCGGCGTGAACGTTCCCAATGCGACGGCGATGGTGATCATGGACGCCGACCGGTTCGGCGTCTCGCAGCTGCACCAGCTGCGCGGCCGTGTCGGCCGTGGCTCCGCACCCGGACTCTGCCTCCTGGTCACCGAGATGCCCGAGGCGAGTCCCGCCCGGGCCCGGCTCGGCGCCGTCGCCGCGACACTCGACGGCTTCGAACTCTCCCGTATCGACCTCGAACAGCGCCGCGAGGGCGACGTACTCGGCCAGGCCCAGTCCGGCGTCCGCTCCTCACTGCGGGTGCTCGCCGTCATCGACGACGAGGAGATCATCGCCGAGGCCCGCGCAGAGGCCACGGCCGTCGTCGCCGCCGACCCCGAGCTGGAGCGGCTGCCCGGCCTGCGCACGGCCCTGCAGGCCCTGCTGGACGAGGAGCGGGAGCAGTACCTGGAGAAGGGCTAGGGCCTGTCGTCACATTCCCGTCCGCCCCGCGACGCCCGGCACGCCCCCCACTGCCTCAAGGGCGTGGGAGGTACCCCCACTCGCCGCACCGGGCGAAAGCCCGAGTACGTCCAGTACGAGGACTTCCGCCCGGCACTCCCCCAGCCTTCGGCCGGGGGGACCCCCAGAGCACGCACCGGACGCCGCGGAGCCGCCCTTCGGGCGACGACGGGAATGTGACGACAGACCCTGGGGAGCCCCGGGTGCCGGGCGCCGACGGGGAAAACGGCACCACGGCTCGGCTCGCCCCGCGGCTGGCCATATCGTGGAGCTGACACGACCCACCCCCCAGCGAAGGACCCGAGGCCACCATGACCCGCGTGATCGCCGGCCAGGCCGGCGGGCGGCGCCTGGCGGTGCCGCCGGGCACCGGCACCCGCCCCACCTCCGACCGGGCGCGCGAGGGCCTCTTCTCCACCTGGGAGTCCCTGCTCGGAACGCTCCACGGCATCCGCGTCGCCGATCTCTACGCGGGCTCGGGCGCCGTGGGACTGGAGGCCCTGTCCCGGGGCGCCGCCCACGTCCTGCTCGTCGAGGCCGACGGCCGGGCGGCCCGTGTCGTCCGGGACAACGTCCGCGCGCTCGGCCTCCCCGGCGCCGACGTACGGGCGGGCAAAGCCGAACAGATCGTCACGGGACCGGCGCCCGGAGAGCCGTACGACGCGGTCTTCCTGGACCCGCCCTACGCCGTCCCGGACGACGATCTTCGCGAGATTCTGCTCACACTCCGCACTCGGGGCTGGCTCGCGGACGACGCCCTCGTCACCGTGGAGCGCAGCACCAGAGGCGGCGAATTCGCGTGGCCGGACGGCTTCGAAGGCCTGCGGGCCCGTCGCTACGGCGAGGGCACGTTTTGGTACGGTCGCGCCGCCTCTACGTGCGACAACGCATCAGCAGCCGCACCATGACCGGACCGGAGAGCGAGGAACCACAGTTGCGCCGCGCCGTCTGTCCGGGGTCGTTCGACCCCATCACCAACGGACACCTCGACATCATCGCCCGCGCCTCCAAGCTGTACGACGTGGTGCACGTCGCGGTGATGATCAACCAGTCCAAGAAGGGCCTGTTCAGCGTCGAGGAGCGGATCGAGCTGATCCGCGAGGTCACCGCCGAGTTCGGCAACGTCGAGGTGGAGGCCTTCCACGGCCTTCTCGTCGACTTCTGCAAGCAGCGCGACATCCCCGCCATCGTCAAGGGCCTGCGCGCCGTCAGCGACTTCGACTACGAGCTGCAGATGGCCCAGATGAACAACGGCCTCTCGGGCGTGGAGACCCTCTTCGTGCCCACCAACCCCACCTACAGCTTCCTGTCCTCCTCGCTCGTCAAAGAGGTCGCCGCCTGGGGCGGCGACGTCTCCCACCTGGTGCCGCCGCCCGTTCTGGAGGCCCTCACCGAGCGCCTCGGCGAACGCGACTGAACTGATAGCCCGTCACCCGGTGTCGGGCGCCGCCCGACTGCCCGTACAGTCGCCCTTGTCCGTCTCCCACCGCGCCCGTACACAAGGCCGGTGGGATCCGTCCCAGGCACAGAGAGTGGCGAGCACACGGTGGACGTGCAGAAAAAGCTCGATGAGATCGTCGCGGCGGTCGGCAGCGCCCGGTCCATGCCCATGTCGGCCTCGTGCGTGATCAACCGCGCCGAGCTGCTCGCGATGCTCGAGGAGGTGCGCGCGGCCCTGCCCGGCTCCCTGGCGCAGGCCCAGGAGCTCATCGGCGGCCGCGAGCAGATGGTGGAGCAGGCCCGGCAGGAAGCCGAGCGGATCATCGAGACGGCGCACGCCGAGCGCGGCTCCCTGATCTCCGACACGGAGGTCGCGCGCCGCTCCCAGGCCGAGGGCGACCGCATCCTCGCCGAGGCGCGCCAGGAGGCCGAGGAGATCCGCGCCGAGGCCGACGACTACGTCGACTCCAAGCTCGCGAACTTCGAGGTCGTGCTCACCAAGACGCTCGGCTCGGTCGGCCGCGGCCGCGAGAAGCTGCTCGGCACCGGGCCGGGCATCGACGAGCACGGCTACGAGGACGAGGACGCCCCCGAGCGCAGCCAGGACCCCGAGACCCTGCGCCGCACCGCCGACGAGTACGTCGATGTGAAGCTCGGAGCGTTCGAGGCGGTCCTCGCCAAGACGCTGGAGGCCGTCGGCCGGGGCCGCCAGAAGCTCCACGGGCGGATCGCCACGGACGAACTGGGCAGCCTCAGCGGCGACGCGATGCTCCAGGGACACGCCACCGACGCCGAGTACCTCGCCGAGCTTGCGCAGATCGGCGAGGCCGAGCAGCCGCAGCAGCCGCAGCCGGCCCGCGAGCCCGCCGTGGCGCAGATCCCCGCCCAGCAGTCGTACGGGCAGCAGGACGCCTACGGCTACCAGCAGGAGCCGTACGCCTACGGCGGGCAGGACCCCTACGGGTACCAGCAGCAGGCCGATCCGTACGCCGCCTATCCGCAGCAGGGCTACGACCCGAACCAGGCCTACGACGCGAGCCAGGGCTACGGGCGTCCCCAGCAGTCCCAGGACGGGGCCGGCGCGCTTGACGAGACCAGCCTCTTCGACACCGGCATGATCAGCGCCGAGCAGCTGCGCCAGTACGAACAGGGGCGCTGAGCCGGACCGTCACGGCGCGCGGGAGAGGGGCGTACCGGCCCCTGCCGATGCGGATTGGGCCGACGGCGAAAGGTCCAGTATCCTGGCTCTTCGGTCGCGTGTGCACTGCGCTGCCTTCGTGGGCTCCACAGGCGTCCGCGATCCTGGCTGCCCGTTTCGGGGTGGCCGCCCCATGAGCTCCACTCGATTTTGAAGACCGAAAGCAGGAATGGCCCTGAACGCCCGCCTCGACCACCGCAACCCCCTCGTGTTCGACACACACGAGCTGGGACGGCGTCCTGGTGCGCTCCAGCGCCTGACCCGCCAGGTCGACACCCCGAAGGACTTCGGTATCGAAGGGGTCGTCGGAGTGCCGGAAGGCGCCCCGCTGGAGCTCGAACTCCGACTCGAGTCGGTCATGGAAGGTGTGCTTGTCACAGGCACCGCCCGTGCGGCCGCCGAGGGGGAGTGCGTAAGGTGTCTGGAGCCGCTGGAGCTGGAGCTCGAAGCGGACTTCCAGGAGATGTTCTCGTACCCTGACGCCGACGACCGGGGCCGCATGATCGCGGAACCGGGCGACGACGCCGAGGAAGACGAGGACAGGCTCTTTCTCGAGGACGGCCTGTTCGACCTCGAACCTCTGCTGCGTGACGCGGTGGTGCTCGCACTGCCGATGCAGCCGGTGTGCCGGGAAGACTGCCCGGGCCTGTGTTCCCAGTGTGGGGCGCGGCTCGCGGACGACCCGGACCACCACCATGACGCCGTCGACATTCGTTGGGCGGCACTGCAGGGACTCGCCGACTCCGTTCAGGGCGGCGAGAAGGACGAGATGAGCGGCGCCGAAGCGGGCGTCGACGAGAAGCAGGAGAAGTAGCCGTGGCTGTTCCGAAGCGGAAGATGTCGCGCAGCAACACGCGCCACCGCCGGTCGCAGTGGAAGGCTGCGGTCCCCACCCTGGTTGCGTGCGAGCGCTGCCACGAGCCCAAGCAGCAGCACATCGCGTGCCCCGCTTGCGGCACCTACAACAAGCGCCAGGTCCTCGAGGTCTGAGCGGCTGGTGAGAGGCTCCATGTCTGACGCCAAGGCGGACTCAAACGCCAGGAAGAAGGCGGACAACACGGCCTCGTCCCACACGCTTCTGGAAGGGCGGCTCGGCTACAAGCTCGAGTCCGCCCTTCTGGTGCGTGCGCTGACCCACCGTTCGTACGCGTACGAGAACGGCGGTCTGCCGACCAATGAGCGGCTCGAGTTCCTCGGGGACTCCGTGCTCGGACTGGTCGTGACGGACACGCTGTATCGCACCCACCCCGACCTGCCCGAGGGCCAGCTGGCCAAGCTGCGGGCCGCGGTGGTCAATTCGCGTGCGCTGGCGGACGTGGGGCGCGGGCTCGAACTCGGTGCCTTCATCCGGCTCGGCCGGGGCGAGGAAGGCACGGGCGGCCGGGACAAGGCCTCCATCCTTGCCGACACCCTTGAAGCGGTGATCGGCGCGGTCTATCTCGACCAGGGGCTCGATGCGGCGGCGGAGCTGGTGCACCGCCTGTTCGACCCGTTGATCGAGAAGTCCTCGAATCTGGGCGCGGGACTGGACTGGAAGACCAGCCTCCAGGAGCTCACCGCGACCGAGGGGCTCGGCGTGCCCGAGTACCTGGTCTCGGAGACCGGCCCGGACCACGAGAAGACCTTTACTGCTGCCGCCCGCGTCGGAGGCGTCTCGTACGGCACCGGCACCGGCCGCAGCAAGAAGGAAGCGGAGCAGCAGGCGGCCGAGTCCGCCTGGCGCGCGATCCGCTCCGCGGCGGACGAGCGGGCGAAGGCGGCCGAAGAGGCCGCCGCGGCCGCGGGGGGGGGCGGGGGCGGCCGCGACCGTTGCATCGGGTGGGCCGACACCCCCAGCGAGGCCGCGAGGCGGCCCCCCAACCGCGCGGGGCTGCGCTGCGGCGGGGGGCGGGGGGGGGGTGCGGGGCCTCCGCGCCCCCCGCGGCCGCGGCGGCGGCCGGGGCCGCCGCCAAGCAGACAGAGGGAAGCACCGACGCCCCCTCGACGTCCGCCTGACCCACCCCTTCCGAGTGCCCGCCCCTTTCCGGGGGCGGGCACTTGCGCATTCCGGGTCGGTTGGTTCCCCGGCACACGGTGAGCCTGCGGCGCTTGGGCGGGTGCGCCGTCTGTGGGTGGTGGGTCGGGTGCGCGTGCGGTCTGCGGTGCTTGGCGGGTGCGCCGTCTGTGGGTGGTGGGTCGGGGGCGCGTTCGCTCTGCGGTGCTTGGCGGGTGCGCCGTCTGCTCGTGGTGGGTCTTGCCCGCGCCCCGGCCTGCGGCACTCGGGCGGGTGCGCCGCCTGTGCGTGGTGGGTCGGGTGCGCGCCGGGACCTCCGTCCTCGGACCGGCGCGCCTGCGTCACACGTTCAGACACTCGGCACTTGCGCGCCGGCCGCTGCGGGCGGAGGTCCCGCCACGCCCCCTGCGGCCGGTTCGGCGGGTTTCCCGCCGCGGGGCGGGCTGCCGTTTCCGCTCCCGCTGTGGAGCTGCGCCGACGGCAGTCGGTCGGCCGCGGCAGTGCGAGGGCCCGCCGCCGGTCCCGTTCCCGCTGTGGGCATGCGTTCCGCCTGGGGCGATGGGGGTCCCCCCTGCTCGAGCGCAGCCGAGAGCTTGGGGGAGGGTGGGCACAGCCCCGGTGCCGGGTGACTGTGCGGGAGGCGTGCGCGTGGTGCCGAGTAGGCGGGGCGCCCCCGGTGCCGGGTGCCGGGTGCTGCTGGAGGAGGCCGGATGTGGTGCCGGTGGGGTGGGAGAGGGTGGCGCTCCCATGTCGGGGGCAAGGAGGAGGGCCGGGCGTCGGGCCGCGGTCGGGTGGCGGAGAATTGGGGGGTGCACCGGTTCGGGGGTGCGGGGCCGTGGGCGAGAGGGGAACGCGATGCCGGAGCTGCCGGAGGTCGAGGTCGTGCGGCGGGGCCTGTCCCGCTGGACAGCCCACCGCACCGTGGCCGACGTGGAGGTCCGCCACCCCCGCGCCGTGCGCCGCCACCTCGCCGGCCCGGAGGACTTCGCGCTCCGGCTGAAGGGCGAGCGCCTCGGCGAGCCGAACCGCCGCGGCAAGTACCTCTGGCTCCCGCTGGAGACCCAGGGCATCGCGATCCTGGCCCACCTGGGCATGAGCGGGCAGCTCCTGGTCCAGCCCCACGACACCCCGGACGAGAAGCACCTGCGCATCCGTATCCGCTTCGACGACGTCCAGGGCACGGAACTCCGCTTCGTGGACCAGCGCACCTTCGGAGGACTGTCGCTCCACGAGACCACGCCGGACGGTCTGCCGGACGTCATCGGGCACATCGCCCGCGACCCCCTCGACCCGGAGTTCGACGACGCGGCCTTCCATCTGGCGCTGCGCCGGCGCCGTACGACGATCAAGCGTGCCCTGCTCGACCAGTCACTGATCAGCGGGGTCGGCAACATCTACGCGGACGAGGCCCTCTGGCGCGCCAGGCTGCACTACGAGCGCCCCACGGCGACCTTCACGCGCCCCCGTACCGCCGAACTCCTCGGCCATGTGCGGGACGTGATGAACGCGGCCCTGGCCGTCGGCGGCACCAGCTTCGACAGCCTGTACGTGAACGTCAACGGTGAGTCCGGCTACTTCGACCGGTCGCTCGACGCGTACGGGCGCGAGGGCGAGCCCTGCCGCCGGTGCGGGACCCCGATGAGGCGCCGGCCCTGGATGAACCGGTCCAGCTACTTCTGTCCCCGCTGTCAGCGGTCCCCGCGCGCGGTGTCGTAGCGCTCCTGCGCCTGGAGAACCTCGTCCATCCGGTCCTCCACGAGTTCGATGAGGGCCTTGAGCCGTTCCGTCACCTGCCGGCCCAGCGGGGTGAGTTCGTAGTCCACGCGCGGCGGGTTCGTGGGCTGCGCGTCCCTGTGCACCAGGCCGTCGCGCTCCAGTGCGTGCAGCGTCTGGGACAGCATCTTCTCGCTCACGCCGTCGACCCTGCGACGCAGCTCGTTGAAGCGGAAGGTGCCGTCGTGCAGCGCCCCGAGGGTGAGCGCTCCCCAGCGCCCGGTGACGTGCTCCAGCGTGCCGCGCGAGGGGCACGACCGCGAGAACACGTCGTACGGGAGAGCCGCGCCGGACGGGTCGCTCTCCGTACAGACGGTCGACTCGCTGCCGGCGGCCGACCCACTCGCGAGGGAATCCATACCCCTCACCATACTCCGGGGCAGCGCTGTGTGCAGGGTTGCGCTAACTAGAAGTTAGTGCTTTTCTTTTTTCATCGTTCACGAGCTGCTGAGGAGCTTTTCCATGACCAGCCCCGTCGTTTCCATCGCCTACCACTCCGGTTACGGCCACACCGCTGTGCTCGCCGAGGCCGTCCGGGCCGGGGCCGTGCAGGCCGGGGCCGCCGTTCACCTGATCAGGGTCGACGAGATCACCGAGGACCAGTGGGCCCTGCTCGACGCGTCGGACGCGATCGTCTTCGGCTCGCCCACCTACATGGGCACCGCGTCCGGTGCCTTCCACGTCTTCGCCGAGGCGACGTCGAAGCGCTGGTTCGGCAGCGACTGGAAGGACAAGCTCGCCGCCGGATTCACCAACTCCGGCTCCAAGAGCGGCGACAAGCTGCACACGCTGCAGTTCTTCCAGACGCTCGCGGCGCAGCACGGCATGAACTGGGTCAGCCTCGGTCTGCACCCGGGCTGGAACACCAGCGAGGCCTCCGAGCACGACCTCAACCGCCTCGGCTTCTTCGCCGGCGCCGCGGCCCAGAGCAACAACGACGAGGGTCCCGACGGCGTGCACAAGGCCGACATCGCCACCGCGGAGCACCTGGGCCGCCGTGTCGCCGAGACCGCGAGGATCTTCACGGCCGGCCGTGCGGCGGTGGCCGGCGCCTGAGCCGTCCACCGCCGGGACGGGCGGCTCAGAAGCCGAAGTCCCCGGTCCACCAGGGGCCGCCCGATCCGAGGACCACGCCGACGCCCGCCGTCCGGTACTGACAGTTGAGGATGTTGGCGCGGTGCGCGGGGGATGCCATCCAGGCGTCCACCACGGCCTTGGCGTCGAACTGCCCGCGGGCTATGTTCTCGGCGCCCAGATTGCCGATCCCGTCCTGGGTGGCGCGGTCCCACGGGGTCCGGCCGCCCGGGTCGGTGTGGCCGAAGAACCCGCGGGCCTTCATGTCCGCGCTGAACTTCTCCGCGAGGTGGTTGAGCGAGGAGCTCGAGGTCAGATCCACACACCCGGCCTTGGCCCGCTCGTCGTTCACCAGGCGGAGCACCTCGGCCTCGGCGGCGTCGGCGGAGACGGTCGTCTTCGACGGCGCCGCGGCGGACGCGGACGCGGTCGGGGCCGCGGGCGTCGTCGGGGACACGGTGGGCGGCTTGGGGGCCGTGGTCCCCGCGTGGCTGGGGGACACGGCCGGGGGCTTCGGCTGCGTGGTCGCCGTGTGCGTCGGCGTCGGGGTCGCCGGCTTGGGCGGTGTGGTCGCCTCGTGCGTCGGAGTCGCGGTCGGCTTCGGCGGCTTGGGCGGGGTGGTCGCCTTGTGCGTGGGCTTCGCGGTGGGCGACTTGGGCGGGATGGTCGCCTTGTGCGTGGGCGTCGCGGTGGGCTGCGTGGTCGCCTCGTGTGTCGGCGTCGGCTTGGGCGGGGTGGTCGCCTTGTGCGTCGGCGTCGCGGTGGGCGGCTTCGGCGAGGCGGGCACCTTGTGCGTCGGCGACGCGGAGTGCGTCGTCCTGCGGGGCGCCGGAGCGGCCGGCGTCGGGCTCTTCGGCTTCCTCGGCGAGGACGCGGACGCGGAGGCGCTCGGGGTCGCCGCCGGCTTCTTGGGGGCGGCGGGCCGGGCGAAGTGCGTCGCGCTCTCCCCGCGCGAGGGCTCCACGGCAGGCGCGCCGGGCGCCTTGCCCGCGCGGCTCGGCGAGTGCGAGGGGCCGACCTTGGCGGGGCCATCCGTGCCGCCCTGCGGCTCCACACTGCTCGTGGGCGTGCCCGCGGCGGACTGCACACGGTCCTCGCCGGTGAAGTTGAACGTGCCGCCGCCCGGCAGCACGCCCGTGGTCACCGCGACGACACCCAGGGCGACCGCCACGGATATGCCGAGCAGACCGGTGCGCACGGGGCCGGACGGACCCTTCCGGTTGCGGTTCCCGTCGGCGGCGCCCCCGTCTCCGCCGGATCCGTCCCCGGCGGAGCCGTCGACGGCATAGAGATATGCGTCACTCTCGGCCGTGTCGTACGCACGGTCGTTCCCGTGGAACGCCTGACCGGCACGGTCGTGCGAAGGGGTCTCCCCGGTGTATCCGTCGGTGCTCTGCGAGCCCGTGGTCCCTGCGGCGCGGCTCATGGCGGCGCGGCCGGCGGCGGTGCGTCGGTGGCGTCCCATATCTGGCCTTCCTCGTCCTTGCGGTCAACGTGCTCACCCGAACGAGTGAGGCGATTTGCGACGAGACGGTACCTCATGACCGAACCGGGCAAAGCGCCCTGTGACCAATCAGCCAGCTAGCGTGCACCCATGAACGAAGACGTCAGGCTCACCGCATGGGTGCGCGGCCGTGTACAGGGAGTGGGTTTCCGCTGGTACACGCGCGCCAAAGCGCTGGAGA
The DNA here is from genome assembly GCF_053593975.1 of Streptomyces sp. NPDC002004. Classification (NCBI taxonomy): domain Bacteria; kingdom Bacillati; phylum Actinomycetota; class Actinomycetes; order Kitasatosporales; family Streptomycetaceae; genus Streptomyces; species Streptomyces sp. NPDC002004. The sequence goes on from NZ_JBSFDP010000028.1 coordinate 93,573, forward strand.
TCGGCACATTGAGTGGCTTTGCTCTCAATTTGGAGGACGGGCGGGTTCAGGTCGTCGCGGAGGGCCCCCGGGCGGACTGCGAGGCGTTGCTCGCCTGGCTCCGGGACGAGAGCGACACACCCGGGCGCGTCACCGGCGTCACGGAGATCTGGGACATCCCGCGCGGCATCTACGACGGCTTCGCCGTCCGCTGAGGACAAACGCCGAGGCCACGGCAGCCACCGGCCCGGGGACATGCCTCCGGCATCTGCGTCCGGCAGGAATGGCCTGGTGGTTGCCAAGAAACGCTTGCCGTGGCAGGCTCCGCAGGGAAGGATGATCTCTACGCCCCCCGGGGCCCGAAGGACAGGCCGGTCAGCGCGTTCCGCGGCCGTGAGCCCCCGGGTCGCCCACTTCTACGGGGCGTGATCGTGTTGACCGTCAAACTTTTTGGTGAGACGCTGGAAGCCCCGCGCACCTTGGCTGTTTGGCATGTATGAACGGCAGCAAAACTGAAGAGTGCCAAGCACCGCGGGTGCGAATCCCTCTCGACCCACACCGATTCGGTCGGTCACTCAGTGTGGAGGACCATCCATCATGGCAAAGGCGCTTCTCGGTTACGTCGGCGGCTCCGATCCGCGACTCCTCGCCGAGATGCGACGGCTCCAGCAGCGCGTACAGGACCTGGAATCCGAGCTCGGACGAATCCAGGCGGAGAACGACGCGCTGACGGCTGCCGCAGCTCACCACGGCGACGCACTCCTCGAGAGCATCGACGTACCCCAGGCGGAGCCTGCGCTCACCTGACCACTTCTGATTGAACTCGTCTACAGGTGGTCGGACTGTCCGTGTCAGCCGCTTGTCCGCATTGCAAGGGACGCTCCGGCGTCCCTTCTTTCTTGCCGGCGGCGCCCCCGTGCACCCGGCCTCCATGTCCTTTAACCCCTGATGTGCCCTGCGCGTTCATGGGTGAAACCGCGCGTTCACCGAGTGGGCCGGACGACGGGAGGTAGAGTCCAGCGGCGTGCACCTCAAGGCCTTGACCCTGCGTGGCTTCAAGTCGTTCGCGTCGGCCACGACGCTGCGGTTCGAGCCGGGCATCACGTGTGTCGTCGGACCCAACGGGTCCGGCAAGTCCAACGTCGTGGACGCGCTGAGCTGGGTCATGGGCGAACAGGGCGCCAAGTCGCTGCGCGGCGGCAAGATGGAGGACGTCATCTTCGCCGGGACCACCGGCCGCCCGCCGCTGGGCCGCGCCGAGGTCTCCCTCACCATCGACAACTCCGACGGCGCCCTGCCCATCGAGTACGCCGAGGTCACCATCACGCGGATCATGTTCCGCAACGGCGGCAGCGAGTACCAGATCAACGGTGACACGTGCCGTCTGCTCGACATCCAGGAGCTGCTGTCCGACTCCGGCATCGGCCGCGAGATGCACGTCATCGTCGGACAGGGCCAGCTGGACTCGGTCCTGCACGCCGACCCCATGGGCCGCCGCGCCTTCATCGAGGAGGCCGCAGGCGTCCTCAAACACCGCAAGCGCAAGGAGAAGGCGCTCCGCAAACTCGACGCGATGCAGGCCAACCTGGCCCGCGTCCAGGACCTGACGGACGAGCTGAGGCGGCAGCTGAAACCGCTCGGCCGGCAGGCCGCGGTCGCACGGCGGGCCGCCGTCATCCAGGCCGATCTGCGCGACGCCCGGCTGCGGCTGCTCGCCGACGACCTCGTACGCATGCGCGCGGCACTGCGCGCCGAAGTCGCCGACGAGGCCGAGCTCAAGCGCCGCAAGGAGACCACGGAGGCCGAGCTCAGGGCCGCGCTCACCCGGGAGGGCCGGCTGGAGGACGAGGTGCGCCGCCTCGCGCCCCGGCTGCACAACGCCCAGCAGACCTGGTACGAACTCTCGCAGCTCGCCGAGCGCGTACGCGGCACCGTCTCGCTCGCCGACGCCCGCGTGAAGAGCGCCACCTCCGCACCGCCCGAGGAACGGCGGGGCCGGGAGCCCGAGGACATGGAGCGCGAGGCCGCGCGCGTCCGCGAGCAGGAGGCGGAACTCGAAGCCGCGCTGGAGGCGGCCGAGCGCGCCCTCGACGACACCGTCGCGCACCGGGCGGAGCTGGAGCGCGAGTTGGCGGTCGAGGAGCGTCGGCTGAAGGACGCGGCCCGGGCCATCGCGGACCGCCGCGAAGGCCTTGCCCGGCTGAACGGCCAGGTCAACGCGGCACGTTCGCGTGCCGCGTCCGCCCAGGCGGAGATCGACCGTCTCGCCGAGGCCCGCGAGGAGGCGCGCGAGCGAGCCGCCGCGGCCCAGGAGGAGTACGAGCAGCTCCAGGCGGAGGTCGACGCACTCGACACCGGCGAGCAGGACCTCGCCGCCCGGCACGAGAGCGCAAAGCGCGCCCTGGCCGACGCCGAGGCCGCGCTCGCCGAGGCCCGCGAGGCGGTCACCACCGCCGAACGCAAGCGCGCCGCAACCGCCGCCCGCCACGAGGCACTGGCCCTGGGCCTGCGCCGCAAGGACGGCACCGGCGCGTTGCTCGCGGCCCGGGACCGGCTGACCGGACTCCTCGGGCCCGCGGCCGGACTCCTCTCCGTCACCCCGGGCTTCGAGGTCCCACTGGCCGCGGCCTTCGGCGCGGCCGCCGACGCCCTCGCGGTCTCCACCCCGACGGCGGCGGCGGAGGCGATCCGTCTGCTCAGGAAACAGGACGGAGGACGGGCCGCGCTCCTGGTGGCGGGGGAGCCCGGCGCACCGGGCACGGGGGCTGCGGACACGGCGGGGCCGGCGGAGCCCGCGCAGGACGGGCCCATGCCTCCCGGCGGGGCGCGACCGGCCGCGGAGCTGGTGCGCGGCCCCGAGGAGCTGATGGGCTCGGTGCGCCGGCTGCTGCGGGACATCGTGGTCGTCCCCACCCTCGAGGACGCCGAGGACGTCGTCTACGCGCACCCCGGCCTGACCGCGGTCACCGCCGACGGCGACCTTCTCGGGGCGCACTTCGCGCACGGCGGCTCCGCCGGGGCCCCGAGTCTGCTCGAGGTGCAGGCGTCCGTCGACGAGGCCGCGGCAGAGCTGGAGAGGCTCGCCGCCCAGTGCGAGACCCTGACCGTGCGCCAGCACGAGGCCGCCGCGCACCGCACGGAGTGCGCCGCGCTCGTCGAGGAACTGGCCGAACGCCGTCGCGCGGCCGACCGCGAGAAGTCGGGTGTCGCCCAGCAGCTCGGCCGCCTGGCGGGCCAGGCCCGTGCCGCCGCAGGCGAGGCGCAGAGGTCGGCCGCGGCGGCCGACCGCGCCCAGGAGGCCCTGGACCGGGCGGCCCAGGAGGCGGAGGAACTCGCCGAGCGGCTGGCGGTCGCCGAGGAGCTGCCCGTCGAGGAGGAGCCCGACACCCACGTACGCGACCGGCTAGCCGCCGACGGGGCCAATGCCCGGCAGACCGAGATGGAGGCGCGGCTCCAGGTACGTACCCATGAGGAGCGCGTGAAGGGGCTTGCGGGCCGGGCCGACTCCCTCGACCGCGCCGCCCGCGCCGAACGCGAGGCACGGGCGCGTGCCGAGCAGCGCCGGGCACGGCTGCGCCACGAGGCGGCGGTCGCGCAGGCCGTCGCGGACGGCGCCCGCCAGCTCCTCGCGCACATCGAGGTCTCCCTGGTCCGCGCCGACGCAGAACGCACCGCGGCCGAACGGGCCAAGGCCGAACGGGAGCGCGAGCTCGCCGCAGCCCGTACGCAGGGCCGTGACCTCAAGGCCGAGCTCGACAAGCTGACCGACTCGGTCCACCGAGGGGAGGTGCTGGGCGCCGAGAAGCGGCTGCGCATCGAACAGCTGGAGACCAGGGCGCTGGAGGAGCTCGGCGTCGAACCCGCCGGGCTCGTCGCGGAGTACGGCCCCGACCTGCTCGTACCGCCGTCGCCGCCCGCCGAGGGCGAGGAACTGCCGGACGACCCCGGGCACCCGCGCAATCAGCCGCGCCCCTTCGTCCGGGCCGAGCAGGAGAAGCGGCTGAAGGCGGCCGAACGGGCCTACCAGCAGCTCGGCAAGGTCAACCCGCTGGCCCTGGAGGAGTTCGCCGCGCTGGAGGAGCGGCACAAGTTCCTCAGCGAGCAGCTGGAGGACCTGAAGAAGACCCGCGCCGACCTGCTGCAGGTGGTGAAGGAGGTCGACGAACGCGTCGAGCAGGTCTTCACCGAGGCCTACCGGGACACGGCCCGGGAATTCGAAGGGGTGTTCAGCAGGCTCTTCCCGGGCGGCGAGGGGCGGCTCGTGCTGACCGATCCCGACAACATGCTCACCACCGGTGTGGATGTGGAGGCGCGACCGCCGGGCAAGAAGGTCAAGCGGCTGTCGCTGCTGTCGGGCGGTGAGAGGTCGCTGACCGCCGTGGCCATGCTGGTGTCGATCTTCAAGGCCCGCCCCAGCC